>NZ_CP108002.1:0-302597 GCF_041435055.1 Streptomyces sp. NBC_00341 | reverse complement strand
GTGCCCGACGGCGTGGTGCCCGCCGGAGCCTCCCCTGCCGTCACGGTGAGTGAGACCGAGGGGCTCACGCTGGTGCTGCCGGAGACGGAGGCCGTGGCGGCTGGGCTGAGCCACTCCTACCCCGCGGGCTGGATCACGCTCCGTGCGCACTCGGCGCTGGACGCCGTCGGACTGACCGCCGCGGTCTCCCTCGCCCTCACCGACGCGGGGATCAGCTGCAACGTGGTGGCCGGATTCCACCACGACCACCTCTTCGTGCCGCACGACCGGGCCGCCGTCGCCGTCGCCGTACTGGAGAGGCTCGCGGCGGAGTCGGACGCGGGGTGACCGGATGCCGGACGGGTGCCCTCCGCTGCCGTCCGGGCCCCTGCGGGACCGGGCTCCGCGACGTGAGCCCGGCCACGTAACATGTCCGCATGTCCTTCCTCCGCCGCCGTAGCGCCGCCACACCCGCGGGCCCCGACTTCGACGTCCTGGCCATGGACCCGGGGGACTGGCCCGGAAACCTCGGCGCCGGTCTGCTGCCCGCCCCCGACGGGAGCTGTCAGGGCGTCTTCCTCCGCTACGACCTGTTCGGCGGCCGCGGCCCCGCGATGATCATCGGTAACCTCCCGGAGGGCTCGCCCGCCCGCGAGACCGAGGAGGGCCAGGTCCCCTTCGAGGTGGCCCAGCTGCTGCTCGCGCTGGAGAACGACGAGCCGGTCGAGGTCACCGGAACCGAGGACATGCCCGTGATGCAGGGCGACAACCTGCTGATCGTCCGCCGCGTCAAGCTCTCCGAGAGCCGGATCGCCTGCGTCCAGTTCGACCGCAGCGACGGGGTGCTCGTCACGATCGCCAGCTGGGACCGTCCGATCACCGATGACCTGTACACGCTTCTGAAGCCGCTGCCCGCGGAACTCTTCCAGCAGGGCTGAGCCACAGCCCTCAGGGCCTGCCGTCTGCCGGGCCGTCGCGCAGCCCGCGCTGTCCGGTCCGGCGGGGGCACTTCCACCGAACACATCCCGCCTCTGTCCAAGAGGCGACTTTGTCATTCGTCTTGTCTAAGTAGTCGTCGGACCTCTACCGTCGTTCGGCATGACATCCGGGATGACGCGACGCACCACGATGAAGACTGCGATCGGCGCAACTGGGGCTCTGGCACTGGGAGTTCCGGGCCTGTCCGGTACGGCGGCCGCCGCCGGTACCTCCGATGAATCGGTGAAGGTGAGAGAGGCGAGGGAGCTGCCGAACCCGGTGCTCCACTACCTCGCCCCGGCCGCCGACTGGGAGAGCGAATCCCTGCCGATCGGGGGCGGCGCCCTCGGCGCGAGCGTCCACGGCACGCTCGCCACCGAACGCCTCACCTTCAACGAGAAGACCCTGTGGTCGGGCGGGCCCGGCTCGGCCGACGGATACGACTTCGGGAACTGGACCGCACCCAGACCCGGCACCCTCGACGCCGTCCGGCAACGCCTCGACGCCGAGGGCGCCCTCGGCCCCGACGCCGTGGCCGCCGAACTCGGCCAGTCGCGCCGCGGCTATGGCGCCTACCAGGTCTTCGGGGACCTCATGATCGACGTGCCGGGCGCCCCGGCCGCCCCCGACGCCTCCTACCGCCGGGCCCTCGACCTGCGTACCGCGCTCGCGACCGTCGGCTATACCCGGGACGGGGCCGCCCACACCAGGGAGTACTTCGCCTCGTACCCGGGCGCGGTCATCGGCGGACGGTTCACGGCGGACCGGCCGGGACAGGTGACCCTCACGCTGCGCTACACCTCGCCGCGCAGCGACTTCACCGCAGCCGCCACCGGCGACCGGCTCACCGTACGCGGAGCGCTCCAGGACAACGGGCTCCGCTTCGAAGCCCAGCTCCGGGTCCGCACCAAGGGCGGCACCGTCACCGCCGGCGGCGACGGCAGCCTCACCGTCACCGGCGCCGACAGCGCCTGGTTCTTCCTCGCCGCCGGGACCGACTACGCGGACACCTATCCGGACTACCGGGGCGCGGACCCGCACGACAAGGTCACCGCCGCCGTCGACGCCGCGGCCGGCGCCACCTACGAGCAGGTCCGCGACGCCCACACGGCCGACCACCGCGCCCTCTTCGACCGGGTGGCACTCGACGTCGGCCAGCAACTGCCCGATCCAGAGCTGCCCACCGACCAGTTGCTCAGCGGGTACACCGGAGGGACCGCTCCGGCCGACCGGGCCCTGGAGGTGCTCTTCTTCCAGTACGGGCGCTACCTGCTGATCGCCTCATCGCGCGAGGGCTCACTGCCCGCCAACCTCCAGGGCGTGTGGAACAACTCCACCACTCCGCCCTGGTCCGCCGATTACCACACCAACATCAACCTCCAGATGAACTACTGGCTCGCCGAGGTCACCAACCTCGCCGAGACCACCGCGCCCTACGACCGATACGTCGAGGCCATGCGCGAGCCGGGCCGCCGCACGGCGAAGGAGATGTTCGGGAGCGCCGGCTGGGTCGTGCACAACGAGACCAACCCCTACGGCTTCACCGGCGTCCACGACTACTCCACCTCGTTCTGGTTCCCCGAGGCCGCAGCCTGGCTCACCCAGCAGATGTACGAGCACTACCGGTTCAACGGCTCCACCGACTACCTGCGCGCCACCGCCTACCCGGCGATGAAGGAGGCCGCGGAGTTCTGGCTGGACAGTCTGCGCACCGACCCCCGTGACGGACTCCTCGTCGTCACCCCGAGCTACTCGCCCGAGCACGGCGACTTCACCGCCGGCGCCGCGATGTCCCAGCAGATCGTCCACGACCTCCTGACCAGCACCCTGGAGGCCGCCCGCACCCTGGGTGACGACGCGACCTTCCGGGGCAGGCTGGAGATGGCCCTGGACCAGATCGACCCCGGACTGCGGACCGGTTCGTGGGGCCAGCTCCAGGAGTGGAAGACCGACCGGGACGACCCGGCCGACGACCACCGTCACGTCTCCCATCTCTTCGGCCTCCACCCCGGACGGCAGATCGAGGCCGGGAGCCCGTGGGCCGAAGCGGCCAAGGTCTCCCTCGGCGCCCGCGGTGACGGCGGCACCGGCTGGTCCAAGGCCTGGAAGATCAACTTCTGGGCGCGGCTGCGGGACGGCGACCACGCCCACAAGATGCTCTCGGAGCAGCTGAAGACCTCCACCCTGCCCAACCTCTGGGACAACCACCCGCCGTTCCAGATCGACGGGAACTTCGGTGCGGCCTCCGGCGTCGCGGAGATGCTGCTGCAGAGCCAGCACGGCACGGTCGAGATCCTCCCCGCCCTCCCGGCCGGCTGGCCGGACGGATCGGTGCGAGGCCTGCGCGCCCGGGGCGGGTTCACGGTCGACATCGAATGGGCCTCGGGAACGGCCCGCCGTGTGGTGATCACGGCGAGCCGCACCCGCGAGGTGACGGTCAGCAGCACCCTGTTCCCGAGCGGCACGAAGACCTTCAGGGCGCTCGCCGGAGAGAGCTACCCACTGACCCCCGAGAGCTGACCGAAGAGCGAGGACACCCGGGCAGAGGAAGTGCCGAGCCCCGTGGGACCGCTGAGGTGCCACGGGGCAGCCGCACCGTGGCGCAGATCCTCCTCGCGATAACGCCGGCAGCCCCGGTGCCAGATCAGGATGCCCGCGATCCAGTGCTTCAGCTCCAGCACGTACCCCGCAAGGATCTCGCGAGCCTCGTCATCCAGGCCGAAGTCGTCGTACAGCACGGGGAGTTCGTGTTCCGCGACATGCAGGAACTGCCGCAGCCGCGACTTCATCAGGTCGTACACGAGCCGCATCCCGGTCGGATAGTCCACCCCGAAGAAGTTCTGCACCACCAGGACGCCGTTGTGCACCTCGCCCTCGTACTCGATCTCCTTCTGGTACGAGAAGAGGTCGTTGAGCAGCGCGGCGTAGTCCGCCGCCGCGTTCTCCAGGGAGCGCAGCGGGCCGCTGTCGTAGATCTCCGCAGGAACCTTCCTGCCGTGCCCGAGCCGGCACAGACTCATCGTCAGGTCGGAGCCGAAGGTCATCCGCCGCATCTCTACGTAGTCCACCGGATCGGGAATCCGGTTCTGCGCCTGGTTCGCCAGCTCCCACACCCAGCTCGCCGTCATGTCCTCGATGCAGGTACGGAAGGCGCGCCGACCGCTCTCGTCCATCGGCGCCGCCGTGCGCTCCCACAGATCGGCCAGCCCGCGCTCCAGCGCGTTGACCGGCTCGGGCGCGGCCGTCCCGTCCAGCGGCATGAACCGCGACAGACGCGCGTTGGCCACCTTCGCCCCCGCGAGGTCACGGGCCCGCCCGTGCACCACCGGGAACCAGTCGTCGCCATAGGTCCCCCAGGCAAGCCACTGCGACGAGAGATCGAGCTCGTCCGGGGTGGCGTCGGGATGGATCCCCGCCGCGCACAGCGGCAGGTCGATCGCGAGCAGCCGCCGCTCGTCCCAGATGTGCGAACCGGGCACCCCCGGCTGCGCCTCCAGGATGCCCATCCGGGACGACCAGTCGACGAGCCGCAGCCGGGCCCCTTCCAGATGCGGGCTGAGCGTCGTGCCGAACGGCAGGTCGAAATCGGGCAGCAGGGACGGGCCGACGTGCTGGTAGGGCCGGTAGGTGTGACTGCGCAGCCTGGCCGATTCCGACCGCGGGGTGAACCGGATCGACGCGGCCGCCATCCCGAACCCGGGCGTCGCCTGCTCCGCCCCTCCGCCGTTCATGTAGCGGCTGGAGCGCATGTGCCACTCGTGGCCGCCGGACTGCCAGTCCTGGAGGCCCTTGACGTAGGCCAGGACCGCCGTCGTCTGCGCGGGATCCAGCGCCTTCTCGGAACAGAGCGGACCGAGCTCGGTCAGGGCGGTGTTCTCGAACTGCTGGAGCCGCGACGTCAGCAGGTCGTTCACCGCCTCCGCTGCCTCCTGGGTCGAGCACTCCAGGAAGCGTTCGAGGACCAGCACGCCGTTGCTGTTCTCGCCCTCGTCCTCGACCTCTCGCTGGTACGAGAAGAGGTCGTTGCGCAGATGGACAGCGTCGGAGAAGGCGTCGCGCAGCACCCGCAACGCCCGCTCGCCGGCCACCGCGTCGGGCACCTCCGCACCGGCCGCGTACTCCACCAGGCCCGCCGACCACGGGGCGCCGCCCACCTTGCGGCGCATCTCGATGTACTCGACGGGGTTCGCGATGCGGCCCTCGTTGATGTTCGCGAGCTCCCACAGCGACTCGTTGAGCAGGTTCTTCGTCGCCTCGGCGAACCGGGTCCGCCAGCCGTCGGACATCGCCGGCACGGTCCGCGCCCACAGGTCGGCCAGCCCCGCCTCCACCGGGTTCTCCGGCTCGGGCGTCGGCGCGCCGCGCTCCATCGGCATGAAGGCGGGCAGCCGGTCCAGATACCGTTTGCCGCCCTCGCGGTCCGGGGTGCGCTTGAACAGTTCCAGGAAGTGGTCGTCGAAGAAGAAGACCCACACGTACCAGTCGGTCACCAGCGACAACACCTCGGCCGCGCAGTCCGGGTGGGTGTACGCGCACAGCAGCGCGTAGTCGTGGGAATCGAGGTCCTTCTCCTCCCAGATACCCGACCCCTCCAGCATCCCTATGGCCCGCGCCCACCCCTTGGTGTGCTGTCGGGCCTCCTCGACATGAGGATTGAGCCGCGCCGGATACGGAACATAGAAGTCCGGCAGGGTGAAGGGCTGAGCCATGTGCGTACGGCCTTTCGATGAGCCTTCGCGTGAGCGTCACGCGGTTCGTCGTGTCCGCGCGAGCACTACCCTTCGGCCGTTCGGGGTACGCACAGTCCTGAATAGTCATACAAAACTTGATGTTGTCAGAAAGTCGTCGCCCACCGCCCTTCGCAGGTCAGCACCCCTGCCAGTGGTCTGGTCCACTGGCTCAAACCATCGCCCCCACGGTGCTCTTGACGTCCTCTCACCTCAGGTCACAGAGTGTGCGCGCACGACGCAAAGCCTGGAAAGCGCACAGCTCCAAGAAGGGTTGTCATGACGTCCAAGCAGAGGACCGGACTCGCGGTCGCGTTCACCACCGTCGGCGCACTGAGTCTCGCGCTGCTCAGTCCCACGGCGCAGGCCGGTGCGGACGGGGTGCGGCCGGAGTGCCCGCGCGGCCTCGAATGCGACTGGGTCCCGGCGGCCTACCAGCAGACCGGAGACCCGGCCGACAAGGAGACGTACGGCAACTACGACACCGCGGACCGGCCGCACACAAACAAGATCAGATTCATCGTCCTCCATGACACCGAGGAGGACTTCGACACCACCCTGGACATCTTCCAGAACCCGCTGAAGCAGACCTCCGCCCACTACGTGGTGCGCTCCGGCGACGGCCACGTGACCCAGATGGTGAAGAACAAGGACGTCGCCTGGCAGGCCGGGAACTGGTACCTCAACTCCAACTCCATCGGCATCGAGCAGGAGGGCGTCGCCGTCGACGGCGCCAAGTGGTACACCCCCGAGATGTACCGCTCGACCGCCGCACTGGTGCGCTACCTCGCCGCCAAGTACGACATCCCGCTCGACCGCCAGCACATCATCGGCCACGACGGGGTACCGCCCACCAGTGCCGCCGGCGCCGCGAGCATGCACTGGGACCCGGGTACCTACTGGGACTGGAACCGCTTCATGGCCCTGCTCGGCAGGCCCACCGTGCCGACGGCCCGCAAGAACAGCGAACTCATCACCGTCAACCCGCGGTTCAAGGACAACAAGCAGGCCTTCCGCGACTGCGAGAAGGACGTAGACCTGCCCGTCCAGGGCTCCAGCGCCGTCCCGCTCCACACCGGGCCCGCCACCGACGCACCGCTCTTCTCCGACCCGGGGCTGCACACCGACGGCTCGCCCGGCACCAACTGCGCCGCCGACTGGGGCAGCAAGATCAGCGCGACCCAGCAGGCCGTCGTCGCCGGCCACGCGCCCGGCTGGACGGCGATCTGGTGGTACGGCCAGAAGGCCTGGTTCGAGACCCCGGCCCGCACCCGCACCACCACCCCCACCGCGGGATATGTCGTGAGGCCGAAGGCGGGCAGGACCGAGGTGCCCGTGTACGGCGTGGCGTACCCGGAGAAGTCCGAGTACCCCGCCGACTTCGCGGACCAGCGGGTGGGCACGCCGCTCCAGTACACGATCAAGGCGGGCCAGTCCTACCCCGGCGGCGGCGAGGCACCCACCGGCTTCTTCTACGCGCCGACGATCGACGCCTCCTACCCGCTGGACCACTCCTTCTTCAAGGGCAAGGAGAAGTACGTGACCGTCCAGATCGGTCACCGCATCGCCTTCGTGAAGGCTGCCGACGTGGACATCGTCCGCGCGCACTGAGAGCGCGCCCGTCCGGCGGCGGGCGCAACACAGCGCGCTGCGGGTCCGGTGTGTCGGCACCGGACCCGCAGCGCGCGTCCCCCTGGAGGGTCTGGAGGGTCTAGCGAGTGCCCACCGCGGCCCGTACGGCCCGCCTGGCCATCGCGCAGTCGTCGTGCAGCCGGCGCAGCAGCAGACGCTGCTCCTCGCCCGACGAGAGGGCGCCGGGCCGGTCCTGACCGGTCCGGGGGCCCGCGGTGTCCCGCATGGCCCGCTGCACGGCCGTCTCGTACGTACGGATCTCCCGCGTCAGTACGAGCATCAGGTTGACGAGGAAGGCGTCCCGCGCCGCCGGGCCCGCGACCTGGGCCAGCTGGCTGATCTGGCGCCGGGCCACCGGTGCGTCGCCCAGTACGGTCCACAGCGTCGCCAGGTCGTACCCCGGCAGATACCAGCCGGCGTGCTCCCAGTCGACCAGTACCGGACCGGTGGGCGACAACAGGATGTTGGAGAGCAGCGCGTCACCGTGGCAGAACTGCCCCATCCCCTGGCGGCCGCCCGCGTGGGCCAGACCGTGCAGGAGCTTCTGCAGGTCGCCCAGGTCGCGGTCGGTGAACAGCCCCAGCTCGTGATAGCGGTTGATGCGCGCCGCGTAGTCGAGCGGAGCCTCGAAGAGACCGGACGGAGGCCGCCAGGCGTTGACCCGGCTGACCGCTCCGAGCACCGCACGCAGATCGGCCCGCGGCGGAGCCTCCGACGGATGCCTCGTCAGCGCCGCCACCCGGCCGGGCATCCGTTCGATGACCAGGGTGCAGTTCTCCGGGTCCGCCGCGATGAGCCGGGGAACCCGTACCGGCGGGCGGTGCCGGACGAACGCCCGGTATGCCGCTATTTCGTGGCGGAACCGCTCCGACCACGCCGGGGAGTGGTCCAGTAAGCACTTGGCGACCGCGGTCGCGCGTCCGGTCGAGCCGACGATCAGCACCGAACGGCCGCTGCGCCGCAGCACCTGCACCGGATTGAACTCCGGGCAGATCCGGTGCACCGAGGCGATCGCCATCCTCAGCTGCGCGCCCTGCGGGCCGGACAGGTCCAGTCTTCCGCTGAGGGAGGGGGTACCCGGCCCTGCCATACGCCGGGCCCGACCCATGCCGGGCGCCGGAACAGCGGCGCGGGGGTCGAGATACGGTCCGCCGCCCGACCCGAGAGGACGGAGCGGCCGGGGCGGGGCGGACACGGAGGACGATGCTGTGTACATGGGCGAGACAGATCCCTTCGTGCGCCGACAAGTTGCGTGCGCCGCCCCGACCGGCGGCCGTTCGGCACCCTGGGGAGTACCTAGGGCTGCCGGGCGGGGTGGCGCTTTCCTACCTGACACCGGCGCGCGGGTGGCAGACCATGTGGCGGACCCTGGCGAACCCTGGCGAATAGTCGCAGGGCATCTGACAGGGGGTTACTGTCAACACAGCCGAGAACCTGGGGGCTTGACGTGACCGGAGAACCCAACACCCGTCTGTCGGACCTGTTCGGCCTTGCCGGCTGGTCCAAGGGCGAACTCGCGAGAATGGTGAACAGGCAGGCGGCGGCCATGGGCCACCCCCAGCTCGCCACCGACACCTCGCGGGTGAGACGCTGGATCGACATGGGGGAGTCCCCCCGCGATCCCGTCCCTGAAGTGCTGGCAGCCCTGTTCACCGAGCGGCTCGGTCGTGTCGTGACCATCGAGGACCTCGGGTTCGGCCGGCGCGGGCGTGTGGGGAAACGGCGAGAGACCGGGACGGAACACAATCCCGACCAACTCCCCTGGGCGCCCGAGCGGACGGCAGCGGTCCTCACCGAATTCACGGGAATGGACCTCATGCTCAACCGACGCGGCTTGGTGAGCGCGGGCGCCGCGCTCGCCGCCGGCTCCACCATCGCCGGCCCCATGCACGACTGGCTGCACACCGACCCCGTACTGGCGGCCGACGCCCCACGCATCGACGATCCCGTGCACGCGGACCCGGCCGGTTTCGACCGGTACGAGGCCGCGCCCATCGGCTCGCAGGAGATCGAGGCGCTGGAGCGGTCCGTGGAGGTGTTCCGTGCCTGGGACGCCTCCCGGGGCGGCGGCCTCCAGCGCAAGGCCGTGGTGGGCCAGCTCAACGAGGTGGGCGGCATGCTGGCCTACCGCCACCCCGACCATCTGCAGCGACGCCTCTGGGGCGTGGCTGCCAACCTCGCCGTACTGGCGGGGTGGATGTCCCACGACATCGGCCTCGAACCCACGGCCCAGAAGTACTTCGTCATCGCGGCGCACGCGGCGCGCGAGGGCGGCGACCGCCCCCGCGCGGGCGAGGCGCTGTCCAGGGCGGCCCGTCAGATGGTCCACCTGGGCCGTCCGGACGACGCGCTCGACCTCATGAAGCTCGCCAAGTCCGGCTCGGGCGACATGGTCCTGCCGCGCACCCAGGCGATGCTCCACACCATCGAGGCCTGGGCACAGGCGTCCATGGGGCGGGGACAGGCCATGCGGCGCACGCTGGGCCTGGCCGAGGAGCTCTTCGTCTCGGACAAGGGTGATGTCCCACCGCCCAGTTGGATGCAGATGTTCGACGAGGCGGATCTGCACGGTATGCAGGCACTGGCGTTCCGCACCCTCGCCGAGCACGAGCCCTCGGCGGCCGTCATGGCCCAGCGGCACGCGAAACAAGCACTCGAACTGCGGGTCAACGGGCGCCAGCGGTCGAAGATCTTCGACTACATCTCGCTCGCCTCGGCGTGCTTCATCGCGGATGACCCCGAGCAGGCGGACCGCTACGCCCGGCTCGCCCTGGTGTCGATGGGAGAGACCTCCTCGCACCGCACCTGGGACCGGCTGCGCGAGATGTACCGGCTCACCGGCCAGTTCGCGGGCCACGGGAAGATCGAGGACCTGCGCGAGGAGATCGAGCGTTCCCTGCCGCAGAGGTCCGTCATCAAGCAGCGGACCAGGAGCTCTGAAATCTGACCCCAGGCACGGACCTTAAGCCCCGATGCGGGCGATCAGCACACAGGCGTCGTCCAGCCGGCTCGCGCCGCCGAACTCCTCGGCGACGGCGCGTACACAGTCCTGCGCGGTACGGGCCACGGCGAAACGCGGCGCGAGTCCGAGCAGCGCCTCCGTCCCCTGACGGAGGCCGCCCCGCCCGTCGTCGGTCCGGGCCAGTCCGTCGGTGTGGAGCACCAGCACATCGCCGGGCAGCAGGGCCGCCTCGTCCTGCTCGTAGGCGACGCCGGAGGCCGCACCGAGCAGCACGCCGTCGGGCTGCGGCAGCGGGTGCCCGGTTCCGTCGCGGAACAGCAGCGGTGCGGGGTGCCCGGCCTGCGCCCAGTCCAGGGTGCGGGTCGCGGGGTCGAACCGGCAGCACACCGCGCTGCCCAGCGCGGGCTGGACCGATGTCTCCAGCAACTGGTTCAGATGCCCCATCAGGGCTCCCGGGTCGATGCCGGCCATCGCCATGCCGCGCAGCGCACCGAGGATCATCGCCATGGCCGACGTGGCCTGGATGCCGTGACCGGTCAGATCACCGACCGTGAGCAGCGTCCGGCCGTCCGGCAGCTCCATGGCGTCGTACCAGCCGCCGCCGATCAGTTCGCCGGATCCGGAGGGCAGGTAGTGGGCAGCGATGTCCAGGACTCCGGGCCCCTGGTCCGGGAGGCGCAGCGAACCCCGCCACGGCGGGAGCACGGCCTCCTGCAGCTCGACCGCGATCCGGCGCTCGGTCCGGTCGATGTGCTGCTGGCGGCGGAGCGTGTCTTGGGTGAGGCGCACCGTCTGCTGGCTGCGCCGCAGCTCGCTGACGTCGCGCAGGACCGCCCACATGGAAGCGGTGCAGCCGTCCGTGTCGAGGACGGGCTCGCCCATCATGTGCAGCGTCCGGGTCTCCCCGTCGGGGCGGTGGATCCGGAACTCCCCGTCTATCGGCTTTCCGTCGACCAGGCAGTCCGTCACCAGAGCGGTGAGCAAGGGCTGGTCCTCGGGGAACAGCACGGTGGGCAGATCGTCCAGGGAGAGCGGTCCGGCCTCCGCGGTCCGGCCGAAGATCTGGAGCAGCTCCTCGGACCAGCTGACCTCGTCCGTCAGCAGATCCCACTCGGCGCTGCCCACCCGGCCGATCAGCGAACCCGCCCGCTCCTCGCTGAGGGGTACCGGACCCGTGCCCAGCGACAATTCGGCCGCGAGCTGTTCCGCGGCCTCCGGCGGCAGACCCTCCCTGAGCTGTCCCAGGTGCGCGCCGAGATCGTCCAGGTGATGGACCGCCAGATCGCAGAGCGCGCGCTGCCAGCGCAGCTGCGGGTCGTCCTCGTCGACAGCCACGGCGTCGCGCCGCACCGCGTCCACGTCGCCGCGCAGCCGGCGCGTCCGGTTGATCAACGCGTCGACGGCATGGCGCTCGGGCGGCTGGGGGGCGGGGCGGTCCGCGGACAGATGGGACGGCATGACGTACTCCGATACAGGCGCGGTACAACCAGGTCTGAGGGTGGACCGAATACGACTGTCGCACAGCCGGCTTGGGCCCGTAAGCGGTTTGGCGACACTCGACGCGTTCTTGCTTCTGGCATATGTCAGCGGCGGAGCGGCGCGGTGATCATTCGAACAGCCTTTCTTTCAAGGGCTGTTGAGGCGAGTGATCCGGCGCGCGAAGGCCCCCTGCGCGCCCTTTCGTGCCGGACCCGTGCGGTGCGGGCGTGACGCGTCGGGGCATATGCGGGCGCGGTCCCCGTGGAGGCGGGCCCGTCGCCGTCAGTGCGCGGGCGGGGCCATCGCGGTGGTCGCGACGGGGGAGGGGAGGCTCTTCGGGTGCATGGGTCACGTTCCTCGGGCGGTCGATCGCTGTGCCGGGTACTGCGGTCAACGAGCGTGACGGCCTCGCGTGACGGCGTCGTGGAAGAGTGCCGGACCCGTCGTGGACGAGTGCCGGACCTGCGCCCGCCCGCTGCGGAATCCGGGCCCGGTCCGGGCGGGAATGCGGCCGCCCGCTACCGCGTTGCACCGGCAGAACGAAAACGAATCCCGTTCCCATCAAGGGTGGGTCCGGTCCGCCAGTACGGAGGTTCCCATGGCCCGAAGTGAAGCCCGTCCCGTCGTCACGCTCCGTTCGACCGCAGGCACGGGGCAGCGCTATGTGACGCGCAAGAGCCGCCGCAACAACCCCGACCGGCTGGTGCTGCGCAAGTACGACCCGGCCGCCGGGCAGCACGTCCTCTTCCGTGAGGAGCGCTGACCGCCGAGCGGCTCACGGTGTCCGGTCCCGTGTTTCCGTGCTTCGGATCACAGTCGGGGGTGCGGATTCCCGGGAACGCGAGCCAATGGTTTATCGTTCACCTATATGTGATGACGCGCTGAGCGCACACACCAAGAACTGCCCCGGCTGGATTCCCCCGATCCGGCCGGGGCTTCCCTTTTGCCGGGTCGCGGCGCCCCGCCCCGGTTCACCGCCGGCGCGGTGCGGCCTCGATCAGCAGCGCCGCCGCGGCGAGCGCCGCCGCTGCCACGGCCCCGGTGCCCGGCCATTCGCGCACGGCCAGCGCGGACGCCGCCGCTCCCGCCACCACGGCGGCCAGCCGGCCGGCCACCCAGCCGTCACCCCGCCGCCAGGACCCCACGGCCAGCCTGCCGACGAGGGAGGTCAGCGTGCCGGTGAAGTAGTTCGTGGGTGTCGCGCGGAGGCGGGCCTGGATCCCCATCGCGAGCCCCATGAGGGCCAGCAGGCCCAGCCGGTCCGCGTCCGACGTGATCAGACCCAGCCCCCACAGCACAGCGGCCGCGGCGAGCAGCGCCACCTCGGCCGTCAGCATGACCGGCACCCGCCGCCACACCCGCTCGCCCGCCACCGCACCCCACGCCACCCCCAAGCCGTAAGAGACGAGCGCCGCCACCACCCGCGGCGCCACCCCCTCCTCGCCCGCCCCGGCGGCGGAGGCTCCCAGCAGGACCAGGTTCCCCGTCATCACCCCGGCGAAGACCTGGCCCACGCAGATGAAGACGAACGCGTCCGCCGCGCCGGACGCCGCCGACAGGAGCAGCAGGGCCGTATGGCCGCGCGGCTCGTCCGCGGTGGCACGGCCGGCCGGGGCGGACGGCGCGTCGGGAGTCGGCATGGCCGCATTTTCGCTGGCGCCGGGCCCGCAGGGGTGTGTTGCCGCCGGACCGGCGTGCCGCGCGGTGCGGCGCCGCGCCGGCCGTCCGGCACACCCGCGCGCGCCCGCGGCGCTCACTCCAGTCCGCGCGCCTGCCTGAACCGCTCCAGCCCGTCGGCCAGGTCCACCACCGGATCCGGATAGTCCAGCCGGGCGCGCTCCGCGCCGCGCAGCTTCCACGGCTCGTGCACGGCGGGCCCGGCCAGCGCCGCCAGCTCCGGCACCCACCGTCGGACGTAGTCGCCGTCCGGGTCGTAGCGCTTGGCCTGGAGCACCGGATTGAGCACCCGGTTGGGGCGGCTGTCCGTCCCCGTTCCGGCCATCCACTGCCAGTTCAGCTGGTTGTTGGCGACGTCTCCGTCCACCAGCAGATCCAGGAAGTGCCGGGCGCCGACGCGCCAGTCCACGTACAGGGTCTTGGTCAGGAAGCCCGCGGCGAGCAGTCGGCCGCGGTTGTGCATCCAGCCCTCGTGGCGCAGCTGGCGCATGGCGGCGTCGACCACCGGGTAGCCGGTGCGGCCCTGCCGCCACGCCTCGGTCTCCTCGGCGGCAGCGGTCCCGGACCGCCAGTGGTCGTGCCGGGTCCGGTAGTCGAGGCGGGCCGCGCCGGGCCTGGCCGCGAGGACCTGATGATGGAACTCGCGCCAGCAGAGCTGCCGGACGAACGCGTCGGCTCCCACGCCACCGGCCGCGCGCGCCCGGTGGATCAGTTCCGCGGGGGAGAGGGTGCCGAAGTGCAGATGCGGCGAGAGGCGGGACGTGGCGTCTCCCGGCAGGTCGTCATGGCGGTCCTCGTACGCCGCGAGCCCGTGGCGCCGCCAGGCCGTGAACCGTTTGCGGGCCTCCCGCTCGCCGCCCTCGGCGAGTCCTGCCGAGACGCCGGACACGGCGGCGCGGACCGGCACGTCCTGCGACCCCGGTCCCGGTGGCACCCGTACCGCTCGCGGCGCACCGAAGGGGTCACGCATCCGCTCCCCGGACCAGCGCCTGAAGTACGGGGTGAACACGGCGAAGTGGTCAGAGCCCGCGGGGGTCACGGCGCCCGGCGCGACCGCGGTGACCACGCCGTCGTGGACGTGCAGCCGGGTCCCGCCGGACTCCAGGGCCGCCCGCAGCCGTTCCTCGCGGCGATGGGCGTAGGCGCTGACCCCCGCGGCCAGATGGACGTCGCCCGCACCGGTCTCGGAGACGAGCCGGCACACCTCGGCGACCACGTCGCCCGAGCGGATCACCAGCCGGCCGCCCCGCTCGCGCAGTCCCGCGTCGAGGTCCCGCAGGCAGTCGGCAAGGAAGGCGCGGCGGTTCGGGGCGCCGAACCCCGCCGCGTCGATTCCCGTGTCGCGGACGAACAGGGGCACGACCTCGTCGCAGGACGCGAGCGCGGCATGCATGGGTGGATGGTCGTGCAGACGGAGATCGGCGGTGAAGAGGACGACCGCTACGGTCATGGCGCAACTCCTGGTGGGGGGCGTGGACATGTTCCTGTTCCGTCCGCGGGCCCCCGGCGGATGCGCTGGTCACCGGGACAGCGCGCCGTGTTCCTCCGCCGCCGGGGAGGACGGCAGCGCCGCGGCGGCCCGTGCGATGTTGCGGGCCATGCCGCCGAACACGATCGCGTGGAACGGCGACACGCTCCACCAGTACGCGTGGCCGAGCAGTCCGCGGGGATGGAAGAGCGCCCGCTGCCGGTAGTGCGCCCGGCCCCGCTCGTCCCGTTCCGCGTACATCTCCAGCCAGGCCAGGCCGGGCAGCCGCATCTCCGCGCGCAGCCGCAGCAGCCGGCCGGGTTCGATCTCCTCGACCCGCCAGAAGTCCAGGGAGTCACCCACCCGCAGCCGGTCGGTGTCCCGGCGCCCGCGGCGCAGGCCCACCCCTCCCACCAGCCGGTCGAGCCAGCCGCGCACGGCCCACGCCAGCGGGAACGAATACCAGCCGTGATCGCCGCCGATGCCCTCGACGACCTTCCAGAGGGCTTCCTGCGACGCCTCGACGTCCAGTTCCCGCACATCCGTGTAGAGGCTGCCGCCGGCCCAGTCGGGGTCGGTGGGCAGCGGGTCGCTCGGCACGCCGGGCACCGACGCCGAGGACCACCGGGTGGTGACCCGGGCCTCGCGCACCCGCTGGAGGGCCAGCCGCAGGGCCCTCTCGAACGTGAAGGGCTGCCCCGGCCCGTCGGGCACGTACCGCACGATGTCGTGCTCCTGGCACACCACCTCGTACCGCAGCGACTCCGCCAGCGGCCGCGCGATCGACCTGGGGACGGGCGTGACCAGCCCGATCCAGTGGCTGGACAGCCGTGGTGTCAGCATCGGGACGGGCAGGATCAGCCGGTGCGGGAGCGCCGCGATCTCCGCGTACCGCTGCATCATCTCGCGGTACGTGATGACGTCGGGGCCGCCGATGTCGAACGTACGGTTCACGTCCCGGGGCATCCGGGCACTGCCCACGAGGTAGCGCAGCACGTCCCGGACCGCGATCGGCTGGATCCGGGTCGACACCCAGCTCGGCGTCACCATGACCGGCAGCCGTTCCGTGAGGTAGCGCAGCATCTCGAACGAGGCCGAACCGGATCCGATGATGACCGCGGCCCGCAGGGCCGTGGTCGGGACCCCGGAATCCAGCAGGATCCTGCCGACCTCGTCGCGCGAGCGCAGATGCGGCGAGAGCTCCCGCGCGGGTACGCCCGGCGGCGTGAGCCCGCCGAGATAGACGATCCGGCCGACGCCTTCCCCGGCGGCCGACTCCGCGAAGACCGTGGCCGCCCTGCGGTCCGTCTCCTCGAAGTCCGCACCGGTCGTCAGCGCGTGCACCAGGTAGTAGGCCACGTCGATGTCCGCCATGGCGGCGGCGACGGACTCCGCGTCGGTGACATCTCCCCGGACGATCTCGACGTCCGCGGCCCACGGGTAGTCCCGCAGTTTCCGGGGGGTGCGCACCATGCACCGCACCCGGTGCCCGGCCTCCAGGAGCTCGGGCACCAGCCGGCCCCCGATGTATCCGGTGGCCCCGGTCACTAGGCAGTGCAGGGACTTCTCGGGCTTCTCCGTGCTGTTGGTCGTCATGGGCTCTCCGCATCGGCCGGTTACCGCTCGCCTCACCGTGCCTCGTCGTCACGCATCACGCTCCCCGAGGCGTCCGGATGCGGCGGACGCACCCGCCCATGGTCACACTCGCGGGGCTTCGGAGCACTGCGCGTCGGTTGTGCGTCGGTAGTCGCCCCGCCCGCGACCCTGCCGCCGATCCGTCCCGGTCACCGCTCCGCGTCACCGCCTGACAGTGAACGCCGGATCCGGTGCAGCGCGCGGCGCACATGGCTCTTGACCGTGCCGAGCGGGAGCCCCGTCAGTTCCGCGATGCGGGTCTGGGGGAGGCCGTCGTAATAGGCCATGTGCAGGATGCGGCGCTGTACCTGGGGCAGCTTCCCCAGCTCCGTACCGACCAGGACCCGGTCCAGCGCCGAGTCCGGGCCCCCGGCCGCGCCGGACTCCACGAGCCGTAGCCGCGCCGCCGTCGCGGCGGCCAGCTCGGCACGGCGGGTACGGGCGGCGAGCGCGTCCGCGATCTTGCGCCGGGTGATGCCGACGAGCCAGCCGGGCAGCGGGCCGCGCTCCGGGCGGTAGCCGAGCCTGCCGCGCCAGGCGGCCATGAAGACCTGCTGGGTGACGTCCTCCGCCTCGCGGCTGTCACCGAGGGACCGGGCGGCCAGGGAGTGCACGAGCGCGCCCCACCTTCGGTAGGCGGCGGCGAAGCAGTCCTCGCTGCCGCGCACCAGACCGGCGCCCAGCTCCTCGTCGGTGAGGTCCTGCGCGGCGCACGGTCGCGGATCCGGCCTGCCGGGCCGCGTGTCCTGCGGTGCGAGCGCGGTCATGGCTTTCCTTCCTCCGGGCGCCACCGGCCCGGGAACCGCGTCTCGGGCCGGTGGCCGGAGACGTCCGGTGTGCTCTCCGGGCCTCCGACCGGGGCCCGTGAGCGGCAGCGTTCCAACAGCGAACCCGCCCGGACAACCTGCGTCGATTCTGCGTCGTATGATCAAACGCATGCCGTCCTCCACGGAACGGGCCCAGGCGGGATCCGACGAGCACGGCCTGACCACCGGCACAGTGGCACGCCGGCTCGGCGTCGCGCCGACGACACTCCGGACCTGGGACCGCCGCTACGGCATCGGCCCCGCCGGCAGGCAGGGAGGCAGGCACCGCCGGTGGACGGCCGAGGACATCGCCGTACTGGAACGCATGTGCGAGCTGACCGGTTCCGGCGTACCCCCGGCGGAGGCCGCCCGCACGGCACTGAACGCGGCGCCCGGCACTCAGACCCAAGCCGCCGCACACCACTCGGTGCTCCCCGCACTCCCGCCGCTCCCGGAGCCCGCCGACTCGGAGCCGGACGCACTCGCCCCGGACGCCGCACGCCACGAACGCCGAGGGCTCATGAGCGCGGCACTCCGACTGGACGCGCGGACCATCGACGACCGGCTGACCGCCGCGATCGACCGGTACGGGCCGGTGGCCGCCTGGGACCAGGTGATCATGCCGACACTGCACGCGGTGGGACGCAAATGGCAGACGTCCGGTGAGCGGTACGTCGAGGTCGAGCACCTGCTGTCCTGGCACGTCTCCAGCGCCCTGCGGCGGGTGACCGTGCGGCCCGCCGCCGAGGACGGCACCGGGCTCACCCTGCTGGCCTGCACGCCGGGCGAGACGCACACGCTTCCCCTGGAGGCGCTCGCCGCCTGCCTCACCGAACGGGGCCTGGGCGTACGGATGTTCGGTGCGTCGGTGCCGGGCGAGGCGCTGAGCGAGGCCGTGCGCAGGACCGGCCCGTCGGCCGTGGTGCTGTGGTCCCAGTCGCGGAACACGGCGGCGCGCCCGCTGGCGCACCACGTGGCATCCAGCGAACGGGGGATACGGGGCGCCAGGACCCGTCCGGCCGTGCTGATCGCCGGACCCGGCTGGGCGGGCCCCCCGATGCCCGGCACCCACCGGCCACGGGAGCTGGCCGAGGCGATCAGGATGCTCACCGGACTGTGCGCACGGTAGGACGCGCCGCCCACCGCCTGCCGGACCGGTCCGCCCTGAGCTGGGAGCATGCGCGATGAGCCCGGCCCGGACCGACCCGGTCGCACGGGCCCGGCTCCCCGCCGGGCCCCGGCCGCGGCCTCCAGCCCGTACGAAAGGCGAATCCCATGGCGAACCCCGCGGTGCCCCGGCCCGATGTCCTCGTGATCGGAGCGGGAGCGGCAGGCCTCGCCTGTGCTGCCGATCTGACCGCTGCCGGACTCTCCGTCCACCTCCTGGAGGCGTCGGACGAAGTGGGCGGCCGCATGCGTACCGACCGCCGGGACGGCTTCCTCCTCGACCGCGGGTTCCAGGTGTTCAACACGTCCTACCCCCAGGTAAGAAAGCGCCTGACCCTCCGTGATCTGCGGCTGCACCCCTTCACGCCGGGCGTGCTCGTGCAGACCGGGACCGGCTCCACCGGCCGGGTCCGGTTCGGCGACCCGACCCGCCGCCCCGGTTCGGTCCGTGAACTGCTGTCCGGACGGCTGGCCTCCGGCCGCGATCTGCTGGCGCTCGGGGTGCTCTCGGCCCGCGACATGCTCGGCCCGGTGAGCGCTATCAGGCGGCGCGCCGACCGCACGACGCGCACCGAACTGGCCGATGCGGGCATCTCCGAGGAGCTGGTGCGGACCCTGTTCCAGCCGTTCCTGTCGGGCGTGTTCCTGGAGGAGGAACTGGAGACCTCGTCCCGCGTCTTCCACCTCGTCTGGCGCAGCATGCTGCGCGGCACCCTCTGTCTGCCCGCAGCCGGCATCGGAGCCGTACCGGCGGCGCTCGCCGGGGCGCTGCCGCCGCGCACCCTGTCCGTGGACACCCCCGTGCACAGCCTCACCGACGACGGTGTGCTCTGCGAGGACGGGACGGAGCGTCCGGCGCCCGTCGTAGTGGTGGCGACGGGTCCGGAAAGGGCCGCGCGGCTGCTGCCCGGCCTGACGGTCCCGGAGACCCGCACCGTCACGACGTACTACCACGTGGCCCGTTCGTCCCCGTTGCGGGAACCGACCCTGCTCGTCGACAGCAGGCGCCGCTTCCTGAACACCGTGGTACTCAGCGAGGCCGTACCCGGCTGCGCACCCGCCGGGTACGCGCTGGTCTCGACCTCGGTGACGGGCCCCGACGCCCCGGGCCGGGAAGCGCGGGTCCGGCGGGACCTCGCGGAGGTCCACGCCACCGACACCGCCGCCTGGGACCTGCTCGCCACCTACTCGGTGCCGGGAGCGCTGCCCGCCATGCCGCCGCCGTGGCCGTTGTCCCGCACCTCACGCGTCGGACCGGGCCGGTACGTGTGCGGGGACCACCGCGCGACCGGATCGGTGCAGGGAGCACTCGCCTCCGGGGCACGTGCGGCCCGTGAGGTTCTCGCGGACCGGCGCTGACCGGGCGGCCACGGCTGCTTCGATGTACGGAGGTCAGCTCCAAAGGCCCTGAGGGACACGCCAATTCCGCGGCGGCGCCACCGGCCAGGTGTGGTCCGACCGGACGGGGGCACCTGTCGCCCATGAACGCAGAGGCTGAGAGTGGTACGCAGAGCGGAACGCGGCGCAGAACGTGGGGAAGCGTTCTTCTGCAGGTGACTTTCCTGGTGCTGGCCTTCGTGGCCATGGTCGGTTTCTCCGTTGTGCTGGCGAAGGTGACGCTGACCCCGTCGCCGGCCTCGGAGGAACTCGTGAAGTCGAATCTGCGTCCCGGCCGCTCGCTGCGGCAGTACGCCGAGGACTACACCTTTCTCGCGGCTTGCAAGCAGGCGGGCGGAAACCTGGTACTGGGCATGCCGTTCGGCGTGCTTCTGCCCATTCTCGTACCGCGCCGCCTGCGGATGATCCGCATGGTCCTGCTGACCGTGCTGGTCATAGCGATCGTCGAACTGGTGCAGGGTGCGCTCGTCGCCGGGCGGGCCTTCGACGTCGACGACGTCATTCTCAACACCGCGGGAGCGCTCCTCGGCTATCTGCTGCTGGGCCGTCGCCTGAGTCACCGCTACCACGTGCTCGCGGCCGGACCGGAGCCGGAGCCGGTGCCTGAGCCGGTGGATGAACGCACCCGCGCGCCGAAGTCGGCAGCACGCGACGCGCACGGGACGGAGACACGCCGTCGGCCCTGGCAGGGGGCGTGGGCGAAGGTCGCGGAGCGGACGAAACCGACGACGAATCAAGGGGCGAAACCCCCGAAGTCACCGGCGAAGAAGCCCGGGACGAAGCCCCGGGCGAACGCGAAGCCCCGGCCCGAGCCCAAGCCCAAGTCCGTCGCAACGAACAAGCCCAAGGCCGCCGCCACAACGGCAAAGCCCAAGCCCAAGCCCACGCCGAAAGCGGGCGCCACAGCGGCCAAGCCCAAGTCCGTGTCCGCACGCGGCAAGACCCCGCGTGCGGACACGGAGCGCACCAGCCCGGGCCGTGCGCTGCTGGACCGGTTCCGCGGTCGCTGACCCTCCGGGCCCGGGCCGGCGGGCACCCGATCGGCCCGTGGCCGTTTGCGGCCCGCTTTCCCGGGCCCGAGCGTAGGGGACGCGGAGTGCGCAGAGGGCGTACGCGATCACCTGCCTGAGGGGAGCGCCATGGCCGACGCACAGTGGAGCCCGGGGCGAAGGGCGGGGGACGCGGATGAATTCCTCCCCGTGCTGGACCTCATCGAGCCCATCCGTCAGCGCCGGCTCACCGTCCTGGTCCGGCTGCTTCTGCTGATCCCGCATTTCGTCGTGCTGTTCTTCCTGGAGATCGCGGCCTTCTTCACCGCTGTGTTCGGCTGGTTCGCCGCCCTCGTACTGGGACGACTGCCGGAGCCCGTTTTCCGCTTCCTCGCCGGAGTGCTTGGCTACCGAACGAGGGTCGGCGCGAGCGGCATGCTGCTCGTCGACCGCTATCCGCCCTTCGCGCTGAACCCGCCGTCCGGCTATCCGGTTCAGATCGACGTCCGCCCGACCGGGCTGAACCGGCTGGCCGTCTTCTTCCGGCTGATCCTGGTGATCCCCGCCGCGATCGTGCAGAGCCTCGTCACATCCGGCTGGTACGTCCTGGCGATCCTGTGGTGGCTGATCACACTGATCCTGGGACGTATGCCCCGCCCCCTCTTCCAGGCCACGGCCGCCACCCTGCGCTACGACATGCGCGTGTCCGCCTACATGTCGTTGCTCAGCCCCGCCTACCCCAAGCGTCTCTTCGGTGAGGACGCGCTCTCCGTGCCGGAGCGGCAGGGGCGCTCCGCCACCCGGCCGCTGGTCATGAGCGGCGCGGCCAAGGCGCTTGTGGTGCTCTTCCTGGTCCTCGGGCTCGTGAGCGCCCTCACGACATCCGTCACCAGGTCATCGTCCGACGACACCGATATGTGGATGCGGCAGCAAAGTGGCCGCATCGTGCACCCGTCAACAGGCATGGTCGGGCGATGACATGGACAGCCCCTGAGGCAGTTCGCACCGGCGGACGGCGAGGACTCGGACTTCGAGCACCTCGATGCGATCACCGCCGCCGAGGACTACGCCCGGTCGGCCGTCTGTATCAACGTACGGAATCGAGCGGAACCGCGGCGGACGGCGGAGTGAATCCGGGCAGTCGGGTCACACGGGGAGTATGACTTCCACCGACTTACCGACAGACGCACCGGGCGAGTCCGACAGGCAGGCGGGCGGCGGCCGTGGCAACGGCCCCCGCCGCAGTCGGCGATGGGGGAGGGTGGTCGCGGTCGGCGCGGTCGCCGTCGCGCTGCTTCTCCTCGGCACGCGGCTCAGTCTGCTGCCGGGGCTGGGTGACATCTTCGGCGAGAAGACCAACGACCGCTCGGGTCCCGCCGTGCTCAAGTCGATTCGTGACATGAGCAGGTACGAGGCGGCGGCGGGCAATTTCCAGGTCGTCGTCGATCTGGAGAAGGACACGAAGTTCCTCCCGGACGCGATCCGGGGCTCCCGCACGCTGTACGTCGGTGCGGGCACGGTCGGCGCCTCCGTAGACCTGGGCGACGTCGCCGAAAACGGAGTCGTCGTCAACGAGGACCGGACCACGGCCGAGCTCCGGCTGCCGCACGCCGTCCTCGGGAAACCGGCGCTCGATCCCGACCGCTCCTACGCGGTGTCCAAGCAGCGCGGGCTCTTCGACCGGATCGGGGACTTCTTCTCCGACAACCCCGGCAGCGAGCAGGCGGTGAACAAGCTGGCGGCCCAGCACATCGGTGAGGCGGCGAAGGAGAGCGGGCTGACACAGCGCGCCGAGAAGAACACCACCGCCATGCTCCAGGGCCTGCTCGGCTCGCTCGGCTTCGAGCAGGTCACGGTCCATTACGGTGACGTCCGAAAGTAAGCACGGCCACCGAGCGGACCGGTCTCCGTTGACCGGTCCGCTCGGTGGTTTCGCTCCTTGGGTCGGTCCCTCGCCCAACTCCCTTGAAGTGCAGCACCCTTGACGGTCACGCCTCGATGGGTATGGTCTAGTCCAAGTGCAGGGACGGCGCCGGACATCCGCGTTTGCGGGTGTGTCCGGTCATGGATCCTGCCGTTCCCTTCGCGCCTCTTGGCCCCACACCTGAGAGGCTGGACTGCCGCTATCGGGCTCCCCACAGTCCGCCCGCGTCGCAGCGATGCCTCATGTGAAGGAGAAGCATGCACGCGAAAAGGAAGACCGCCGTAGCCGTCGGTGCCGTACTCGCACCGGTACTCGCCCTGTCCCTCCCGGCAGGGTCGGCCAGCGCTCACGGCTACATCTCGTCACCGCCGAGCAGGCAGGCGCAGTGTGCCGCCGGAACGGTCAGCTGCGGTTCCATCACCTACGAGCCGCAGAGCGTGGAAGGTCCCAAGGGGCTGACCAGTTGCAGCGGCGGCAACAGCGCGTTCGCCGAGCTCGACGACGACGCCAAGGGCTGGAAGGTCACTCCGGTGAGTTCCAGCACCTCGTTCCAGTGGGTGCTGACGGCTCGTCACTCCACCAGCACATGGCAGTACTTCGCGAGCGGCCAGAAGATCGCGGAGTTCAACGACAACGGCGCCCAGCCCGGCGCGACCGTCACCCACCAGGTCGATTTCGGCAGCCTCAAGGGCCAGCAGAAGGTCCTCGCGGTCTGGAACATCGCTGACACGGCCAACGCCTTCTACGCGTGCATCGACGTCAACGTCAGCTGATCCCGCACGCACCGGCCCGCCGCTCCGGAGCACTGTGGCCGACCACGGCGCGACCTTCGGCGGGCCGGTAGGAGAAGGACCCCTGCCCCGTACCGGGCGGGGGTCCTTGGCGTGGCACCCGCGATCCCGGCCGGCACCCGGATGGCAGGCTCCGTCACCCGCATGCTGTGCGGGCCGCGCCGATCCGGCCGGGCACGGCGACGCTGAGTCCGTGACCGCGTCCGCAGAAATGGGATCAGCATGCTCATATCGAACCTCCTCGGCCCCGGCCGCCCGCGTCCCTCCGGGGTGTGGGCGCGTTCGCGTCGCGGGTACGCCTTCGCGGCCGCCTTCACCGTGGTGGTGAGCGCGGGAGGGGTGCCGGTCGCGGCGGCGGAGGAGGTCGCGTACGCCGCACCGGGCCCGGACGGAGGCGCCAGGGCCGCGGTGGTGCTGGTGCACGGTCCGCTCGACGCGTTCGGGCCGGGCAGGAGCGAGGCCGTCGGCCCCCTCGGTGCCCGGTTCCGGGGCGCGCGGGAGCCGCTCGCCCCGAGACGGACCAGGACCTTGGTGCCCGCGGTCATCGGGGGCGCCGCCGGGCTGGCCGTGTTCGCGGTCGGCGGCTTCGTGGCGGCCGCCCGCAGGCGCAGCGGCTACGGGCGCCGGCCCCACGGCTGACACCGCCCGGCGCGACACGTCGGCCGGGCCCTGGATTCGGGGCGGCCGATGTGGTTGAAGCGATGATGAGGAACCGCGGCCGATGAAGTGTCACGGCCGGATCTTCGACGACGGGACAGACATCATGCCTCTGCAGGGTGAGTACGAGCCCAGCCCCTCCCAGTGGGTTCGGGACCAGGTCGAGCAGTACGAGAGTTCGGGCGGTACGGAAGGGACGACGATGCGGGACCTGCCCGTCATCATCCTGACCACCCGGGGAGCCAGGAGCGGGAAGATCCGCAAGACACCGCTCATGCGCGTCGAGCACAACGGTGCGTACGCGGTGGTCGCCTCGAAGGGCGGAGCCCCCGAGCACCCCGTCTGGTACTACAACCTCACCGCCGACCCGCGTGCCGAACTGCAGGACGGCCCGGTGCGCCAGGACATGAACGTCCGGGAGGTGACCGGGGACGAGAAGGCGCTGTGGTGGGAACGAGCCGTCGAGGCGTTCCCCGACTACGCCGACTACCAGAAGAAGACCGACCGGCAGATCCCGGTCTTCGTCCTGGAACCGGCGCAGACCGCCCACTGACCGGCCGGACACAGGCACAGGCACAGGCACAGGCACAGGCACGGGTACGAGAACGGGGCGCGGCCGTATCGCTGAGCGCGCCCCGGAGGCCCCACCGGTTCCCCCGGGAGCCGTGGGGCCTCCGGCCGTCTCTCCGGTCTTCTCATCGGCCGGGAACAGCCGCCCGGCGCCCCGCGCGCAACAGCGGACACACGGCGGGCGATGAGCTGCTACGGGGCACGCGGCGCGGCGGGATACTCTCCAGCACGGCCCCTTGAGGTGTGGGGCCGATGGGGAAGGATTCAGGACCTGATGACAGACAATGCCCGCCTGGTCGCGTTCGTCCGGGCGCGTCTCGACGAGGAAGAAGACGTCGCGCGTGCGGCCGGCGGCGAGGGGTGGCGGTGTCCGGCCGAGGTGCCGGGTGAGATCCACGACCGCACCGGCGCGATCGCGTTCAGTCTGCGGACGCACGGTTACGACCACCACATCGCCCGGCAGGATCCCGCGCGCACTCTCCAGCGCATCGAGACCAGCCGCGTGCTCCTGGACGAGTACGCGGAGGTGGCCGCGCTGGACACCGACCGGCCCGAGCGGGACTTCGCCTCCGGGCGCGCCTTCGGCCTGGGCTTCGTGGTCCGGCAGATGGCCGCCGAGCACGCGGGGCACCCCGAGTACCAGGTGAAGTGGCTTCCTCGGTTCACCCAGTAGGGCCGGCGGCCGGGCCGCCGCGGCGCTCGTGCCCGGCCGCCCGCCGCCCTCCCCGGTGACCACCGCGCCTGCGGACGGCGGGCGACGGGGATCTCAGAGGGGATCTCACGGGGGGCTCAGAGGGGATTCATGCCTCCGTCGCCCTTCGTGCTCACCTGATCACTTCGCTCCTGGAGCCGGCGCGCCTTGTCCTTGAGGCGCTCCCGCTCCTGTGGGTCGGAGGCCCGCTCGGCGGCCTCCTGCATTTCCTGCGCCTTGGCGCGAATACGCTCGGCGCGGCCTCCGGATTCGTCCGCAACACTCATGATCACTCCTGGATCTCGGGGGAGAGCCGACGCCACCAGCGAATCAGCGCTCCCGCGCACCTGCATCTCGAACGGTGACCGACTGCTACGGATGCGCCGAGAGGTGGTCGGGGCGCCCGCCGGGGTGGCGTAGGGTGGGGATCACAACGACGCGGGGTGGAGCAGCTCGGTAGCTCGCTGGGCTCATAACCCAGAGGTCGCAGGTTCAAATCCTGTCCCCGCTACTTTCGAAGCAGGGCCCGGAACCATACGGTTCCGGGCCCTGCTTGTTTCGTCCGGGAGGCGGGAGGCCAGGGAGCGGGCCCCTCTGCCGGTCCGGCCCGCCCACGGCCTCTCACCGCCGGGACCGCTCCTTCTCTTCCGGGCCCGGAGTGCTCCCGCCCGCCGCGGTGCTGATCACCTGGTCCAGGACGTCGCGCGAGCGGAGCAGGTCATTGACGGTGCGGTCGATCCGGTCCCGCTCGGTGGTGAGTTCGGTGACCAGTGCCGGGGTGGCGTTGGCGGCCGGGCCGCCGTCGTCGTCACGCATGCAGGGCAGGATCCGCGCGATCCCTGAGCTGTGGAGCCCTGCCGCGTAGAGCTCCTGGATGCGGATGACGCGATCGACGGCGCGTTCGGAGAAGTCCCGGTGACCGCCGGGCGTCCGATCGGACGTGAGCAGGCCCTGTTGCTCGTAATAACGCAGCGACCGCTCGCTGACACCTGTGCGGGACGCCAGTTCCCCGATACGCATGCCCACCCCACGACTTGAACGTGACATCAATGTCAGGTTCTACGTTACCGGCATGACGAACACACAGCAGGCCCCCGTCGTATCCCGGCTGTTCGAGCCCGCCCGCCTCGGCGCCCTGGAGCTGTCCAGCCGACTCGTGATGGCACCGCTGAGCCGTAACCGGGCCGGGGCCGACGGGGTCCCCGGCGGGCTCATGGCAACCCACTACGCGCAGCGCTCCTCGGCCGGCCTCATCATCGCGGAGGGCACGACGCCGAACCCCGTCGGTCAGACCTACCCCCACATCCCCGGCATCCACAACTCCGCGCAGATCGCCGGCTGGCGCCGCGTCACCGACGCGGTGCGCGCCGCTTCCGGTACCCGGATGTTCCTCCAGTTGCAGCACGGCGGCCGGGTCGGCCATCCCGACACCAGCGGCCACCTCCCGCTCGCCCCGTCCGCCGTACGGTTCCCGGAAGAGCTGCACACCCCCGGCGGACCGCAAAGCGGTGTCGAGCCCCGTGAGATGAGCGTCCGGGACATCAGGTCCACCATCGCGGACTTCGCCACCGCCGCGCGCAACGCCGTCGAAGCCGGTTTCGCCGGTGTGGAGGTGCACTCCGCCAACGGCCATCTGCTCCACCAGTTCCTGGCGAAGAACACCAACCGCCGGACCGACGGCTGGGGCGGACCGGCGGAGGGACGGATCCGATTCACCACCGAGGTGGTCCGGGCCGTCGCCGAAGCCATCGGACCCGACCGGGTCGGCGTACGGATCTCGCCCGGACTGGGCGTCAACAGCGTCGAGGAGGGTGACACGGAGGACATCTACCGGGCACTGCTTCCCGCCCTCGCGCGCATCGACCCGGCCTATCTGCACCTGATCTACGCCGACCCGGACAGCCCGCTCTTCGCCGGGATCCGCAAGGCCTGGCCCGGCACCCTGATGGCGAACCCGGTCCTCTCCCGCGCGGAGGGTGCGGCCGACGGCGGCAAGCGGCGGGGCGAACGCCTGCTGGCCGAGGGCGCCGACCTGATCGCGCTGGGCCGGGGCTTCCTCGCCAACCCCGACTTCGTCGAGAGGCTGCGCACCGGCGCGCCGCTCAACGAGATCCGCCCGGAACTGCTGATGCACGTACACGGGGCGGAGGGCTACAACGACTACCCCGCACTGGGCCGCCGGTGAACCACGCGCATCGGACGACGGGAAATCGGTGCGGGCGGGCTCGTCGGGCGATCGCCGGTCAGCGCAGGTCGAGCCGCATCAGGACGCGGGGATGACCGGCGAGCACCGAGGTGGTGTCGGCCGCGTGGGTGAACCCGGCACGCTCGAAGTTCTTCCGGATCCCGGCGTACGCCATCGTCAGATCGACCCTGGCGTCGCCGTTGTCGAGCGGATACGCCTCGATCGCCGGTGCGCCCTGGGCGCGGGCGAACTCCACCGCACCCGCGATGAGCGCGTGCGAGATCCCCTTCTTCCGGTGGCCGGGGCGCACCCGGACGCACCACAGGGACCAGACCGGCAGGTCGTCTACGTACGGGATCTTGCGGCTGCGCGCGAAGGAGGTGTCCGAGCGGGGAGCCACGGCGGCCCAGCCGACCGGCTCCCCGCCGTCGTAGGCCAGCACCCCCGGAGGGGGCTGCTTACGGCACAGCTCGGCCACGTACTCACTTCGGGCCGGACCCCGGAGCTCGTTGCTCAGCTTCGCGGGGATGCGGTAGCTGAGGCACCAACAGACGGTGGAAGCAAGTGACTTCGGGCCGAGCAGAGCACGGGTGTCCTCGAAGACCGAAGCCGGGCGAACCTCAATGGTCATGCGCCCACCCTGCCACGGGCCGCACGAAGACGCCGGTAGGTGTCGAGGCGGTCAGCGGGGCCGGTGCGCGCCCGGTGTGTGCCCGAAGGCGCGGCGGAATACATCGATGAACGCGCTGGCTGACGACCAGCCGCACCTGTGGGCCACGGTGGTCACCGGGATGTTCTCGGCGAGCAGGACCAGTGCGTGGTACAGGCGCAGTTGGGTGCGCCACTGCGTGAACGTCATGCCGAGATCGGACTTGAAGAGGCGGGAGAGCGTGCGGTCGCTGGCGCCGGCCTCCCTGCCCAGTGCGGCCAGCGTGCGGTCGTCGGCCGGATTCGTGCGCAGGATCTCGCACACCGCCCGCAGCTGAGGGGCGGTCGGAGCGGGCAGGTGCAGCGGCTCCTGGGGCGAGGTCCGCAACTGGTCGAGCAGCACGGCCCGCAGCCTGCCGCGTTCGGGCCCGTCGTCGTACGGGGTACGCGTGTGGGCGAGGATCAGTTCGCGCAGGAGCGGGCCGACCGCCAGCACGGTCGGCTCGTCCAGGCCGAGCGGGTTGTCACCCGCGTCCAGGCCGACCAGGTGCAGTTCGAGCTCGCCATGGGCCTGGTGGGCGTGCGCGGTGCCGGCCGGTACCCAGATGGCGCGCGTGCCCGGTGCGATCCAGGTGCCCGTGCCGGTCGTCACGGCCAGTACTCCCCGGCCCGCGTAGACGATCTGGTGGCCGTCGTGGCGGTGGGCGTCGATGGCCGCTCCGGACGCCAGCCACTGAGTGCGGGTCGGCGCCACGGGCTCGTGGCGGATTCGCGTCATTGCTTGGCAGCATATCGGAAGCGCGTCACGTCCCTCGGCGATGAACATGGCGATGTGCCAAGGAACAGAACCATCCTCATGCTGTCGGTCGGCCACGCCTGCGTGGACATCTACCAGGGCGCCGTCGCGTCGCTCGTGCCGTTCTTCGTCGCCGAACGCGCCTACAGCTACGCGGCGGTCTCGGGTGTCGTGCTCGCCGCGTCCCTGCTGTCCTCGGTGGCCCAGCCGGTGTTCGGTGTGCTCACCGACCGCTGGGCGATGCCCTGGCTGCTGCCGGTGAGCACGATCCTCGGCGGGCTGGGCATCGCCCTGAGCTGTGTGAGCGGTTCCTACGCGCTGACGCTGACGTTCGTGGCCGTGTCCGGGGTCGGTGTCGCCGCCTACCATCCCGAGTCCGCCCGCGTCGCGCGGCTCGTCAGTCGGGGCAGCCATACCGCGATGGGCTGGTTCTCCGTCGGCGGCAACCTCGGCTTCGCCGCCGCCCCGCTCATGGTCACCGCGGTCGTCGCCTCCGGCGGCCTGCGCCTGGCACCGCTGTTCGTGGTGCCGGCTCTGGTCGGCAGCGTGCTGTGCCTGCCCGTCCTGCGTGCCCTGGAGAAGACGGCACCGGGCGGCTCAGGCGGCGCGACCGGGGCGGGCGCCGACGACAAGGCGTCGTTCGTGAAGCTGTCGCTGGCCGTGGTCTGCCGGTCCATCGCCTTCATCGGCCTGAGCACCTTCATCTCCCTCTACGTCAAGCAGCGCCTCGGCGGCAGTACCGCGGCGGGCACCGCGGCGCTGTTCGTGCTCTATCTCGGCGGCGCGGTGGGCTCGGTACTGGGCGGCAGCCTGGCCAACCGCTGGGACCGGGTCACGGTCGCCCGCTGGTCGTACCTCGTCTCGGTGGCCGCCGTCGCGGGGGTCGTGTACGTACCGGGCCCGGCGGTCTACGTATGCGTGGTGCTGACCTCCGCCGGCCTGTACGTCCCCTTCTCGCTCCAGGTCACGCTCGGCCAGGACTACCTGCCCACCCGCGTCGGCACCGCGAGCGGGATCACCCTCGGGCTGACCGTCAGCATCGGCGGCCTGGCCAGCCCCCTCATCGGCAGCATCGCCGACGCGACCTCCCTGCGCACCGCCCTGACCCCGCTGATCCTGATGCCCGCTCTGAGCTGGCTGCTGTTCCGCACACTGCCCGAGCCCGCCGCGCCGATGCCCGCCGCCGCGAAGCCCGCTGCGGCGCGCCGGACCGGCCCTCCTGTCCGGTGAGGGTTCCCCCGATCAGGAGCGGCGGCTGCGCCCGGCGCCCCGGCGGTTCGCGGTGAAGCGGGACGGTGGCCGGCCGAAGGTGCGGGTGAAGGCGGCGGTGAACGCGGCGGGGGAGGCGTAGCCGAGCCGGCCACCGACCTCGCTCACCGACGCGGTCCGCAACAGCGCAACGGACGCGAGCAGCCGGGCGCGGGCCCGCCAGACAGCGGGGCTGTCGCCCGTCTCGGAGCGGAAGCGCCGGGTGAAGGCCCGTTCGCTCATGGCCGTCCGCGCCGCCCATACGGTGTTGGTGACCGTCGCGTCAGGGGCGGCCAGATACTCGCGGCAGAGCCTCGCGAGGTCGGCAGAGGCGGGAATCCCGACGTGGAACGGCAGCGGGGCGCGCTCGGCGATCTCGTGGAGGAGGAGCGCGGCGACGGCCCCCTGCCGGCCGGACAGCCCGTAGTCCGCCTCGAACTCCACTGCGGCCAGGAGGAGTTCGCGCAGCAGGGCGGAGACGTCCACCACCGTGCAGTTCACCGGCCACCACGGGACCGCGTCCGGCTCGATGTACAGACTTCTGGTGCTCACTCCCAGCATGTGGACCCGGTGCCGGGTGGCCGCCGGGATCAGTACCGCGCGTTCCGGCGGAACGGTCCAGGTGCCGTCGGCGGTGTCGACGACCATGACCCCGGTGGCGCCGTAGAGGAACTGCGCGCGCCGGTGCTCGTGCCAGTCCAGTACGTGACCGGGCGGGTAGTCGGTGCCGATCGGCAGGACAGCCCGGTCGATGTGGTCGACGTCGGCCAGGGGAACGTTCTTCACCGTTCCAGCCTTCCACGCCACTGGCCGAAACGCGAAGGAATGGTGCTGATCATCGAATGCGAGCAGCCCGCCCGCGCTGGTGGAGTGGTGCCCATGGACGTGGTGGCATTGGCAGGGATCGGACTCCTCACGGGGATGACGACGGTGTTGTTCGGGTTCGGCGGCGGATTCGTCGCGGTGCCGGTCGTGGTCTGGGCGGACGCCGCACTCGGCGGGGACGCGATGCGGGTGGCGACGGCCACCTCGGCCCTGGTGATGGTGGTGAACGCGGGCTTCGCGACGGTCGTCACACCGCGGCAGGTGCTCCGCGCGCTCCGCGGCAGCGGCGCGCTGCTCCTCCTCCTGGCGGCCGGTGCCTCGGCCGGAGCCGCTGCCGCCAGGCTCGCCCCGGCCGGTCCGGTGCGCTGGGCCTTCGTCGCGTACGTCGCCCTCACCATCGTCGACCTGCTGCTGCGCCCGGGATTCCTGCGCCCGCGCACGCGGCCCGAGGAGGCCCCCGGCACTCCGCGCCCGCTGCCCGCGCTCCTGGGCGCACCGGTCGGGGCGGTCGCGGCCTTCCTGGGCGTGGGCGGCAGCGTGATGACCGTCCCCGCGATGCGGCGCGCCGGGCACCCGATGCGAGTGGCGACCGCCCTGGCCAACCCGCTGACCCTCGCCATCGCGCTGCCGGCCACCGCGGTGTCCCTGTGCGGTGCCTCGGTCCCGGCCGCCGCGGACGCGCACGTGCACCTGGCCGGTCTCGTCGATCTCCGCGCCGCCTCTGCGCTGCTTCTCGGAGCTCTGCCGGTGATCGCGGTGCTGCGCCGGCGCCCGCCGCGCATCCCCGACCGTACCCATGCCTGGGCGTACGTCGGACTGCTGGCCACGGTGATGGTGGCGATGCCGCTGGCGGCGTAGGGCCGGGAGCGCCACAGTTAGGATGCCCGAATGCGTGTACACGGCAACGGAGATGCGGCCGCCCTTCTGATCAACGGCACCGTCGGCGTGGGCAAGACGACCGCCGCCGAGGCCGTGGGTGATCTCCTCGCCGACGCCGGGGTCTCCCACGCGGTGCTCGACCTCGACAGCCTGCGGCAATCGTGGCCCGCTCCGCCCGGTGACCGCTTCAACTTCGGCATGCTGCTGCGGAACGTGCGGAGCGTCGCCGCCAACTATCTCGACGCGGGCGCGACACGTCTCGTGCTCGCGGGTGTGATCGAGCAGCCGGACGAGCGCCGACGACTGGCCGAGGCGGTGGGTGCCGGACTCACGGTGTGCCGTCTCAGGGCCGATCACGCTGTCCTTCGTGAGCGTCTGACCCGTCGCCATGACGGTGAACCCGAAGTACTGCGATGGCATCTGGACCGGTGCGGCGAACTGGACGCCGTCCTCGACCGTTCGACGGTCGACGACTTCACCGTCGACACGACCACGGGTTCGGTCACCGACATCGCCGCAGCGGTCATCAAGCGAGCCGGCTGGCTGTGACCGGCTGACGGAGGGGCCGGGCTGTTCCCACCGGACGTATCAGGCGGTGCGGGGCCGGCCCGGCGGCCAGGGGGCGGACAGGATCGGCACGATGTCGTACTGATAGCACGGCGTCGTGAAGCATTGCTTCGGCGCCGGGACACAGACGGAGCCCAGCGGTGCGATGACGGTGGCGCACGGGTTCGCCCGGTGCGCCGCGGAGCCGTCCACGGCATGTGCGGGACCGGTCGGTGTGAGCGTCAGGGCGGCGAGGGCGACCGGCGCCCCGGCGCGCAGCAGGTTCTTGAGCATGGGCAACAGGCATAGCCGGTCCGCCGCCCCCGGGGAAGGCTCTGGAGGCCAAGTCACCCGTCCGGGTTCCGGAGCCTCTCGTTCGGATCGGGCTGGGCTCAGGCCGCGCGGCGGCCCGTGTGCAGCGGGGTGCCTTCGGCGAGGCCCTCCGGGTCCAGCGCCAGCGAAAGGGCGGCGGTCGCGCCGACGTCCGCCAGGCTGTGCGCGTCGGGCAGGAGTTCCACGCCATCTGCGCCGGGCCGGTGGATCAGCACCGGGACGTACTCCCGGGTGTGGTGCGCATGGCCGATCGTGGGGTCGTTGCCGTGGTCGCCGGTGACGATCAGCCGGTCACCGGGGGCCGCGAGCAGTGCCACGAGCCCGGCCAGCCCGGCGTCCACCTGCTCCAGCAGCTGCCCGTACCGCGCGGTGTCCTGCTGATGGCCCGCCAGGTCCGTCTCCTGGACGTTCGCGACCACCAGGGCGTCGCCCTCCGCGCGTACCGCGTCCAGGGTGTGCGAGAGCACGTCGGCCGTGGCGACGGCCGGATGACGGGTCGCGGCCCCGCACACCAGGATGTCGGCGGCCTTGCCCACCAGGGTGACCGGGATTCCGGCCCGAGCCGCCAGCTCGGGGAGCTGGCGGGTGTGGTCGAGGGGGGCGCCCAGGTGCTGCACCTGGAGGCCGCCGTTGCGGTAGAAGCCGGTGGCCGGGGTGTCAAGACCGACCGATTCCCCGTCGCCGGGGCGGACGAAGTCGCGGAGCGGGCCGTCCGCGTGGCCGCCGACCGCGATGACCCGCGCGACCGGGGCGACGGCACGCACGGTACGGGCGATGGCGAGGATGCCACCGGGCCCGTCGAACGGGAGGTCGTCGAGGCGGCCGGACGCGTTCCAGTTGATCCCCGGATCGGCCTCCAGGTTGTCGTGGACCAGGACCGCCCCGTCGACGACGAGCAGCGGCTTGCCGTCCAGGCGTTCGACCCGGTGACCGGCGGCCGTGAGAGCGCCGGACACCTCGTCGAGGTGGTCGGCGAGCCGGGCCACCGTCACCCGGCTGAAGTCGGCGCCCATCATGGTCTGGTGCCCCGCGAAGGTGTCCGCGCCCGGGTAGCCGAGCGCGGCCCTGCCCGCGGCAACGGGCAGATGGGTGCGGCGCGCCAGGTCCGGGTGCGGGTGGACAAGGCCGAGCCCGAGCGCCCCGAGCACCGGCAGGCGCAACGGGCGCACGAAAGCGGCCCGGCAGTGGTCGAGTACGTGTCCGCAGGTGTCGGCGTTGAGGTCGCCGGGGCGCAGGGTGCCCGCGTCGGGCATGGCGCCGACGCCGAATCCGTCGATGACGACGATGACGGTCTTGGCCATGAGGTGCTCCTTACAGGGCTCGGCCATGGGCGTCGTACAGCCCGTTCAGCCGGGGGGTGCCGGAGGCGAGCCCGGAGACGACGGCGACGGTCGAGCGGGTGACGAAGATCTGGGTACGGAAGGCGAGCAGCGCGGTGTCCCCGGCACGGGCGTCCGCCGCGCGGTCGGGCGCGTCGAGCAGCCGGTAGTAGTCGATGTTCTCGGCGGGCGCGTCCTGCACACCGAGGCGGGTTCCGGTGCGCGGCAGGAGGGCGCTGCGGATGTGCGCGCGGGGGTAGAAGCCGCCGCCGAATATCGCCGGGCGGCCGTCGTCCAGGGTGTGGGCGACCTCGCTCACGTACACGTACGCGGGCTTCTCCGGCTGGGCCGGATCGACGGCGTGCAGCGGGGTGGTGCCGGTGAGGGCGTGGCCCGGCTCGCCGTGTGTCGCGCCCAGTTCGGCGAGCAGCGGGAGGGACGCCATCGAGGTGGCGCTGGGGGCGCTGAGCTTGAGGTCGCGGTGTCCGCGTGCGGCCAGGAGTTCGCGTGCCTTGAGCGCCAGGCCGAAGTTGGGGGTGGCGGCGGGCACGCCCGTCACCGGGTCGCACAGCACGCAGGGGAAGGCGGTGACACCGGCGATCCGGATGCCGTCCAGTGCTTCGGCCTCCTTGGCGAAGGCGTCCAGGCGGTCGAGCGGTACGCCGCCCTCCTGACCGGGATAGACGTCGCCCTCGGCCCCTTCGAGCCTGATCAGGACGGGCTGGACGAAGCCCAGTTCGCGGGCCGCGTCGGACACGGCACGGGCATTGGCCAGGTCGAAGACCGTGACGGTCTCCGGGCGCCAGGCCAGCATCTCGGGCAGCGCGCGCCGGGGGATCTGGACGAGGTGTCCCAGGTTGCCGGGCCGGGCTCCGGCGGCGTGCAGGGTGCGGGCCTCCGCCGGGTCGATGGCGGCCGAGCGGGGGATGTGCCGGGCGATGGCCCGGATCAGCTCCGGGTTGCGGCCCAGCTGCTTGACGACGAACCAGAGGCTGATCCCGAGGCGGTCGGCCTCGGCCGCCAGCAGCGCGGCGTTCGCCTCGACGGCGTCCAGGTCGACGACGTAGGTGTCCGGCGGGATGTCGCCGTTCCGGTGCAGCGCGGCCGCGGCGTCCACGAGCCCGGGATTGCGGGTGAGTACGGTGTCGAGGAACACGGTCAGTCGTCCTTCGGGTCGTCCAGGGCGGCGAGCGAGCGGCGCAGGATGTCGATGACGAGGTCCGCGCCCGCCCGCATCGGGTTGATGCGTACGGTCCAGTCGGCCAGTTCGGGGGCGTCGTCGAGAGCCGAGCTGGACATCCGGTAGAAGAGCGGCGCGATCTCGTACCGGGAGTTGGAGCCGACGGGGTAGGGGGCGGCTCCGAACCGGGCGGCGACGGCGGGCAGTCCCGCCGCGACGGGCCGGTCGAGCCGGACGAGCAGGCAGCGGTCCTGGGCGTTGGCGATGCGCACCTGCGCCACCCCGTCCACCTCGCCGGCCGCGAGCCGCTCCGCGACCTCCGCACCCACCCGGGACTGCACGGACCACATGACGGGAACGTGGGTGAGGGAGCGCAGGGCGTCGAGCGCCTGGTGGCCCTGGACCTGCCCGCCGCCGGAGTAGTTGTCGCGGCGGACGTGCTCGACCAGGTCGCGCGCGCCGACGACGAGGCCGACGCCCTCCGGCCCGTGCAGCTTGAAGAGGGAGAAGCAGGAGGCGTCGGCTCCCAGCTCCACTCCGGCGGCGGGCGTGCGCATCACGGCGTAGTTGTCGTCGACGATCGTGCGCACCCCCGCGGCCCGGCAGGCGGCGATGACCTCGGCCGGATCGTAGGAGTCCGCGAGCCGCTGCCTGGTGTGCTGGACGTACGCCCACCGGAAGCGTCCGGACTCCAGCGCCTCGCGGAGCGCCGAGGCGTCGTTGAAGTCGGCCTCGACGGTCTGCACGCCGATGCCCCGCAGGGTGACCTCTGTGGTGCGGTAGACCGGGGCGCGGTGGATGAGCAGCGGGTCGCCCGCCCGGACGGCCGCGTTGAGGGCGGCCCGGATCGCACCGGTGCCCGCGCCCTGGACGAAGGCGGCGTCCTGGGCCCCGAAGAAGTCCGCGAGCACGGCCTCCACCCGGGCGGTGGTGCGCGGCCGGCCGAGACCGGGGACGACACCCGCGTCGGACGAGAACAGCTGCTGGCCCTCGAAGTGGGCGGCGGTGGCCTCCAGCAGCCGGAACTGCCTGGCCACGGCGTCGTCCAGATCCACGGTCGCCAGCGGGAAGGTGGCGGGAAGCACGGGAGGTACGGGGCTCATGTCAGTTCTCCTCCACGTTCGCGCCGGTCAGGAAGCGCAGCGGATTGCGTCGGGTCAGCAGGTCGATCAGATCGTCGTCGGCGCCCGCCGCGCGCAGCTCGGGCAGGAAACCGCGGAAGAGGTGCCCGTAGCCCTGGCCGCCCTCGTCCAGCAGGTAGCCGTGGCGGGAGATGTCGCAGCTGAGCAGCGCCCGGTCGGCGTGCCCGGCCTCCACCAGGGCCAGCAGCAGCCGCAGCCGCGTCCGGTCGCTCTGGTAGGCCGACTTGCCCACGGTGTCGAAGGCGACGTACGCCCCGCGCGCCGCGAGCTCCCGGTGGACGCCCGGGTCGTCGAGCAGGTCCTGGTGGCCGATGCTGACGCGGTGGGCGGGCAGCCCCTCACCGGTGAGCAGTTCCAGCTGGGCGAGCCCGCCCCGGCCCAGCTGCGCGTGGGTGGCGAGGGAGAGCCCGGTGGCCCGCGCGGCCCGTGCGCCGGCCCGCAGCACCTTGGCCTCGGGAGCCGTGGGAACGTCCCCGTGGCTGCCGATCTCACCGAGGACGCCGGGCCGGACGCCGGTCGCGCCGATGCCGTCCTCGATCTCGCGGACGAGGACCGCGGTGAGCTGTTCCACGTCGGCGGTGTCGATCTCCGGGGTGTGGAACGGCTCGTAGTACCAGCCGGTCGCGGCGACCACCGCGACCCGCGCCTCCCGGGAGATCGCCGCCAGGGCGCCGACGTCGCGTCCCATGCCCCGGCAGGTCAGCTCGATGACGAGGGAGAGCCCGAACTCCTCCCGCAGCGCGCTCAGCTCGGCGGTCACGGCCGCCGCGTGGCGTCGCGGGTCGAGGACGGCCGCACCGTCGCCCCGCTGGTCCAGATCGAGGACCAGATGCTCGTGGGCGAGGGCCGGTCCGCGTACCGAAGCGGTCGCGACATCACCGGTGACGGTGCGCAGGGTGTGCGGGGCGGGGTGATTCATCGTGGGGATTCCTTCTTCGTGTACGGGCCCGTCCGGTCAGCGGGCGCTGGGGCCCTGACGCGGGGGTGAACAGGTCCCGGCGGCTGGGGTGTCAGCCCTTGACCGGGGTGAACAGATCGAGCCAGTACAGGATGTTGAGCAGGATGCCGCCGATGATCACGGCCGCCGGCGCGGCGGCCATCTTCACGACGGGGCGGCCCATCGCCTCGTTCAGCAGATAGAGCCCGCCGACGACGAGGATGCCGAGCCCGCCGCCCATGGCGTTGGCGGCCATCAGCGAACCGAAGAGGATCGCGAGCTGGAGGGTGTCACCGATGGCACTGCGCAGGTGCTCGGAGGAGTCCCGGACGCTGGGCAGCTTGCCGAGGACCCGGCCGATCCAGGAGAGGGCCAGCACCTCGGCCGCGAACACGAGCGCACCGACCACAGCGGCCAGGAACGGGTTCGGCATGAGGTAGCCGATCGGGTACACCAGCGTGAAACCGGCGATGCCGTACGCCCCGGAGGCGAGCGCGGTGGTCGCGATCAGCGGGATGAAGCCGAACACCCGGTAGAAGTCGACCTGGGCGGCCTCCGAGTACTGCCCCTTCGCGATGAGGAAGCTGGTGGCCTCACCGCCGCCGAATATGTGCATCTGGGCGAGCACACAGACCCCGGCCCCGAGCACCATGAACAGCGGCAGGTACCTGCGCAGCCGGGCCGCGCTCGCGCTGAACAGCGACGCCATCGGATCGTCCTCCAGGACGATCTCCTCGACGCCCGCCGCCCGGTCGGCCTTGCGCTGCCGGACGTCCTTGGCGACCGCGAGGCCGATGAGCATCAGCACGCCGACGGCCATGGCCAGCGCTCCGGCGAACATGTTCGGCCACAGCTTCATCGTCATGACGACGAGGGCCAGTTCGAGGACGCCCGCGATACCGCCCCACTTGCGGCCGAACTGCTTGGTGATGGCGAGCACCGGGAACAGCGAGAACAGGAAGAGGATCGGCGTCGACATCTGCTGCATCGCGGTCAGGAAGTCGACCGGCAGATCGTGCGCGACGTTGTTCGCGCCGTTCAGGCCGAACACGACCACCGCGCCCCAGGCGGCACCGAGGATGGGGGCGAGCCACTTCTTCGGTGCCAGCATCCCGAGGATGTCCGTGGGCAGGAAGACCAGCCACGGGTTCAGCACACCCGTGGACAGGGCCATAGGCGCACCCAGTCCGAAGATGAACCCGGCGGACAGACCGAACGAGACAGCCGTCGTCGCGCTACGGGTGGTGCGCCCCTGGATGAAGTCCAGCATGAAGGGGCGTACCCCGTCGTTGAAGACGGCCAGGGCCATGTGCGAGATGTAGGCCGTCAGCGCACAGAGGGCTATCACGGTCAGTTGCTGGGCCAGCGTGAAGTCGAGGCTGGCGCCGGCGGCGAGTGTGGTGCTCACGAGTCACTCCTTGGTGCCCGGGATGATCAGAACAGGCTGTTGTTCAGCCGCGGGCGGCGATGGCGCGCGCCATGAGGGGGGCGATGATGTCGATCTGGTCCATCGAGAAGCCGAAGACCTTCTTGCCTTCGGCGAGCAGGGCGGTGACCTGCTCCTCCGTCGGAACGCTGCGCCCGAAGGTGTGGCAGGCGGCACTGCCCATGAGGCCGACGAGCACGCCCAGCGAGGCGCCGGCGCCCGTGTGGCAGGTGCCCAGGTAGTAGTCGGCCTGACCGGCCCGGAGCTTCATCGCCGCGTCCATGTCGCTGGAGGCGACGACGTCGAGCGAGTCGATGCCGAGCTTGCCGATGGCCGCGGTGACCTCGACCTTGCCGACTCCACCGGTGAGGATCTTCGTCATGGCTGTTCTTCTCTCTGCGTCGGTTTCTGCTGCGGGGTAGGGGGCGGGACGCCTGCCGTGACGCTCAGGACGTGGGTGCGGCGGGCGGCTGCTGCGCCAGGACGGCCAGGTGCATCCCGAGGAAGTTGACCTCGGACTCCGGGAGCGCGGCCCCGAGCTCCCGTTCGGCGCGGGCCGATACGGCACGGGCGCGGGCGACGGCGTCGGGATGTCCGGCCAGCTCGGCGGCGACCTGGTCGTCGGTGAGGAACTGCTCGATCGCCTCGCCGTCCAGGATCCGGCCGAGCGCCATCATCAGGTGGCTGGTCAGCATGCCTGCCGTCGCTTCGGTGACCGTGCGGCCCTCCGCCTCCAGGGCGGTCAGCTCGGTGGTGACGAAGTCGGCCACCTCTGGCCTGACCGTGCCGCCCTCGCGAAAGAGCTGGATCCGCAGTGCGAGCTGGTCGTCCATGGTGATCCTCCTAAAATCAACAGTAACCAGGATTTTGTATTTTGAGGGCGAGCGACGCCCCGGAGTTATGAGACCCCGGTCACGGAGCCCGCAGGTCAGTAGGAGGGGACGCGCTCACCGCGCAGCACCTCGCTCTGCAGCCGGGTCACCAGCGACAGATCGAGCGAGTCACGGACCGCGGCGAGCGCCTTGGCCCCCTCGGACCGGCCGATCACCGCGGCGGTGGAGTTGCGCAGTGCCAGCTCCCGGTTGACCTCGTCCCCGAGAGGGAGCACGTCTACGCCGATCCCGAGCCGGTCCTGCGCCTCGTCCAGGTTCCAGACGGTCGCGTCCACCTCGTTCCGCGCGAACAGATCGCTCAGCTGCATGTACGACGCCTCCCGCCACTCGACGTCGTCCCGGCCGGCGAAGACCCGCTCCACGAGCATCCGCAGATCCTCTGAGGCGTGGTCGACCGCCACCCGCAGTCCGGGCGTGTCCAGGTCCACCCCGTGCCGCACCAGCATGCCGTGCGCGCCGACATAGGTGGCGGGGCCGAGATCGGCCACCAGCTCCACCGGGTGCTCGGCGATCAGCTGGTCGGCGGCGAACCGGGACAGGACGACCAGGTCGACCTTGCCCTCCAGCAGCGCCGCGGTCCGGGCCCCGGCGCCTCGCATGAACGTGATCGCGAACGGCGCGCCCGCCTCCTCGAACGCGCTGCGCAGCCCGGTCGCCAGGCCCTCGTACCGCCGTGAGTAGGGGAGCGGCATCGCCGCGAGCAGGGTTCCCAGGCCGGACAGCCGCCACAGGACGGTGCGGTCCGAGTGGACGAGGAAGGTGCCGAGATGGCCGCGGGCGGTCGTCGAGATCGCGCCGGCCTCCTCCAGCAGGTGGAGGGCGGCCTGAACGGTTCCGTTTCCGCAGCCCAGCTCCTGCGCGAAGTCGCGCACACGGGGCAGGCGGGTGTCCGGCTCGTGGTGCAGGAGCAGGACGGCGAGCTGCCGCGCGGCGAGGCCGTTGCGGGTGAGGAAGCGGTCGTCGAAGTCGTTCACGAATCAAACAGTAACCAGGATTCTGGATACTGACAAGACCCCTTCCGGAAGCCCGCTCCCGACCGCCCTGCGCGCCTCGGACTCCTCCTGCTGGTCCGCCCGGCGTGCGCCGGGGGATGGGCGCGGAGAACATGAGGCCATGAGTAACTCGGCGCCCCGGGCGCAGGGTCCGGACCGCCCCGCGAAGGCCGGTGCGAGCGGGCCGCCGAACCAGACGCTGGCACTGGCCGCGATGATGTTCGCCGTGTCGATGACGTTCATCGACCAGACCATCGTGGCGATCGCCGCACCCGACATCATTCACGAGCTGGGGCTCACCTCCTCGCAGATGCAGTGGGTCATCAACGCCTACCTGCTCACGCTCGCCGCGTTCTTCGCGCTCGGCGGCCGGCTCTCCGACATCTTCGGCCACCGCCGCGTCATGCTCTGCGGCACGCTCGTCTTCGTCATCGCCTCCGCGCTCTGCGGCGCCGTGCCGTCGGGGGACTACGCCCAGGCGTGGCTGATCGGGTTCCGGGCGATCCAGGGCTTCGGCGCGGCCCTGATGTTCCCGGCGGCGCTCGCCGTGGTCATCGCGGTGTTCCCGGTGGAACGGCGCGGGCGCGCGCTGGCGCTGTTCTTCGGCGTCTCGGGCGGACTCACGGCCATCGGCCCGCTGCTGGGCGGCTGGCTCACCGAATGGACCTGGCGTGCCATCTTCTGGATCAACGTCCCCGTCGCCGTGGTCGCCATCGTCCTGGCCCTGCTCGCGCACATCCCCGAGAGCTCGAGACGGGAACCGCTGGACGTGCCGGGCGCCGTGCTGATGGCGGTCGGCATGGGGCTGACCGTGCTGGGGCTCCAGCAGTCCGTGTCCTGGGGCTGGGACACCTGGTCGACCTGGACGTGCATCGTGGTCGGGCTCGTGGTCCTGGCCTACTTCTGCCGCTTCGAACTGCGCCGGCGCCACCCGCTCGTCAGACTCCAGGTCTTCCGGGACCGGGCGTTCTCCGTCGACATGCTCGTGCTCTTCTTCGCCATGACGGCCTTCGTGCCGGTGCTCTTCTTCGCCTCGGTGTACGCCCAGGTCTCCCTGAGCGCCTCGCCCAACCAGGCGGCGCTCTACCTCCTCTACTTCTTCGTGGGGTTCGCCCTCGCCTCCCAGTGGGGCGGCCGCATCCTGGACAAGCGCGGCGCCCGCCCGGCCCTGAAGATCGGTGCCGCACTCGGCGCGGTCGGCTTCGCGCTCTGGGCCGCCAAGCTGACGACGCTCTCGATGCACGACCAGTGGCCGTACGCGGCCCTCGCGGGCGCGGGCATCGGCTTCCTGCTCGCACCCGCCTCGACCGACGCCGTCAACCGGTCGATCGGCGCCTCCTACGGCGAGGTCACCGGCATCACGCAGACGGTCCGCAACTTCGCCGCCAGCATCGGTCTCGCGGTGTTCGGCACGGTGCTGACGCATGTCACGGTGAACCGTGTCGGTGAGACGCTGCGGGCCGAGGGCGTGCCGTCCGGGCCCGCCCGCACCGCCGCCCGGCACATCGCCGAAGCCGTCACCGGGAACGCCGACGCGCGACAGCCCACGGGACACGGCAGGGCCGCCGAGCTCACCCGGGAGTCGATGCAGGCGGTCCGGCTGGACTTCGCCGAGGCGAACCAGTGGGTGTTCTACTCCATGGCCGGTGCCCTCGTGCTCGCCTTCATCTGTTCGCTGTGGCACCCGGGCACCCGCGTGACGGAGGACGCCGGCGCCGCACGCCCCGAGGACCCGGCGCCGAGCCCGTCCGGGCACTAGGTGTTCCGTCTGCGGAGGCCGGATGTGCTGACAGTGGTCACTGTCCGGGGCTCTTGAGCGAGTAAGGGCCTTCCGGGTCCAGTGCGGATCGAGACGCCCTCCACGCGCGTCTCCTTCAACACGCCGAGCAAATCGATCCGTTCGACGAGCCGCACCGGCTTCCGTCGCGCCCGTCCCGGTGCCCTCCGGGTCTTGCCACATCAGGGGCGGTGAAGTTACCGTCTTCCCGATTATGTAAGCGCATACAGAAGGCGGCGGAGCTGCTCGTCGCACAGTGCGGCGGCACAGCACGGGCACGGCACGGAAGGCAGCACAGTGACGGACACCGGACACGGACTGCGGGTCATGACGTTCAACCTGCAGGTCGACTGGGACGGTGCTCCGCACCCCTGGTCCCGGCGACGCGGTGCGGCCGTGGACCTGCTGCGCCGTGAGCGGCCCCACCTGATCGGCACGCAGGAGGGGCTTCACGCCCAGGTGAGGGATCTGGAGGCCGGACTGGGACCGGACTACGGCTGGACCGGCCAGGGTCGCGAGGGCGGCGCGCGCGGCGAGTACATGGCCGTGTTCCACGACCGGCGCCGGCTGGAACCCCTCGCCCACGGACACTTCTGGCTCTCCGACACCCCGAAGGTCGTCGGCTCCAACACCTGGGGCGGCGGCTGCCCCCGCATGGTCACCTGGGTCCGCTTCCGTGACCGGGTCGCCGGCGGCGAACTGTGCGTGGCCAACACCCACTTCGACCACCTCGCGGAGGACGCCCGCCGGCGCTCGGCCCGGCTGCTCGCCGAGTGGCTGTCCACCAGGCCCTCGGACATTCCCCGCCTGGTCACGGGCGACTTCAACGCACCGGCGGAACGCAGCGTCGCGTACGACACCCTGCTCTCCGGGGCGGACCTGGTCGACACCTGGGGTGCGGCCGAGGAGCGCGGGCCGGCCCGCGGCACGTTCCACGACCATGGGCCGCCCGTCCCGGACGGCGACCGGATCGACTGGATCCTCGCCTCGCGCGGCACCGGCGTCCGTTCGGCGAGCATCAACGCCCAGTCCGAACAGGGCCGTTGTCCCAGCGACCACTTCCCCGTCCAAGCGCTCGTGCACCTCGCACGGGCCGTCCCGGAGGATTCCGCCCCATGACCTCGTCCCGTCCCGCCCGTGAATGGCTGGCCGACGCCGTCCTCTACCAGATCTACCCGCAGAGCTTCGCCGACTCCGACGGCGACGGCATCGGCGACTTCGCCGGAATCGAGGCAAGGCTCGACCATCTCGCCTGGCTGGGCGTCAACACCGTCTGGTTCAACCCGTGTTTCGCGTCGCCGTTCGACGACGCGGGGTACGACGTCAGCGACTACTCCTCGGTCGCCCCGCGCTACGGCACCAACGACGACCTCGCCAGGCTGACCGACGCGGCCGGCCGGCGCGGCATCCGGGTGCTCCTCGATCTGGTGGCCGGACACACCTCGGACCGGCACCCCTGGTTCACCGCCTCGGCGGACGACCCCTGCGACCACCGCTACATCTGGGCCGGCCCGGACCGGCGGCCGGAGGGGTTCGTCGCCTCACCGGGCACCCGCCCCGGCTCCTACCTGCCGAACTTCTTCGAGTCGCAGCCCGCCCTCAACTTCGGCTACGGGCGCACGAACCCCGCAGAGCCCTGGCGGCAGCCCGTCGACGCCGAGGGCCCGCGCGCCAACCGGCAGGCCCTGTACGACGTCATGGACCACTGGCTGTCGCTGGGCCTGTCCGGCTTCCGGGTGGACATGGCCGCCTCGCTCGTCAAGGACGACCGGGGCCACGCGGAGACGGTCCGGCTCTGGCGCGAACTGCGCGGCCGGCTCGACGCCGGGCACCCCGGGGCGGCGCTGCTCTCCGAATGGGGTGACCCGGCGGTCTCCGTACCGGCGGGGTTCCACGCGGACTTCTTCCTGCAGTTCGGTGCCGAGGACGACGGACTGGTGCTGCGCTCCCTGTGGAACAACTTCGCGGGCACCGTGAGCGAGCAGTGGGAGCCACGCGCCCCCTACTTCGACGCCGGGGGACAGGGCTCCCCCCAGACCTTCCTGGACGGCTGGCGCCGGGCGACGGAGATCATGGGTGACGCCGGATTCATCTCGCTGCCGACCGCCAACCACGACTTCTCCCGGCTCGCCTGCGGACCGCGTACCGCCGAACAGCTCCCGGCCGCCTTCGCGTTCCAGCTCACCTGGCCGACGCTGCCGGCGATCTACTACGGTGACGAGATCGGCATGCGGTACGTACCCGGGCTGCCCGATCGCGAAGGCAGCCGGCTCGGCCCGCGCTACAACCGGGCCGGCTCCCGCACCCCCATGCAGTGGGACGACTCGCCCAACGCGGGCTTCTCCACCGCCCCGGCCGAGGCTCTCTACCTGCCCGTCGACCCCGCTCCTGACCGCCCCACCGTCGCCGCGCAGCGCGCCGACACCGGCTCCCTGCTGCACCTGGTCCGGCGCCTCATCGCGCTGCGCAAGGAGACCCCCGAGCTGGGCACGGCGGGCAGCACCGAGGTACTGCACGCCGGTTACCCCCTGGTCCATGTGCGCGGCGGCCGGTACCTGGTGGTGATCAACCCCCGCCGGGAACCGGCCGAGACCGACGCTCCGGCGGACACCGCGACCCCGCTGGAGGCGTCGGGCGTCACGGTTCGCGGCGGCCGTGTCCACGCGGACGGCTTCGGATACGGCGTCTTCCGGCTCTGACACCGGCCCGGACGGTCGGAGGGAGCCTCCCGCACACCGTGCGCGAGGCCCCCTCCAGTCGATCGGGGTGGTGCCGTGCTCAGTCCATCAGGCCCTCGGTGTCCTTCTGGAGCTTCGCGGCCGTCGCGGCGGGGTCGGCCCCGGCCGACACCTTCTCCAGGGCGCTGTCGATCTGGGCGGTGAACTCCTCCCACTTGGGCAACGGCGGGATGTCCTTCGCGGTGGCGAGCGACTTCTCGAAGACGGCCAGGGAGTCACCACCGTTCTTCAGGGCGGGCTGGTCCCAGGCGGCCTTGTTGGCGGGCAGCGCCTTGGAGATCTCGTACCAGTGGGCCTGCATCTCGGGCGTGGTCAGGAACTTCGTGAACTCCTGGGCCGCCGCCCTGTGCCCGCTGTCCTTGAAGGTGACCAGTGAGGCGCCGCCGACCCAGGAGGTGGAGCTCTTGCCGGCCGGCACCGGCGCGACCTTCCACTTGCCCTTCAGCTCGGGCTGCTCGGCGAGGTTCTGGACGATCCAGGGGCCGGACACGAACATCGGCATCCGGTCGGCGGCGAAGTCCTTCACGACGTCCTGGCCGGGCACGAAGTTCTTCTTGGCGAGCCCCGCGTCGAAGTAGTGCTGGAACTCGGTCAGCGCCTCCACCGACTCGGGGGAGTCCAGGGCGGGCCTGCCGTCCTTGCCGAGCAGCGAACCTCCGGCCGAGAAGAGGAAGGGGGCCCAGCCCTGCCAGGCTCCCGCGCCCCCGGGCTGGAGGGACAGCCCCCAGTCCGTCCCGGCCCTGTTCTTGTACGCGGCCGCCATGGCCCGCATGTCCTTCCAGGTGGCCGGTGTCTTGTCGGTCCCCGCCTTCTCGGCGAGGTCGGTGCGGTAGTAGAGGGCCCGGGTGTCGGCGTACCAGGGGACGCCGTAGGCGGTGCCGTCCACCACATTGCCCTTCCAGGTGGCGGGGAAGAAGTCGTTCTCGTCGAAGACCTTGGTGTCCACCGGCTCCAGGGAGCCGAGTTCGATGAACTCGCCCATCATGGTGGAGCCCATCTGGGCCATGTCCGGCAGCGTCCCGGCCGCCGCGGCGGACAGCAGCTTCTGGTGCGCGACGTCCCAGCCGACCGGGGTCACCTTGACCGTGATGTTGGGGTGCTTCGCGGTGAACTCCTTGGCGACCGGCTGGATTCGGTTGCCCTCCTCGCCCATGACCCACACGGTGAGGGTCTGCTCGGAGCCGGCCTTCGCCTGACCGGAACCGCTGCCCCCACAGCCGGTCAGAGCGAGCGCCGTCACCATCGTGGCAGCGGTGACGGCGGACCGGACGGTCCTGGCGGTGCGGGTCATACGGCTCCTCCGGCAGCTCATGTATGCGCATTCCGTAAGCGCATACATGACTGTGCGGCACGCCCCGGGGTGACTCAAGAGGCGTACGGATAACGCTTTGGCAAACCTACTTCTGCGACCCGCCCTGAAGGCGCACGGTCATCTCCACGCTCGCCCGGTCCCCCGCCGAGAGGCCCAGTGGCCCCCGCACGGCGCCTTTCAACGGGAGCAGGTAGCCGCCGTCCCTGGGGAACAGCGAGGTGGCGAAGGCGAGTTCACCGATGCGGGCCTCGACGGGGATCACGCCCCAGCCGTACGTGGCCATCCCGGCCACCTCACGGATGTCGGCCGCCTCCTCCTCGGGCACGGTGACGAAGTAGAACGGCGAGGGCCCGCGCCACTCGATCACGAGGCCGGTGAACACGACGTTCATGAGGGCGATCCGTTCAACGAGGGGGGCGGCAAGGGGGAGGGCCGGAACCCGGGCAGCCTACCGGTGGCGTGCCTGGGAGGCGGCGTGGGCCGTCCCGGGTGCGCGGGCCTGCCGACGCCGTGGCAACTCGCCTGCGGGGCGTGTCAGTTCTGGTGCCAGACCAAGGTGTACCGCCAGAAGACCCTGCGGCGGAGCCGGGCACCCGGCAGCAACTGCCGGGCCTCACGCGCGATGTCGGCGAAGCTCATCACGGCGGGCCGGGTGGGAGCGGTCATCGACGCCGGCCGCGCCGAGCGGCGCCCCCGGTTCTTGATCCAGGCCATGGCGACGTTCAGCGGAACAGCGGCCGCCCCGAGGAGCCGGTCACCGGTCGACTGCGCGCGGGCCACGCCCACGACAACCAGCGTCCCGCCCGGTGCCAGGTGCCGGCGAAACGCACCGAGGGCGTCGGAGAACGGGAGGTGGTGGAGGGCGGCGACACAGGTGATCACGTCGTAGGAACCGGGCGGTGTGTCGGTGAGCGCGTCTCCGACGGTGAACGTGACGGGCGCGGCCGGCACGGTGAGCTCGCGTGCCCGAGCGACGATCGCGGGATCGGCGTCCAGACCCCGCACGGTGCCGGCGCGCGTGCCCAGCAGCCGGGCCAGGTCCCCGCTGCCCGAACCGATGTCGAGCGCGGTCCCGAAGCGCTTCGGGACCTGCCGCATGATCCAGCGGTGGTAATGGGCGTTGTGGTCCCACGGGCGGGCGGCGTGGAACCGTTCCAGCGCCGCGAGGAGGCGGGGCATCGGTGTCGTCATCGCGCCATTCCACCATCCGGCGTCCCGAGGCGGGCCGACGGCTCCGCAGAGCCGTCAGCTGTCGTCCGCGGCGAACCGCAGCCAGTACGGATCACCGATCCGCTTGCCGACGCGCAGGGCGGCGTCCCGCACCGCCCTGCCGAAGCGCTCCGGCATGCCGTCGCTCAACTCCTGGGCGGGGAGCGCGATGCCGATCCCGAAGATCTGGCCCGTGTCACCGTCCAGGACGGCCCCCGAGATCCCGGCCACGCCAGGGACGTACTCGCCCCGCGAGAACTCCCACCCGTCGGCCCGGACCCGGGCCAGCTGCGCCAGCAGCTCCGCGCGGGTCTTCGGCGCCTGTCCCACGCTGTGCTCCAGGCGGTCGTCGACGAGGCGCGTGACCTGGGTGTCCTCCAACCGTGCCAGCAGCGCCCGGCCCATTGAACTGGCGTACGCGGGAGCCCGGGTGCCCGCCGGGGTGTAGGCGTGCAGGGAGCCGATGGCGCTGACGCGCATGTGCAGCACGAGGGACTCGCTGCCGTCCAGGACGTCGACGTACCCGGTGTACCCGGTGTCGGACACCAGCCGGGCGGCCTCCTCCTCCAGCAGCGAGAGAGTGCCGCGCGAGGCGCGGAAGTGGTACGAGGCCTCCATGATCAGCTCGCCGGGGCGGTAGGCCCGGGTGACGGGGTCGCGCTCCAGGAAGCCGTACTCGGCCATCATGCTCAGGGTCCGCGACACAGAACTCTTGGGAAGCCCGAGTTCGCCGGCCACGTCGGTGACGGTGACATCGCGCCGCAGGCGGGCCATGAGACGCAGGACATCCCGGGCATTGGCGAGTGTGCTCACCGTCTTCCTCCCTCTCCGGCCGCTCCCGGCCGTGTCGCGTCCGATGGTATGCCGCCCCGGGACGGTGATCGTTCCGCCCACATTCTGAGACTTCTTGACGTCGGGGCCCCTTCGATCCGATGATCCATGGGTAGTCCAGATAATAGGACTCGGTTCCATATTTTAGAACTTTCAGTGACCGGGGCGGTGCCGCCACCGCACCGGCCCGTCAGGAGCACCCATGAGCCACGACGCCGGCACCCCCACGTCGCCCGGGACGACGACACGCGTCGAACGGCTCGCAGCCTCCCCGCGACGCCATCCGCGCGCCCTCGCACCGGGCAATCTGATCCTCACCGTGGTGCTCAGCCTCTTCGGCGCCGTCGTCGGCATGCAGCTGCTCGCCACCCTGGGCATCACACCCAGCACCTCCCTCGTCGGCGCGCTCGCCGCGATGACGCTGGCCCGGATCCCGCTGGCCGCCTTCCGCGGCTACCGCTCGGTGCACGCCCAGAACCTCGCCCAGACCAGCATCTCCTCGGCGACCTTCGGGGCGGCGAACAGCCTGTTTCTGCCGATCGGCATCCCGTTCCTGTTCGGACTGCCCGACATGGTGCTGCCCATGCTGATCGGCGTGGCCGCCGCGATGCTGGTGGACGCCTGGCTGCTGTACCGCCTCTTCAACACCCCCGCCTTTCCCGCCGACAACCCCTGGCCGCCGGGCATCGCCGCGGCCGAGGCCATCAAGGCGGGTGACGGGGGCGGCCGCCGCGCCAAGGTGCTCGGGGCCGGTCTGCTGGCCGGCGCGCTCGGATCGGCCTTCTCGCTGCCGATGTCGGCCTTCGGTGTCGCCCTGATCGGCGGACTCGGCGCGATGATCGCGTTCGGCGCGGGCCTGCTGACCAGTTCGTACGCGGACACCCTGACCGGCGTCGACCTGAACGCGATCTACCTGCCGCACGGCATGATGATCGGCGCCGGTGTGGTCGCCCTGTTCCAGGTGGGGCGCGTCGTCCTCGACGGCCGCCCCGGGAAGGCCGCTACGACGACGGCCACCGGCCGGGACTCCGGACCCCGCGTCGGCCGTTCGCTGGGCATCGGCGGCGGCGCCTATCTCGTCATCGCCCTGCTGCTGACCCTCGGCACGGGCATCGCCACCCACATGAGCCCCGGCATGCTGATCGGGTTCATCGTGTACGCGACGGCCGCCGCCTTCGTCCACGAGCTGCTGGTCGGGATCGCCGCCATGCACGCCGGCTGGTTCCCGGCCTTCGCCGTCGCCCTGATCACCGTCCTGCTCGGCATCCTCATCGGATTCCCGCCGGAGGCCCTCGTGGTGCTGGCCGGCTTCACCGCCGCCACCGGACCGGCCTTCGCCGACATGGGCTACGACCTCAAGACCGGCCACCTGCTGCGCGGCGGGGACGCCGATCCGGCCTTCGACCTGGAGGGCCGCCGCCAGCAGCTGATCGCCGCCATGATCGGCTTCGGTGTGGCGGTCGTCGTGGTGCTCGTCTCGTACCGGATGTTCTTCGACAACGGGAAGGTGCCGCCCATCGACGCGGCCTATGTCGCCGCGATCAAGGCCGGTCCCTCCATGGAGACCGCGCGCGATCTCGCCCTGTGGGCGATTCCCGGCGCCCTGGTCCAGTTCCTGGGCGGGCCGCGCCGACAGCTCGGCATCCTGCTGGCCACCGGCCTGCTGATCACCACGCCCATGGCGGGCTGGATGGTCGCGGCGGGCCTGGTCTGCCGCCTGCTCGCGCCACGGGTGCTCGGCCCACGCGTCCAGGAGGACCTGGAGGTCTTCGCCGGCGGCGCCATCGCGGGGGACGCCCTCTACTCCTTCGGCCACGGCGCGTTCGACGCCCTGCGCAAGTAGCCGGACAGCGCCCGCACCGGCCCGACGCCCTTTCGACCAGCCCCTCAGGGAACCCTCGACCAGCCCCCTCAGAGAAGAAGAGAAGGAACATGAAGCGACAGTTGACCCACGAAGACATCCGCGCGGCCGTGTACGGCGGCGCCGTGCTCGGCGGGGGCGGCGGCGGATTCGTCGGGCGCGGGCTGCGCACCGCCGAACTCGCCCTCCAGGTGGGTGCGCCGCAGCTGTGGACCGCCGACGAGTTCGCGCCCGAGGACCTCACCGCCACCGTCGCCCTGGTGGGAGCGCCCGCGGCGGCGGACCCGCTGGTGCTGCCCACCCATCTGCTGCGCGCCCTGGAGCTGCTGCGCCGCGACCTGCCGCGCCCGCTCGCCGCGATCCACACGAACGAGAACGGCGCCGAGACCACCATCAACGGCTGGTTCCACTCGGCGATGACCGGACTGCCCGTCATCGACCTGGCCTGCAACGGGCGCGCCCACCCCTCCAGCGTGATGGGCGCGATGGGGCTGCACCAGCAGGACGGATACCGGTCCGTCCAGGGCTATGCGGGCGGCAAGCCGTACACGTACGTCGAGGGCGCCGTCGCCGGCGGGCTGGAGGCCACGTCGTCCGTGGTCCGGCGTGCGTCGGTGGAGGCGGGCGGCTGGGTGGGCGTCGCCCGGAACGCGATCGAGGTCGGTTACGCCACGCGGCACGGCGCGCCCGGCGCCATCGGCTCCGCCATCGAACTCGGCCACCGGTTCCTGGCCGACGGCCCGGCCGGCGCGGCGCGGCACCTGGGCGGCGGGATCGTCGCCACCGGCACCGTCCGCGAGTACCGCTGCGAGCAGCGCGAGGGCCTGGACGTCGGCGTCGCCGTGCTGGACGACGCCGAGGGCACCACGCTGCACTTCGTCAACGAGTACATGACGCTGGAACTGGGCGGCGAGCGCAGGGCCGCGTTCCCCGACCTGATCACGACGTTCGACGCGGACGGCGCGCCGCTGGCCTCCGCCGACGTCGCGGTCGGCAAGGGACTCAGCGTGCTGTGCGCCCCGGCGGCGAACCTGCTGCTCTCGTCGACCATGCACATGCCCGAGGTGTACGCCCCGGTCGAGGAACTGCTCGGCTTCTCCTTCGCGCCCGAGGGCAGGACCCTGGCCCACGCCTGAACCCGGACCGGGACGCGCTGCACCGAGCGGCGGTCACCTGACTGTGCGCCAGGTACGCACAGTCAGCCGGAGATGTGACCTGGGTCACGATCGGAGTTTGCTGGATTTGCGCAAATTTATGCAAAGCGGTGACCGTGGAGCGTGTGCGCTGGTGACGGTACCGGCGGGTGCGTGGCGCGGGGTGGCTGATGACGCCGGATGAGCAAGCGGGAACGTCCGCGCGTCACCGGTTCTGCCGGTCCGCCACTTTCTCCGAATTACGCCTGCACAGTTGTTCGTTGCCAGGTGTTGTTGAGAGTGAAGGGCGCACGACCGCGCACTTCCCGGGTTCGAGGAAGCGCCCGGCTCTTCGCACGAACAGAGGCTCGCGCCTGTGACGATCCACCTCGTAGGTGACCTGATGATCCTGGCGGTCACGATCCGCGTTTTCGGCAAGGACGTCCACACCCTGCTGCGCCACCTGGCGGCCGCGGGAGTCCGGGTCGGGGTGAGCGAGCTGAACCGCCGTCCCCGTGACCGGAAGGAAGGCCGGTGACCGAGTACCGAAGCCGCACGCGTCCGGGCACAGAGCCGATGGCCCAGCAGCTCCCCGACCTCTCGTTCACCGCCTTCCACCAGATGAACCGGCCGCGCTACATCCACTACGCCGAGACGTTCCTGCACAACCGCCACGATGCCGAAGAAGCGATCGACAGCGCCTTCGAGCAGCTTCTGCGCACCTGGGACAAGGTCCTGCTCGTCGAGAACCCGTCCGGCTACGCGTGGACCGTCATGCGCAACAAGGTCAACGATCACAGCCGCGCGCGCAGGCGCCGGCCCCCGTTGCTCGACGACGAGGCCTTCAACACCTTCGCCCTGCGCGACGCCGTGGATCCGTACGGGCAGATCACCGAGACCCTCGCCCTCATGAGGGCCATGCGGCAGCTCACCGAGCGTCAGCTCGACGTCATGGTGATGACCTACCTCCACGGGCTCAACGCACCCGAAGTGGCCGACGTACTCGGCATCACCAGCGCCACCGTGCGCTCCACGGTCCGGCACGCGACGCGCCGGCTGCGGGACATCCTGGGACCGGACCGCGCCATGGAAGGGCGACGATGACACGCCACATCACGGAGTTCCTCTCCCGCGCACGCCTCGTCACCACCCCCTACACCCAGGAGGACATCAACGCCGCGGAGACCCGTCTCCTCGCCCGACTCCACGCCTCCGGCCCGTCCTGCTCGCCGCCGCCGTCGACCGTTCCCGTACCGGAGGAGCCGACGGAGCACGAAGCGGCCCAGAACCTTCAGACCCTCTGCCAGACCGTCGTCACCCGCAACACCGCCCTCAGCACCCTGGACACCTTCCTCACCCCGCAGCTCCCCGAACCCCCGGGCGCACGGGTCCTCGGCTGCATCCTCCAACTCGCGGAATCCGAGGAGAACGCCCGCTTCTGGTGGCAGTACGCGGCCGGCGCCGGCGACCCCGCGGCCTCCTACTGCCTCTACCTCCACCACCTCGCACTCGGCGAGCACGGTGAAGCCCGCTGGTGGTACGAGCAGACCGAGCAGATCCAGAGCGCGCCCCCCTCCACCGACGACTTCACCGACGCCGTGCCCGACGTCACCGCCGACGACGTGCCGGGCATCGTCAGCGACGCGCTCAACGCCGTGACGACCAGCGACGCGAGCCTGCTGCCGACAGCGCTGCGCATCCTCGGCGCGCTCAGGACCGACCCGGCCCCGGTGCCCGCCATGGTCGGAGCCGTGCTCGACTACGTACCCGCGGCGGTCGGCCACATAGACGACTTCGAGCTGCCCCTGCCCGCCCCCGGCTTCACGGACCACATCCGCAGCCTCACCGCCGGCAGCACGCCCGCCCCCGGAAGACCGTCCGTGCGCAACCGGCTCCAGCCCCGCCCCAAGTCCGCCCGCCCGCTCATCGCCGCCGCCCGCCGGGAACCGAAGTGGTGCTGGGGGTAGCGGCGGGCGTCAGCGGCCGGTCCGGCCGAGCGCCACGGCGAGTTCCGGCACGTCGGGCGGGTTGGCACCGGCCCTCGCGACGGTCACGGCCGCAGAGGCCGCCGCGTGGCGCAGGACATCGGTGACGGTGGCCCGGTCCACCGAGCGGAGCCGCTCCCGTCCCTCCACGCCGAGCAGCCCGTGCGCGGCGAGTGCGTGGAGGGTGCCCGACATGAAGGCGTCCCCCGCCCCCACCGTGTCCGCGACGTCGACCGGCGGCGCGCCGACCGACACCCGGCCGCCGGGCAGTACGGCCAGGGCCCCGTCACCGCCCCGGGTGACCAGTACCAGGGCCGGCCCGGCGGCGAGCCACCGTTCGGCGACCCGCCCCGGCTCCTGACCCGGGTACAGCCACTCCAGATCCTCGTCGCTCGCCTTGACCACATCGCTGAGCGCGACACAGCGCTCGACCTCGCGCACGGCCGCCTCGTGGTCCCCCATCAGCTCCGGCCGCACATTGGGGTCGTAACTGACGGTCGCCGCCGTCCGCAGCGACTCGACGGCGGCGACGACCGCGGACGCGCCCGGTGCCATCACGGCCGCGATCGACCCGGTATGGACGTGCCGGGGAGGCTGCTCCAAGGAGACCGGGCCCAGCGTCCAGGTGATCTCGAAGGTGTACGCGGCCCGCCCGGCACCGTCCAGAGTGACGGCGGCGGACGGAGTCGGGGCAGTGGCACCGTCCGTGCGGACCTCGACCCCGGCACCGGCCAGATGGCCGCGGATCCGCCGCCCGTGGGCGTCCGGCCCGAGCTGGGTGAGCAGGGTGACACCGTGTCCGAGCCTGGCCAGGCCGTACGCGACATTGGCCGGGCTGCCTCCCGGGTGGACCTGGTCGGCCGTACCCGGCAGCCGGACGATGTCGGCGACGCATTCACCGATGACCAGCAGGTCGTTTCTGTCGAGCATGAGGGTGGGGTCTCCTGGAGTGCGGTGACGTGGGTGTCCTGGCAGGCGGCACGGCCTCCGAACACCTTGGGCCCGATCCTGCCGCGTGTACAAGGAGTACGGGATCGCCGGCACGTGGGCGACCGCCATGAGGCCGGCACCGCGGTCATCACATACTGTGATCGAGTACGACGGCCGCCGCGCCGCGAACCCGCCATCGAGGAGGGACACATCGTCGTGACAGTAACTGACGGTAGGACCGCTCTGATCATCGGCGCGTCACGCGGGCTCGGGTACGCGCTGGCGGCCGAGTACCTGGCCCGGGGCCGACGGGTGACCGCGACGGTACGGGGCACCGGGCGGACCGGTCTGCATGACCTGGCCGACTCCTCAGGCGGCCGACTGGTCGTGGAGAGGGTCGACATCACGGTTCCGGAGCAGATCGCGGCGTTGCACGAGCGCCTGGCGCCGACGACTTTCGACCTGCTGTTCGTCAGTGCCGGGGTGACCAACGACCCCGAGGAGACCGTTGCCGACGTGCCGACGGAGACCTTTGTGCACCTGATGGTGACCAACGCGCTCAGCCCGATGCGGGTGGTCGAGGCGCTGCGGGACCTCGTCGCCCCGGACGGCACGATCGCGGTGATGTCCTCGGGCCAGGGGAGCGTCGCCAACAACGACAAGGGCGGCTTCGAGGTCTACCGGGCGAGCAAATCCGCCCTGAACCAGCTGATGCGCAGTTTCGCCGCACGGCACGCCGACGACCCGCGCACCCTGCTGCTCATGGCCCCCGGCTGGGTGAAGACCGACCTGGGCGGCCCCGCCGCGCGTCTGACGACCGACCAGAGCATCCCCGGCGTGGTCGATACGATCGAGTCCCAGAGGGCCAGGGGCGGACTGCGGTTCCTGGACTACGAGGGCCGGACCGTCCGCTGGTAGCGCAGGGGCCGGCCCGGAGCCTCAGCGGCCGGCGAACGCGCGGTCGAGGAGCGGCAGCAGGCGGTCCCAATGCCGCTGCAGCCCGGAGGCGCTGAACGCGTCGGTGTCGGACATGGTGAAGCCATGGGTGGTGCCCGGGTAGACCTCGCAGGTGTGGCTGACGCCCGCGGCGTCCAGGGCCTGGTCGAGCTCCCTGAGGGTCTCCGGGGTCATGTCGCCCTCGGCCAGGCCGAGGTGGACCTGGGCGGAGACCTCGGGGAAGCCGTGGTGCGGGCTGTCGGGTGCGTCGGTGACCAGGGCACTGGGGTGGAATCCGGCGACGGCCGCCACCTGATCGGGATGTGCGGCCGCGGTGCGCATCGCCAGGGTCCCGCCCATGCAGTAGCCGATCGCGGCGACCGGTCCGGCGCTGACCTCGGCCTGGCCGGTGAGGAACCCGAGGTAGGCCTCGGCGTCGCGCAGGGCGCGTTCGCTCGTGTGCGCCTTGATCAAGGGCATCACCTGGGCGAAGACCGCGGGCCGGTTCTCGCCGCTGATGTGCTCGGGAAGCTCGATCACCGGTGCCGCGCCGTGCCGGTAGAAGATGTTGGGGACGAGCACGTAGTACCCGTGCCCGGCCAGTTCGCGGGCCATCTCCTCCAGCACCGGCCGCACGCCGAAGGCGTCCGGGTACAGCAGCACGCCCGGGTGCCGCTCGTCACCGTCGGGGAAGGCGGCGAACGCGTCGGCCCGGCCGTCGGCGGTGGAAATCAACAGCGTTTTGGTAGGCACGTTCTTCCTTCTTCGGACTGATGCGGATACACCGTCGGAGGGCGACGGAGCGAAGACGTCAACCCGTGAGTCCGGGACGTCAGTTCACTTTCGCGAGCAAAGTACAACCTGTACGGCAGCAAATGCAATGACCGTAGTTCCTTGCCCGCGGTGAGTACCTCGCCCACGGCGGCAGCGGTGCAGGAGGCGAATTCGATCCAGTTCAATCCAGAAGGCGGGGCAGAGCGGGGAAGCGGCGGGCCGACACCTCGGGGCCGTGGCGGGCACGAACGGTCCGGATTTGCTGCCGCTCACGGATGTGATCCTTCGGCTCACCCCGTCTCGAGGCGAACTCACCGAAGTGCCGGTACGAGTGACGGAGCGCCACGTGGGCGGAGCCCGAGCGGCGCAACTCCCGGGCCGGGCCCGCCCGTAACCAAGTGACATGGGCTGATGGGTGATGAGCGGTGGATCACGGATGTACCGTGTCCGTACTTGAGTTCGAGCTGGCTGTGGCGGCCGCACGAGGAGACAGAACAATGAATGAGAACACGCTTTCCGCACCGCATCCCGTGAGCGCGCACCCCGCCCGCGTGTACAACGTCTGGCTGGGCGGGAAGGACCACTACGTCGTGGATCAGGAGGCGGCAGAGCTCGCAGCCCAGGCCAACCCGACGATCGTGCCGTCGGTCCGGGCCAACCGCGCCTTCCTCGGCCGCGCCGTACGTCACCTCACGGGTCTGGGTATCCGTCAGTTCCTCGACGTCGGCACGGGAATTCCCGCCGCGGCGAACACCCACGAGGTAGCGCAGCAGGCAGCCCCCGAATCGCGTGTCGTCTACGTCGACAACGACCCGATCGTGCTCACCCACGCGCGGGCGCTCCTGGTCAGCGGACCCGAGGGACAGACGGACTACGTGCAGGCCGACGTGCGCGACGTGGAAGCGATCCTCGAAGCGGCCGCCCGGAACCTGGACCTCGACCAGCCGGTCGGCCTCATGCTCGTGGCGATCCTTCAGTACATCAAGGACACCGAGGACCCCTGGGACATCACCCGCCGACTGCTGGACCGCCTGGCCCCCGGGAGTCACCTGGTGCTGTCGCACCCGGCCGCCGACGTCACCGCGCCCGAGGTCGCCGAGTCCATGCGGATCTACAACGAGCGCGCCGCCAGCCACGCCTCGGCCACTCCCCGCACCCACGCCGAGGTGCAGCGCTTCTTCGACGGCCTGGAGATCCTGGAACCGGGGCTCGTCACGCTGACCCGCTGGCGTCCGGGCCCGTCCGACGTCGCGGACGACACCCTGCCCATGTGGTGTGCTGTGGCCCGCAAGGCGTAACGGGTCGGTTCGCTGTCACCAAGCGCCGTGCCTGCCTTGCCGGTCGGCCGGGGCCGGGCCGTCGGATCATTCCCTCGGCTCGGCGGCCTCGGCATCGGATTCATGGTCGCCCACCGGCCGGTGGCAGTGCGCGCAGAACGGCCGCGAGGCCATGGGGGTCGTGGCGGGCGATGTTGTGACCGACGGGAAGTTCGTGAACCCGCCAGGCCGAGTCGTTGCGCAACCGTTCGGTCAGGGTGAGGAACGGGCTGTCCGGCCACACGCCACCGCTGATGAACGTCCGGGCGGGCGGCGTGTGTCCGGAGTCCTCCCGCAGCCTGACCGACTGGATGAAGCTCGCCAGCGGGTGCGGTCGCGCGCGGGGGTCGAGCCCGTCGGGGACCGTGACCCATCGGCCGTCGGCGCGGGAACCGGCGATGAACAACTCCCGGAAGCTGTCGCTGGTCAGGGACCAGCACGAATCCCCGTCGTCCGGAACATAGGCGTCGATGAAGACGAGGTGGTCCAGGCGGGGGCCGAGCCTGTCCGCGACCCCGGCGATCACCATCCCGCCGTAGCTGTGCCCGCACAGCGCCAGCGGCGTCCCGTCACAGCGGTCGATGATCTCTGCTACCTGGTCGATATGGGTGTCGAGGTTCGGCGGACGGTCCGCGTCGACCGGGCTGTCCGGCTCCAGCCCCGCCAGGGTCACCGCCTCGACCTGATGACCGGCTCGGTTCAGTTCGACGGCCACGGAGTCGAATACCCACCCGCCGTGCCAGCCGCCCGGCACCATGACGAATTTCATCAGGTCATCGTAGGCGGCGAGGGGTGCGCGTGGTGCCGCTTGAGCGGAATGCGACCGCGTTAGTACAACGTATTGACAAACCGTGGCGACGTTCCTAAGTTCTCGGGCGATCCCGCCTGTTGCCGCGTCCCGCCGACTCCGGTGATTCACAAGGCTGTTGGCTGTTCCTGATGAGTGCTCAGGTCCCGGTCGGGTGACGGAACACGGTCGCGTCGTGCGGCCCGCTCTTCTGGCTCTGCCGCGTATCCCATGGCCTACTCCCACACGAGGTGAACCATGCACCGCAGAAGACTTCGAGGACACTCCCGTTGGCTCGGTGGCGTCGCTGCCGTTGTCGCCGGAACGCTGTTCGGCGTATTTCCCGGCGCCGGAGGCTACGCGGAGGCCGCTGCGGGGGCCGGCGCGGGGGCCTCCGCCGGGATAGCCGAGACGGCCGGTGCCACCACGCCGTTCGTGACGGTCGAGGCCGAATCCGGGACGCTCGGCGGCGCCGCCCGCGTCCGCTCGATCAGGCCCGGAGCGACGGTCCCGACCTCGGCCTCCCTGGAGACCGAGGCGTCGGGCAACGCGCTGGTCGAGCTCACGAACCCGGGTGACGCCGTGTCGGTGCCGAACAGCTCGGGCCGGAGCGCCAACACCCTCGTGGTCCGTGCCTCGATCCCCGACGCGCCGGACGGCGGCGGCACCAGCGCGTCGCTGGACCTGTACGTCAACGGCACGTTCCGTCAGGCGATCACGCTGAGTTCCGCGCAGGCGTGGAACTACCGCGAGGCGACCACGAACCCGGACGACCCCAAGGCCGGCGGGATGCCCTACCGCTTCTACAACGACTTCCCCGTCTGGATCTCGGGCACCCCGGTACCGGCCGGCAGCGCCGTCACGTTCCGTAAGGGAACCGGCAACACGGCCTCGGTCTACGACATCGACTCCGTCGACCTGGAAAACGTGGGACCCGCGCGGTCCCAGCCTGCGAACTCCCTCTCCGTGGTCAGTAATGGCGCAGATCCGGAGTCCGGGAAGGACTCCACGGTCGCCATCCAGAACACGGTGAACGCCGCCCGCCTGCAGGGGAAGACGGTGTGGATCCCGCGCGGCAGATACCTGACGAACAGCCTCGAACCCACGCCGCTCGACTTCACCGGTGTGACGGTGGAGGGCGCCGGGATGTGGTATTCGACGCTGTACCGCAAGAGCCCGCTGCCGGCCACGTCGTGGCGCTCGAAGACCCTGGTGGGTTCTGGCACCACGCTGCGCGACATCCAGATCGATTCGAACGCCGTGTGGCGCGGGGTCGGCGGCACCGGCGGCGCGGACTACGGCATCAACGCCAGCGGTGCCGGCGGATGGCTCGTCCAGCGGATCTGGACGCGGCACACCGACGCGAACTGGCTCTCCGGATCGAACGGCCTCATCGAGAACAGCCGGACCTCGGACGGCTACGGCGACGGGTTCAACATCAACAACGGCAACACGAAGGATCCGGACAAGCTGGGCGACAACATCACCGTCCGCAACAACTTTGCCCGGAACACCGGTGACGACTCCTTCGCGACGTACTCCGACGCGGGCGCGAGCGGCACCAACGGTCAGGTGACGGGGGCGAAGATCCTCAACAACACCGCGATCGCGCCCTGGTGGGCCAACGGCCTTCGAGTGGCCGGCGGCGAGAACGTCGAGGTCCGCGACAACCTCGTGAACAGCGTGTCCTCGAACAGTGCCCTGGACATCGGCGTGTTCGGGGACACCGGACACCCCCTGGAGTCCGCCACGATCAGCGGCAACGTCCTGATCGGCGGTGGCGGCTGGAACAGCGTCCGGCACGGGGTCCGAATCGGTTCCCCGAACAGCACCTCGCTCTTCCCCGACGCCTATACGCATGTCACCCTGAGCGACAACGTGATGCGCGGGGCCTTCCGGGCCGGCCTCTTCATCGACCTGACGCGGGTCGATGTGACGCTGAAGAACAACACCATCGACAGTCCCGAGACTCAGGGAATCCTGGTCGGTTCCGGCGTCACCGGCACCGGAGCGTTCGCGGGCAACACGGTCACGAATCTCCGTCCGGGCCAAGTGGCGCTGCGGAACGATTCCCCGGCCACGTTCCACATCACCGACTGACATCACGCCTGGCCGAGGCGGCCCGGCCGAAGCCTCTGCGACGCACTTCGTAAAGTGTATTGACAAAGTATGTTCGCCGTTCGTACGTTCTTATCGCACCCAGCCGACGACCGGCCTGAGCAGCGGTAACCCCCGCTTCACCCCGGTCGGCCGGCCGAACTCGCCCAGACCCCTACCGCCGCACCCCGCACGTGCGGCGCCGATGGGAGCGTGCAATCACCGTGACCACCCACACCAGGCGGGCGCTCGTCGTCCGCGGCGGTTGGAACGGGCACCAGCCCGTGACGATCAGCGACGGATTCCTTCCGTTCCTCAAGGAGCAGGGGTTCGCCGTCGAGACCTCCGAGGATCTCGCGGTGTACGAGGACGCGGAGAGACTCGCCGCAACCGACCTCATCGTGCACTGCTGGACGATGGGCACCATCACCCCCGAGCAGCGCGAGAACCTGTCCGCGGCCGTACGGGCGGGCACCGGTCTCGCCGGCTGGCACGGTGGCATCGTCGACTGCTTCCACGACCACGGCTACCACCTGCTGACCGGCGGCAAGTTCGTGATGCACCCGCCCGGCTACCACGACCACACCTACAACTTCCTGCCCGAGCGCGCGGACCACCCGGTCATCGCGGGCCTCGACGACTTCTCCGTGCACACCGAGCAGTACTGGGTCCTCACCGACCCGCGTATCGACGTCCTGGCCACCACCACCTTCCCGGCCGCGGAACCGCACGACGGGCCCGCTGTGATGCCCGCCGTGTGGACCAGGACCTGGGGAGCAGGCCGGGTCTTCGTCTCGACCATCGGGCACAAGCCCGACGATTTCGAGGTGCCTCAGGTCCGCACGCTCACCGAGAGGGGACTGCTGTGGGCGTGCCGCTGAAGCCCTTGAACATCGGCATCGTCGGCGCGGGAAAGATCAGCGGCGCGTATCTGTCCACGCTGGAACGGCTGACGTCCGTGCGGCTCACCGCCGTCACCGACCTCGACGCCGGCCGCGCGCGGGCCGTCGCGGAGCAGGCCGGTGACGGGGTCTCCCTCGCGCCGACCGTCGCCGGCCTGGTCGCCCGCGACGACGTGGACGCCGTCCTCAACCTCACCGTCCCGGCCGCGCACGCGGACGTCGCGCTGACGGCACTCGCCGCGGGCAAGCACGTGTACGGCGAGAAGCCCCTCGCCGCCGACCGCAAGGAGGCCGACGCCGTGCTCGCCGCGGCTCGTGCGGCCGGACTGCGGCTCTGCTGCGCCCCCGACACCGTCCTGGGCACCGGAACGCAGACCGCGCGCAAGGCCGTTGACGACGGTCTGATCGGCCGCCCGGTCGCGGCCACCGCCTTCATGACGACCGCGGGCCACGAGAAGTGGCACCCGGATCCGGAGTTCTACTACCGCCCCGGCGGCGGCCCCCTGCTCGACATGGGCCCGTACTACCTGTCGGCTCTGGTCCACCTGCTCGGCCCCGTGGTCAAGGTGACCGGTGCGTCCTCCCGGCCCCGCGCCGAGCGGACCATCGGCAGCGGACCCCGCGCGGGGCAGACCTTCCAGGTCGAGGTGGACACCCACATCACGGGCGTCCTGGAGCACGCGGACGGGGCCCTGTCCACGCTGGTGATGAGCTTCGACGTTCGTGCCGCGCGGCTGCCCCGCATCGAGGTGCACGGCACCGGCGCCTCCCTGTCCGTGCCGGACCCGAACCACTTCGACGGCCCCGTCGAGATCCACCGCGGCGACGGCTGGGAAACGCTGCCCGTGTCGGCCGGATACCGGGGCGCGGGCCGGGGCGCGGGTCTCGCGGATCTGGCCGAGGCGCTCCACAGCGGCCGCCCGCACCGCGCGTCCGCAGAGCTCGCCGCACATGTCCTGGACGTCATGCTCACGCTCATGGACGCGGCGGACGAGGGCCGGGCACTGCCGGTGACCACCACCTGCGAGCGCCCCGCTCCGGTGGCGGACACCAGCCTCTGACCGGCCCTCGTCCGCCGCCGGCGGCGTCCCCGACAACACCCCCGCTCGGCGCCACTCGGCCGAAGACATCCCGCCCGGCGCCACCCACCGAGCCCCGCGCCCGCCCGCAGCAACAGGAGACACCCTTCATGCACGACGACCGGAACCTGGTCGAAGCACGTCTGGACCGCGTCCTCAACGAACGCATTCGGCCGGCCGTCCACCCCGTCACCACCCCCCTGAACGTGGAGATCTGGTCCACGTCGGGCGAGCCCGTCCCCGTGGCCGAGGGCCTCACGGCGCCGGACCGTCCCATCACCCCGGGCACCGCGTGGGGTGCGCCATGGGGGACCAGCTGGTTCAAGGTCACCGGGACGGTCCCCGCGGAGTGGGCGGGCCGCACCGTCGAGGCCGTGCTCGACCTCGGCTTCACCCCGCGTACGCCCGGCTTCCAGTGCGAGGGCCTCGTCCACCGGCCCGACGGCACCCCGGTCAAGGGCCTTCACCCGCGCAACTCCTACGTACGGGTCGGATCACCGGTGGCCGGCGGGGAGCAGGTCGACTGGCGGATCGAGGCCGCCTCCAACCCCGACATCGACGCGAGCGGGGTGCCGTTCCAGCCGACGCCGATGGGCGACAGGGCCACCGCCGGCGATGCGCCGCAGTACGTCCTGGGCGAGATGAACCTGGCCGTGTTCGACGAGACGGTGTGGAACCTGGTCATGGACCTGGAGGTCCTCGGCGGGCTGATGGCGGAACTGCCGGTCGAGGGAGCGCGCCGCTGGGAGATCCTGCGGGCGGTCGGCCGGGCGCTGGACGCCGTCGACCTCCAGGACGTGAACGGTACGGCGCGGGCCGCGCGCGAGGAACTGGCCGGTGTGCTCGCCGCTCCGGCCGCTCCCGCCGCGCACCGGATCAGCGCGGTCGGGCACGCGCACATCGACTCCGCCTGGCTGTGGCCGCTGCGTGAGACGGTGCGCAAGGTCGCCCGTACGACATCGAACATGACGGCCCTCCTGGAGGAGGAGCCGGACTTCGTCTTCGCGATGTCGCAGGCGCAGCAGTTCGCCTGGATCAAGGAGCACCGGCCGCAGGTGTACACGAAGGTCAAGAAGGCGGTCGCGGAGGGCCGGTTCGTGCCCACCGGCGGGATGTGGGTCGAGTCGGACACGAACATGCCGGGCTCGGAGGCGATGGCCCGTCAGTTCGTGCACGGCAAGCGGTTCTTCCTCGACGAGTTCGGCATCGAGAACGACGAGGCGTGGCTGCCCGACACCTTCGGCTTCGCGGCCGGGCTGCCGCAGATCATCAAGGCGGCCGGCTCCAAGTGGCTGCTGACGCAGAAGATCTCCTGGAGCAGGACCAACAAGTTCCCGCACCACACCTTCCAGTGGGAGGGCATCGACGGCACCCGGATCTTCACGCACTTCCCGCCCGTCGACTCGTACAACTGCGAGATGAACGGCCGGCAGATCGCCCACGCCGCACGGAATTTCAAGGAGAAGGGGGTCGCCTCGCGGTCGCTCGCACCGACCGGATTCGGTGACGGCGGGGGCGGCACCACCCGCGAGATGGTCGCCAAGGCCGCGCGCATGGGCAGCCTCGAAGGCTCGGCGACCGTGGAGTGGGAGACTCCCGCCGGCTTCTTCACCAAGGCCGAGGCCGAGTACCCCGACCCGCCCGTCTGGGTCGGTGAACTGTACCTCGAACTGCACCGCGCCACCCTGACCAGCCAGGCGCAGACGAAGCGCGGCAACCGGCGCAGCGAGTCCCTTCTGTCGGAGGCCGAACTGTGGGCCACGACCGCTGCGGTGCGGACCGCGTTCCCCTACCCCTACGAGGAACTGGACCGGATCTGGAAGACGGTGCTGCTGCACCAGTTCCACGACATCCTGCCCGGCTCGTCCATCGCCTGGGTGCACCGCGAGGCGCGCGAGACCTACGCCCGGCTCGCCGCCGAGCTGGAGGACATCATCGGCGGGGCGCAGCGCGCACTGGCCGGTGACGCGTCCGGCGGCACCGATCTGGCCTTCAACTCGGCACCGCACAACCGTGGTTCGGTACCCGCCGGTGGTGCTTCGCCCCGGCCGGCCCACAAAGAGGCGGTAGTTCCCGTACCGCTCGACGGTGGCGGATACGTCCTGGACAACGGACTGTTGCGGGTCGAGATCGACGGACGCGGCCTTGTCGTCTCCGTGTACGACCACGGCGCGGAGCGCGAGGCCATCGCGCCGGGCCAGGCGGCCAACCTCCTCCAACTGCACCCCGACTTCCCCAACCAGTGGGACGCCTGGGACGTCGACGCCTTCTACCGGAACGTCGGCAGTGACCTCACCGACGTCACCGAACTGGGCGTCGAGGGAGCGGCGGTGCGCGTCGAGCGGTCCTTCGGTGACTCCCGCGTCGTCCAGCACCTGACGGTCCCGGCCCGTGCCAAGCGGCTCGACATCGCCACCGAGGTCGACTGGCACGAGACCGAACGCTTCCTGAAACTGGCCTTCCCCCTGGACGTGAAGGCCGACCGGTACGCCTCCGAGACCCAGTTCGGCCACGTGTACCGGCCCACCCACCAGAACACGAGCTGGGAGTGGGCCAAGTTCGAGGCCTGCAACCACCGTTTCGTGCACGTCGACGAGCCGGGCTGGGGTGTCGCGATCGTGAACGACGCGACGTACGGCCACGACGTGACGCGTGCCGTGCGGACCGGGACCGACGCCGGCACGACCACGACCGTACGGGCGTCGCTGCTGCGTGCGCCCCGCTACCCCGACCCCGAGACCGACCAGGGCGTCCACCGGTTCCACCACGCACTGGTGCCGGGCGCGACGATCGGTGACGCGGTCCGCGAGGGCCACCGGGCCAACCTGCCGGAGCGCCGGGTCACCGGCACCGCCGCCGAGGTCGCGCCACTGGTGACGGTGGACAACGACGCCGTCGTGGTCAGCGCGGTGAAGCTGGCCGACGACCGCAGCGGTGACCTGGTCGTACGCCTCTACGAAGCGCATGGCGGACGGGCCCGCGCCACCGTGCGCGCCGACGGCTTCGCCACCGCGAGGGCCGTCCCGACGGACCTCCTGGAGCGCCCGCTCACCGACGCCGAACCGCCGGCGGAGAACGCCGGCGGCGTGGTGCTCGCGCTGCGGCCGTTCCAACTGGTCACCCTGCGCCTGCCCCGCGCCTGACGACCTGCCGCCCGGGACGGCGGCACCCGTGCCGGGACGCCGGCGGCGCACAACCCGCCGCCGACGTCCCGGTGGGCCGGACGGCCTGTACGTACCGGAAGAGGACCGAAAGAGGACCGAAAGAGGGCCCCCGCATGACAGCCCGAGCCGCACACCCCGGACCACCGGAGCCGCAGGAACCACCCGGCCCACCAGAACCCCCCACCCCACCGCAGCCGCAGCAACGGCCCGAACCACCCGGACCGCCGGAGCCGTCCGAGCGGCCGGCAGCGGTCTGCGTCATGGACCCCGCCGTGGCCGATTCCGTACTCCCCGCAGACCTGCGCACCCGCCTCTCCGACGTGGTCCGCCTCGCTCCCGCCCCCGTCGGACACGATCTGGCGGCCGCCCTGGGCGACGCGGAGATCCTGATCAGCGGCTGGGGCTGCCCCCGGCTCACCGCCGGAGTCCTCGCGCACGCGCCCCGGCTGCGCGCCGTCATCCATGCCGCCGGGACCGTCAAGTCCCTGGTGAGCGAAGCGGTGTGGGAACGCGGCATCGTGGTCTCCTCGGCCGCCGACGCCAATGCGGGGCCCGTCGCCTCTTACACCGTCGCCCTCATCGGCCTCGCCGCCCGCCGGACCCTGACGATGGCCGCCGGATACCCCGGCGTGTGGCCCGGCGCCGCCGACCGCTCCGGCGCCGACGGGCTCACCGTGGGCATCGTCGGCGCCTCGCGCATCGGCCGCCGGGTGATGGCCGAACTGGCCAGATCCGGCGCGGGCCACGAGATCCTGCTGTACGACCCGTATGTCACGGATGAGACCGCGCGCCTGCTCGGCGCGCGGCGGACCGGCCTCGCCGAGCTGTGCCGGCTGTCCCGGGTGGTGAGCGTTCACGTCCCGCTGCTGCCGGAGACGGAGGGCCTGATCGACGCCGCCATGCTCGCGCTCCTGCCCGACGGAGGCGCGCTGATCAACACCGCCAGGGGCGCCGTCGTCGACACGGACGCCCTCGCCCGGGAGTGCACGACCGGCCGCATCGAGGCCTACCTCGACGTGACGGACCCCGAACCCCTGCCCGTGGGCCATCCGCTGTCGGCCCTGCCGAACGTGCTGCTCACTCCGCACATCGCCGGCGCACAGGGCAGCGAGGTGCGACGGCTCGGACAGTACGCGGTCGAGGAGACCGAACGCTGGGTGGCGGGGGAACCGCTGCTCGGCGAGGTCACCCGCGAAGCACTCCCGCGGCTGGCCTGACCCGGCGGCGCGAACCGCTCGCTCACTCGCCACCCCCCCATGGACGTCACATCACTCATCGCACCACCTCACGCAGCCGGCCCCGAGACGCGGCCGACCACGCCTGATCCCCGGTGAAAGGGCTTGATGTCATGACAACACTTGAGCAACCGGCCGCCCGCGCGGCCGAGGAGGGCGGGCAGGCGGGCCGCGAGCGGCCCGGCCGCCCACGCCGCCGACGCGACACCGCCCTGTTCTGGTTCCTGATCCCGGGCACCGTGGTCCTGCTGCTGTTCCACTACATACCGCTGCTGGGCAACGTCATCGCGTTCCAGGACTATCAGCCCTACATCGGCATACTGCACAGTCCGTGGAACGGGCTGAAGAACTTCGAGGTCCTCTTCAACGGCGACGACCAGTTCGTCCGCGCGCTCGTCAACACGCTCGAACTCACCCTGATCCAGGTGGTGTTCGTCTTCCCGGTGCCGATTCTGCTGGCCCTGGCGCTGAACAGCCTGGTGAGCGAACGGGTCAAGAAGTGGGTGCAGAACGTCCTGTACCTGCCGCACTTCCTGTCCTGGGTGGTCGTCGTCGCCCTCTTCCAACAGCTGCTGGGCAACGGCGGCATGCTCAACCTGTTCCTCCAGGCCCACGACATGGGCACCTGGAACATCATCGGGAACCCCGAGCTGTTCAAGACCCTGCTCACCTCCCAAGTCATCTGGAAGGACACCGGCTGGGGCACGATCCTCTTCCTGGCCGCGCTCTCCCGCGTCGACAACGACCTCTACGAGGCGGCGGCCATGGACGGCGCGAGCCGGCTGCGGCAGACCTGGCACGTCACCCTGCCCGCCCTGCGCGGACTGGTGATCCTGCTCCTCATCCTGCGCCTCGGTGACGCCCTGTCCGTCGGCTTCGAACAGATCCTGCTGCAACAGGGAGGTGTCGGCCTGGAGAACAGCGAGGTCCTGGACACCTACGTCTACAACCACGGCCTCATCGGCGGGGATTGGGGCGTCAGCGCCGCCGTCGGCCTCGTCAAGGGAGTCATCGGGGTCGCGCTCGTCCTGGGCGCCAACAAGATCGCCCACCTGTTCGGCGAGGAAGGAGTGTACAAGTCATGACAACACTGTCGCCCGCACACCCGGTGCGCCGCAGGCCCCGCAGGTCCTACAGCGCCATCCCCGGGGAAACGCCGGGCTCCCTGCCGTGGCGCACCCTCAAATCGCTGATCCTGCTGATCTGCGTCGTGCTGGTCCTGCTGCCGTTCCTCGCGATCATCTCGACCTCGCTCGCCGACACCGGCCAGGTCACCAGGGCCGGCGGCTACGTCCTGTGGCCCGACAACCCCAGCTGGTCCGCCTACTCGGCGCTGCTCTCCGGCGGCCTGGTGTCCAAGGCCATGCTGGTCAGCGTCGGCATCACCGTGGTCGGCACCGCGCTGAGCCTCGTCTGCTCCATCATGCTGGCGTACGGGCTCAGCCGGCCCGGCTCCTTCGGCCACCGGCCGGTCCTCATCATGCTGCTGATGACCATGCTGTTCGCCCCGGGCGTCATCCCCAGCTACCTGATGGTCAAACAGCTCGGCCTGATCAACAGCTACTGGTCGCTGATCCTGCCGACCATGATCAACGCGTTCAACGTGATCGTGCTGCGGTCCTTCTTCATGAGCATCCCCAAGGAGCTCCTGGACTCCGCGCGCATCGACGGCGCCTCCGAGACGACGATCCTCACCAGGATCGTGCTCCCGCTCTCCAAAGCCGCGGTGGCCGTCATCGGCCTGTTCTACGCGGTGACCTACTGGAACGCCTTCTTCAACGCGCTGCTCTACATCAACGACGCGTCCAAGTGGCCCATGCAGCTCGTGCTGCGTACCTATGTCGTCAACAACGCGGCGCTCAGCGGCGGTCAGGTGGACGTCGCCGCCGGGGCGCCGCTGCCGCCCGCCCAGTCCCTCCAGGCCGCGATCCTCGTGCTGTCGATCGTGCCCATCGTGATCGTCTACCCCTTCCTCCAGCGCCACATGAACAAGGGCGTGATGGTCGGAGCGGTGAAGGGATAAGGGGATAAACTGTCATGAACTCATCACTCAGTCGTCGCGGCTTCCTCGCCTCGGCCGCCGGTGTCACGGCCGGCCTGACCCTGGCCGGCTGCGGGGACTACCGCCCCGTGTCGACCAAGGCCGCCAACGCCAAGGTCCCGCTGCCCGCCTACATCCCGTACAACGGCGTCCCGACATCCATGCCGGCCACCGCCGCCGGTGTCGCGCCCGGGTATCTCAACTTCCCGGCCAAGCCGGTGAAGTCACTGCCGGGCGGCCCGCCCGCCAAGGGCCCGGCCATCGACATCATGACGCTGATCTTCAACCCGGTGCCGCCGCCGGTCACGGACAACGTCATGTGGCAGGCCCTGAACAGGAGCGTCGGGTGCGATCTCAACTTCCAGATCTCACCGGTCAGCGACTACCCGAACAAGTTCGCCGTGACCGTCGCGGGCGGCGATCTGCCCGACACCATGCTGATGCTGCCGCCGAGCCAGAACTCCGCCGCCACACCGGGCATGCTGGACGCGCTCTTCCAGGACCTGACCGAGCATCTCTCCGGTGACGGCATCCGGGACTACCCGTACCTCGCGAACATCCCGTCCCCCTCCTGGGCGCCCTGCGTGCTCAACGGCGGTATCTACGCGATACCGATGCCCCGCCCGCTCTCCGGCGGCCCGATCTTCACCCGGCTCGACCTGATCCGCGCACGCGGTCTCGACCCGGACCCGAAGAGCTGGCAGGAGTTCTTCCGGCTGTGCAAGGACGTCACCGACCGCAAGCACAGCCAGTACGCCATGGGCGACCCCATCACCGCGTTCGACACCGTGATGCAGATGCTCGGGGGACCCAACAAGTGGCGTGAGGAAGGAGGGAAGTTCACCTGGTGGTTCGAGACCGAGGAGGCCAGGCAGACCCTGGACGCGGTCCGCCGGATGACCAAGGCCGGCGTGATGCACCCGGACGCCTACAGCGTCACCGGGAAGGTGAAGGACTGGTTCGGCACCGGACAGACTGTCCTGAACCCCGACGGGCCCGTGGCCTGGAACGACTACTACTCCATGTACGCCCCGGCCACGAAGGGCTTCGAACTCGGCTACCTGCTCGCGCCCGGCTGGGACGGCGGCGAGGGCGTCCAATGGCAGGGCCAGTCCTACTACGGCATGCTCATCATCAAGAAGGCGCCCAAGGAGCGGATCAAGCAGATCCTGCGCGCGATGAACGCACTCGCCTCGCCCTTCGGTACGGACGGCTACCTGCTGCGCAAGTACGGCGTCCCCGGCGCGGACCACACCCTCAAGGGAACCGACCCGATCCTCACCCCGAAGGGCCAGGCCGAGGTCACCCTGCCGACGATCTTCGCCACGGACGCGCCCTTCACGCTGTACTACCCGTCCGGGCCGGAGATCGTGAAGACGCAGTACGCGTTCCAGAAGGAAGCGGTCGAACGGCTGCTCGCCAATCCGACCGAGGACCTCTACTCGCCGACCAACGCCAAGATGTCCGCGCTGCTCCAGAAGACCCTGGACGACACCCGCAAGGGCATCATGCAGGGCCGCGTCCCCCTCAAGGAGTGGGACGAGGCGATGCGGAACTGGCGCAAGCAGGCCGGCGACCGGATCCGCGCGGAGTACGAACAGGCATGGGAGAGCCGCCAGTCATGAACCGCACCCCCGCAGAGGACCGCGCCCACTGGGAGCGCACCGCAGACCGGATGCTGCTCGCCGTACGGCCGTACGCCACCGACGAGCACGCCCTGATCAGCCTGCCCGGCGTCCCGAGCCACAACGGCGCGCACAGCGACGGGCTCGAAGGCTTCGCCCGCACCTTCCTGCTGGCCGGATTCCGGCTGGCGGGAGCGGGCGGAGCCGACCCGCTCGACCTCGCCGGCTGGTACGCCGCGGGCCTGGCCGCGGGCACCGACCCCGCGAACCCGGAGCGCTGGCCCACCTTCGCCGAACGCGGCCAGGCGAAGGTCGAGGCCGCGTCGATCGCGATCGCCCTGCACGAGACCCGGCCGTGGATCTGGGACCGCCTCGACGACCGGGTCCGGCAGCGGGTCCTGGACTGGCTGGCGCCCATGGTGGGCGACCCGATGCCGGGCAACAACTGGATCTGGTTCCAGGGCGTCACCGAGGCGTTCGCCCGCACGGCCGGCGGACAGTGGCGCCAGCAGGACCTCGACCGGGTCATCGCCCTCACCGACGGCTGGTACGCGGGCGAGGGCTGGTACTCGGACGGGCTCACCGGCGCCGCCCACCGCAACTTCGACCACTACAACGGCTGGGCCATGCACCTGTACCCGCTGTGGTTCTGCCGCATCCTCGGCGACGCCGCGCCCGCCGGACTCCTCGACCGCTACCGGACCAGGCTGCACCGCTTCCTGGCGGACCAGCGGCTCCTGATCGGCGGCAACGGCTCACCGCTCGTCCACGGCCGCTCCCTCACCTACCGGCACGCCGCGCTCGCCCCGCTGTGGACCGGCGCACTGTTCGACGCCACACCGCTCGCGCCGGGGGAGACCCGGGCGCTCGCCGGCCGGATGCTGGACCACTTCACCGACCACGGCGCCACCGACGAGCACGGCCTGCTGACACTCGGCTGGCACCGGCCCTTCCGCGGCATTTTGCAGGGGTACTCGGGCCCCGCGTCCCCGTACTGGGCGAGCAAGGGGTTCATCGGCCTCGCCCTGCCGCCCGAGCACCCGGTGTGGACCGAGGCGGCGCCCCCGCTGCCCGTCGAACAGGGCGACTTCACGCGGACCCTGACCGCGCCCGGCTGGCTCGTCTCCGGCACCGCCGCCGACGGGGTCGTCCGCGTCGTCAACCACGGCGGCGACCACGCGGACCCGGCCCGCCCGCACGCCGACGACCCCGGCTACGCCCGCTTCGCCTACTCGACGCACACCGCCCCTGAGACCCCCGGCGACCCCACCGTCCCCGGCGGCAGCGCGGACGCGGAGCCGCTCGACAACGCGGTCGTCCTGCTGGACGCGGCGGGACGCGCCTCGCACCGGCGCCCCGCGGAAAGGATCTCCATCGACGGGGCCACGGCCGTCTCCCGGTCCCGCGCGCACTGGCCGAAGGATGCGACCTGGGACGTCTTCGGCGGGCCCGACACCCCCTACACCCTGGGCCCCTGGATCACCACGGGGTCGGCCCTGCGGGGGTCCGTCGAGGTGCGCGCCGTACGGGTCGACGGCTGTGCCGAGGACCGTGCGGACGGCGGCGCGGCGGCCGGTCACCGGCTGCGTGTCGGTGGCTGGGCGCTGGCCGTCGATCCCCGCTCCGGGGCCGGCGCCGCAACCGTGGAGGGGGCCGCGGCCCGGGTCGAGGGAGCCGACGGGCTGGTCTCCGTCGTCATCGGGGCACACGGGCTGCCCCGCGCGGCCTCGGTGGCCGGAGCCGGCTCCAACGCCCTCGGAGGCACCTCCGCCACCCCGGTCGTGGCGACCGAGGGACCCGTCACAGACGGCGCGATCCACGTCGCCCTCGTCCACCTCGGCGGCACCGGCCCCGGCGCCCTGCCCCAGGTCACCACCCGCGCCGAGGGCGACGCCCTGCTCGCGGACGTCACCTGGGCCGACGGCGCGCACGACACCATCCGGCTGCCCGCCCCCGACGACTCCGCGTACGACCCCTGGAAGGACCAGCTCCGTGCATGACGACCGCCGGATCATCGAGGCCCGGATCCGCAAGCTGCTCGACCGGGTCGTTCGCCCCGCCGTCTACAGCGCCGTACGCCCGCTGGCCCTGAGCGCCTGGCGCGTGGACGGCGAGCCCGTCCCCGTCGCCGAGGCACTGGGCGCCGACTACGAGCCCTTCACGGTCGGTGACGCCTGGGGCAGCCCCTGGCAGACGACCTGGATGCGGGCCCGCACCGACATTCCCGGCGACTGGTCGGGGCGCCGCGTGGAGGCGGTCTTCGACCTCGACTTCGACCTGTCCAAGGGGCCCGGCGGCCAGGCCGAGGGCCTGGTCCACGACGGCCTGGGCACGCCACTCCAGGGCCTGCACCCGTACAACCGCAGCGTGCTCCTCGACGACTCCGCCGCCGGAGGCGCCACCGTCGACCTGCTGATCGAGCTGGCCGCCAACCCGCCGATCGTCGGCAGCGCCGGACTCCACCTGCACCACGGCTCCCTGGAGACCGCCGGAAACGCTCCGCTCTACCACCTCAAGCAGGCCGACATCGCGGTGCGCGAGGAAGACGTGTGGCACCTCGTCCACGACATCGAAGTGCTCGACGAGCTGATGCACGAGCTGCCGCTCAGCTCCACCAGGCGCCACGAGATCCTCTACGCCCTGCGCCACGCCGCCGACGCCGTGGACCCGGCGGATGTCGCCGGAACGGCGGCGCGGGCCAGGGGGCTCCTGGCCGACGTGCTGTCCCGGCCCGCGCACGCCTCCGCGCACACCCTCTCCGCCGTCGGCCACGCACACATCGACTCGGCATGGCTGTGGCCGGTGCGCGAGACCGTACGCAAGTGCGCGCGCACCTTCACCAACATGACCACCCTCGCCCAGGAATACCCCGAGCTGGTCTTCGCCTGCTCCTCCGCCCAGCAGTACGCGTGGATGAAGCAACAGCGCCCGGACATCTACGCCCGGATGAAGAAGGCGGCGGCCGACGGCAACTGGGTCCCGGTCGGCGGCATGTGGGTCGAGGCGGACGGAAACCTGCCGGGCGGTGAGGCGCTCGCCCGCCAACTCGTCTACGGGCGGCGCTTCTTCGCCGAGGAGTTCGGCGTGGATCAGCCCGGGATCTGGCTGCCCGACTCGTTCGGGTACACCGCCGCCTACCCGCAGCTCGCCAGACTGGCGGGCGCCGAGTGGTTCCTCACCCAGAAGCTCTCCTGGAACGAGACGAACCGGCTGCCCCACCACACCTTCGAATGGGAGGGCATCGACGGCTCGCGCATCTTCACCCACTGCCCGCCCGTCGACAGCTACAACGCCTCACTGACGGCCAGGGAGAACGCCCACGCAGAGGGCAACTTCAGCGACAAGGGCGTCGCCACCCGCTCCCTCGTCCCGTTCGGCTACGGGGACGGCGGCGGCGGCCCCAGCCGCTCGATGCTGGAGAAGGCGCGCCGACTGCGCGACCTCGAAGGCTCACCGAAGGTCGTGGTCGAATCACCCGACGCCTTCTTCGAGGCGGCGCGCGCCGAACGCGAGGGCGCGCGACTGCCCGTCTGGCGCGGCGAGTTGTACCTGGAGAACCATCGCGGCACCTACACCAGCCAGGCCCGCACCAAGCGGGGCAACCGGCGCAGCGAGGCGCTGCTGCGCGAGGCCGAGCTGTGGGCGGCCACCGCCGCCGTACGGTCCGGCGCGCCCTACCCGTACGAACGGCTCGAATCGCTGTGGCAGCGGGTCCTGCTCAACCAGTTCCACGACATCCTGCCGGGCTCGTCCATCGCCTGGGTGCACCAGCAGGCCGAGCGGGAGTACGGCGGGATCCACGCCGAACTGGAGACGCTGATCGCAGACGCGGCCGAGCGGCTGCCGGGCCGGCCCGCACTGCTCAACGCCGGGCCGTACGCGCGCCGCGAGGTCGCCGTGCTCGCCGGCGACCCGGGGTTCCCCGGCGCACAGCGCCTCGCCGACGGGCGTACGGCCGTCCTCGCGGAGACCGGACCGCTGGCCTCCGGCGGCGCGGCAGAGGCCCGCGAGCCCGTCACGGCCCGCGCACAGGACGGCGGATTCGTCCTCGACAACGGGGTGCTGACCGTCGTCGTGGACCGGCGCGGCCTGGTCACCTCGGTGTACGACCACGCGGCACGGCGGGAGGCGATCGCCCCCGGCGCCGTCGGCAACCTCCTCCAGCTCCACCCCGACGACCCGAACTTGTGGTCCGCGTGGAACATCGACTCGTACTACCGCGACGTCGTGCACGACGTCGACACGTGCGAGTCGGTGGCACTCGCGGACGAGGGCCCGCTGCTCGCGTCGGTGCGCGTCGAGCGCGTTCACGGCGACTCGCGGTTCGTCCAGCACATCGAACTCGCCGCCGAGAGCCGCCAGGTGACCGTCCGCAACGATATCGACTGGCAGGAACGCGACACGGTGCTGAAGGCGGCCTGGCCGCTGGACGTGCACGCGGAACGGGAGAGCGCGGAGATCCAGTTCGGCCATGTGCAGCGGCCCACCCACGAGAACACCAGCTGGGACGCCGCCCGCTTCGAACTGTGGGCGCACCGCTGGGTGCATGTGGGCGAGCGGCGCTGGGGCGCCGCACTGCTGACCGACTCGACCTACGGGCACGACGTGCGCCGCGACACCCGCCAGGACGGCGGGACCACCACGACGCTGCGCCTGACCCTGCTGCGCTCCCCGCACAGCCCCGACCCGCAGGCCGACCGGGGCACCCACCGCTTCGGCTACGCGCTGCTGGCCGGCGCCGGGATCGAGGAGGCCGTCGCGGGCGGCTACGCGCTGAACCTGCCGCTGCGGGCGGCCCCGGCGGAGACGGCCGCACTGGTCACGCTCGACACCACGGATGTGGTGGTGGAATCCGTCAAGCTCGCCGACGACCGGAGCGGCGACGTCGTGGTCCGGCTGTACGAGGCGTGCGGGGGAGCGGTCAGGGCCGGCCTGAGCGCCGGATTCCCGCTCGCCGGGGCACAGGACTGCGACCTGCTGGAGCAGCCGGAGCGCGAGCTGGCGCCGGAGGACGGGGCCGTCGCCCTCGCGTTCCGGCCCTTCCAGATCCGTACGCTGCGCCTGCGACCGGCGGCGAGGAAGTGAAGTCACCCGGAGAGAGGGACAGTTGTGCCGCGGGGCGCGTCCGCCCCCGACGCACTGTCCCACCCGCGTCGTACCATTCCATCGATTCTGTTGCCGTCGCAGGCGAGGCGGCGATTTCGCCGCCGCCGCGCGCCGAGGCTGGGAGAGGCACGTTGACGAGCAAGACGGCGAGCACGGAGAAGGGCGCCATCCGGCGTGGCACCAACCTGCCGAGGATGGGGGACTTCAACGAGTCCGTGATCCTCGACGCCATCCGCCGGCGGGGGCGCGGCGGCCTGAGCCGGGTGGAGCTCGCGCAGGCCACCGGGCTGTCCGCGCAGACCGTCTCCAACATCACCCGACGCCTGCTGGACCAGGGCCTCGCCCGCGAGTCGGGCAAGCACAACACCGGCAGCGGAAAGCCCCGCACCCTGCTGGAGATCGTCCCCACCTCCCGGTACGCGGTGGGTGTCCATCTCGACCCCGCCGTGATCACCTGCGTCCTGGTGGACCTGCTCGGGAAGGTCGTGGCCCAGCGCAGCCGGCGTACCCCCAGTGGCGGCGACACCGACGGCACCGTCGCGGACATGGCCGCGTCCGTGTCCGGGATCGTGGCGGAGTCCGGGATCGACGACGGACGGATCCTCGGCCTCGGCATCGCCGCGCCGGGCCCCATCGACGTCACCGCGGGGTGGGTGGTGGAGCCGCCCGAACTGCATGGCTGGGGCCGCTATCCGCTGCGCGACCGGCTCAGCGAGGCGACCGGGTTCCCGGCCCTGCTCGACAAGGACGTCACGGCCGCCGTCGTCGCCGAGCGCTGGGCGGGAGCGGCCACCGACAGCCGCAACCTGCTCTTCTTCTACCTCGGTACGGGGTCCGGCATGGGGCTGGTGGTGGACGACACCGTGCTGCGCGGCGTCTCCGGGAACGCGGGCGAGGTGGGCGGGCTCGGCGCCGCCTGCTCGACGCGGACCCTGGTCGAGGAGGCCATCGCCCTCGGCGTGCTCGGGGGCGAGTACACCGTGCTCGATCCGGCCGACGCGCAGAGCGGCCTGGAGCGCCTCGGGCGGCTCGCCGCGGAGGGGGACGCCCAGGCGGACGGCATCATCGAGCGCCTGGGGCTGCGCGTCGGCCGGGGGGTGTGCGCGGCGGCGACCCTCCTCGACGTCGACAGCATCGTCTTCGGCGGACCTGCCTGGCACGTGCTGGGTGAGCGTCTCCTGGCCACCATCGAGCCGATGGTGGCCAGGTCCCCGTTCGTCAGGGCGACCCATGCCACGACCGTCGCCTCGACCACCCTGGGCGAGAACGTGGCCGCCGTCGGTGCGGCCTCCCTCGTCCTGGACCGGGCGCTCTCCGCCCAGCCGAGGTCGCTGCTGCTGGGCTGAGGGGACAACGGGCGAGGGGGCACACGGGCCGGGGGAGCCCCAGGGCATGCGGGCCGGGGCTCCCCAGGGCATAAGGCGCAAGCCGTCATGATGCGTTTGCAATAGCCCGCGCATGCAATTATTGTTATCGCTTGTAAGGCGCTGTTGCATGCGTGCCCCCCCGGAGAGAACGAGACATCATGAGCTCCATCCCGACCATCACCCTCAACAACGGCGTCACCATGCCGCAGCTCGGCTTCGGGGTCTTCCAGGTCCCCGACGAGGAGACCACCGCCGCCGTCGCCACGGCCCTCGATGCCGGATACCGCAGCATCGACACCGCCGCGGTCTACGGCAACGAGCGGGGCGTCGGCCGCGCGCTCGCCGAATCCGACATCGCCCGTGACGAGCTGTTCATCACCACCAAGCTGTGGAACGCCGACCAGGGCTACGACTCCGCGCTGACCGCTTTCGACGCCTCCCTGGACAAGCTCGGGCTCGATCACGTCGACCTCTACCTGATCCACTGGCCGACCCCGGCCCGCGACCTCTACTCAGAGACCTGGCGCGCCCTGGAGAAGCTCCTCGCGGACGGGCGCACCCGCGCCATCGGCGTCTCCAACTTCCAGCCCGCCCACCTGGAGCGCCTGCTGAAGAGCGCCTCCGTCGTCCCTGCCGTCAACCAGATCGAGCTGCACCCCGGCCTCCAGCAGCGGGAACTGCGCGACTTCCACGCCCGCCACGGCATCGCCACCGAGGCCTGGAGCCCGCTCGCCCAGGGCGCCGTCCTGAGCGACGAGGCAGTCGTCTCGCTCGCGGCGAAGCACGGCAGGAGCCCGGCCCAGATCGTCCTGCGCTGGCACCTGCAGACCGGCAACGTGGTCATCCCCAAGTCGGTGACCGAGGCCCGCATCCGCGAGAACCTCGACGTCTTCGGCTTCAGGCTGAGCACCGAGGACATCGAGGCCCTCACCGCCCTGGACCGCGCCCTGCGCACCGGCCCGGACTCCGACACCCTCAACTGACACTCGCCGGCCACCACCACACCCCCCACGCACAAGATCGAGGCACCACCATGACCATCCGCTCCCTGCTGCCCGGCCGCATCGGCTTCGGCACCGCGCCCCTGGGCAACATGTTCCGCGCCATCCCCGACGAAGAGGCCGCCGCCACCGTGCAGGCCGCCTGGGACCAGGGCATCCGCTACTTCGACACCGCCCCGCTGTACGGCGCAGGCCTCGCCGAGATCCGCCTCGGCCACGTCCTCGCCGACAAGCCGCGCGAGGAGTACGTCCTGTCCACCAAGGTCGGCCGGGTCATCCTCGACGAGGTCGAGGACCCCGCGAGCCGCCGACTCGGAGAAAAGGGCGCCCTCTTCGAGCACGGACGCCCCAACAGGATCGTCAACGACTACAGCGCCGACGCGACGCTGCGTTCCGTCGAGGACAGCCTCAAGCGCCTCGGGACGGACCGCCTCGACATCGTCTGGGTCCACGACATCGCCCAGGACTTCTACGGCGACGACTGGCTGGCCATGTACGAGAGCGCCCGCACCGGTGCGTTCCGCGCCCTGACCCGGCTGCGCGAGGAGGGGGTCATCAAGGCCTGGGGGCTCGGCGTCAACAAGGTCGAACCGCTGGAGATGACACTGGACCTGGACGAGCCCCGCCCCGACGCGTTCCTCCTCGCCGGCCGCTACACCCTGCTCGACCACTCACGGGCCCTGCAGCGCCTGCTGCCCGCCGCGGCCGAGCGCGACGTCGACATCGTCGTCGGCGGACCCTACAGCTCCGGCATCCTCGCCGGCGGCAACCACTACGAGTACGCCGAGGCGCCCGCCGGCATCGTCGAGAAGGTGAGCCGGATCAAGGCACTGGCGCAGGAGCACGGCATCGGCATCAAGTCCGCCGCGCTCCAGTTCGTCCTGGCGCACCCGGCCGTCGCCGCGGCCATCCCCGGCGCGACCCGCCCCAGCCGCATAGCCGAGGATCTCGGCGCCCTCACCGAGAACGTGTCGTACGCCTTCTGGAAGTCACTGCGGGACCAGAAGATCATCGCCCATGACGCACCCGTTCCGGTGCGGGAGGCGTCATGACCGCCACCACCGTCACCCTCACCACCGCGTGGTCCGCGGACCGGGTCTGGCAGCTCATCGGCGGTTTCGGCTCCCTGCCGGACTGGCTCCCGTACATCAAGGAGAGCCGGCTCGGCGAGGGTGCCCGGCTGCGCACTCTGACGAACGAGGAGGGCGGCGTCATCGTGGAACGCCTGGAGTCCTTCGACGAGCAGGCCCGCAGCTACGCCTACTCCATAGTCCGGGCCCCCTTCCCGGTCACGGGCTACCGCTCCACGCTCCAGGTTGTCGACCTGGGCGCGGCGGGGTCCAGGGTGGAGTGGTCGGGAACGTTCACGCCGGACGGAGTCGCCGACGGCGAGGCGACCGCCCTCTTCGAGGGCATCTACCGCGACGGACTCGCCGCACTGGAGAAGACCCTCGCCGCCTGACCCGGCGGGCACTCCGGAACAAGGACACCTGAGACACCAGCCGCTCACCGCCCCTGTGCTATCCAGGGGCGGTGACGACTTCTCATCCCTCCGGCAGGGCCTTCGACGCGGTGCTGTGCGATTTCGACAACGTGATCCGGTTCTATGACACGACGCGGTTGACGAGCCTGGAGCGCCTCGCGGGGCTGGCCCCGGGCACGACCATGGAAGTGGCCTTCGCGCCGGAGACGGATCTGCCACTGCTCCTCGGTGAGATCACGCAGAAGCAGTGGGTGGAGTCCATCGCGCTCGGCCTGTCCTGCCGGGTGCCACGGGCGCGGGCTCACGAACTGGGCGCGGCGCTTGCCGAGGCGCCGTTCCGCGCCGACGAGGCGGTGGTGGGCCTGCTCCGTCGGGCGCGCGCTCACATGCCCCTGGTCCTGGTGACCAACGCGACCCTGGAGTTGGAGAGCGATCTGGTGTCGCTGGGGCTGGCGGACTTCGCGGACCACGTCGTGAGCAGTGCCCGGGTGGGGGTGGCCAAGCCGGACCCGAAGATCTACGAGATCGCTGCCGAGCGGGCCGGCGTCACCGTGGACCGATGCCTTTTCGTGGACGACCGGCTGGAGAACATCGAAGCCGCGGTCGCGCTCGGGATGACCGGCGTGCACTACCGCGGACCAGCAGACCTCCAGTCGGCGCTCGGGTCCCTGCTGGACGGCTGAGTTCCTCGGTCGACGCCGCAACAGGTGTGCCGAGAGCCCGATCGCGTTCAAAAACAAATAAGGCTGGTTGATAAGGTAGCCTTAGTACATGAATGAAGATCTGGATCCCGGAAAGGTCGCCGCCTCCCTGCTCGTGGGCGTCGGCGCGCTGCTGCGGCGTGTGCGGCAGGTGCCCACCGGGGGCGGGCTCACGATGCCCGAGCGGACCGCTCTGTCGCATCTGGAGCGTTCGGGGCCCACCACGTCCTCCGCGCTGGCCCGGGACGTGCAGATCACCGCCCAGGCCATGGGGGCGACGCTCGCCGCGCTGAGGTCCAGGGGCCTGGTCGAGCGCAGCCCCGACCCGGACGACGGCAGGCGCGTGGTGCTGACGGTGAGCCAGGCCGGCCGGCGGGAGCTGAAGGACAAGCGCAACGCGCGCACCGAGCTCATCGCCCAGGCCCTGGCCGGCGGCGCGTTCACTCCGGCCGAGCTGGAACAGCTCGCGGCGGCAGGGCCACTGCTGGACCGGCTGGCCCAGAACATCTGAACATCCGGCACCGACGCGACCACGAGGAGTCAGGCGGATGACGGACCCAGCCAGGACGCGCGCCACGCGCAGCTCGCCCGGTGACCGGTACAAGTGGACGGCACTGACGAACACGACCGCCGCGGTCTTCATGTCCGCGTTGGACGGCTCCATCGTGCTGATCGCCCTGCCGGCCATCTTCAGGGGTGTGCACCTGGACCCGCTGGCCCCGGGCAACATCGCCTACCTGCTGTGGATGATCATGGGGTACCGGCTGGTCCAGGCCGTCCTGGTGGTCACGGTGGGGCGACTGGGAGACATGTACGGCCGGGTCCTGATCTACAACTCCGGGTTCGCGGTCTTCACCTTCGCCTCGATACTGCTGTCCTTCGACCCGTTCGACGGGGGCCACGGAGCGATGTGGCTGATCGCCTGGCGCCTGTTGCAGGCCGTCGGCGGCTCGATGCTGACGGCGAACTCGGCCGCGATCCTGACCGACGCGTTTCCCGAGGAACAGCGCGGCTTCGCCCTGGGCATCAATCAGGTCGCCGCCCTGGCCGGGATGTTCATCGGTCTGGTCGCCGGGGGACTGCTGGCGGCCTGGGACTGGCGGGCGGTGTTCTGGGTGAACGTGCCGGTCGGGGTGTTCTTCACGGTCTGGGCCTACCGCACCCTGCGGGAGACCGGAAAGTGCGGCGGCGGCCGGATCGACTGGTGGGGCAACGTCACCTTCGCGGTCGGACTCAGCGCGGTCCTGATCGCGGTCACCTTCGGCCTGCAGCCCTACGGCGGGCACACCATGGGCTGGACCAATCCGCTGGCTGACGGACTGATAGCCGGGGGACTGATCCTCCTGGCCGCGTTCGTCGTCATCGAGAACCGCGTCTCCGCACCCTTGATCGAACTGAGCCTGTTCCGCCTGCGGGCCTTCACCTTCGGCAACCTGGCGGGACTGGCCATCTCGATCGGCCGAGGCGGGATGCAGTTCGTACTGATCATCTGGCTGCAGGGCATCTGGCTGCCGTTGCACGGCTACGACTACAGCGACACGCCCCTGTGGGCCGGCATCTTCATGCTGCCGCTGACGGCCGGATTTCTCGCCGCCGGTCCCGTCTCCGGCTATCTGTCCGACCGGATCGGTTCCCGGGGCCTGGCGACCGGCGGTGCGCTGCTGTTCGGCGCGAGCTTCCTGGGACTGATGTTCCTGCCGATCGACTTCAGTTACTGGATATTCGCTGTGCTGATCACGCTGAACGGGATCGCCAGCGGCATGTTCGCCTCCCCCAACTCCTCCTCGATCATGGGCAGTGTCCCCGCGCGGCTGCGTGGCGTCGCCTCCGGCATGCGTGCCACATTCCAGAACTCCGGCACCGCCGTCTCCATCGGCGTGTTCTTCTCCCTCATGATCGCCGGGCTGGCCGGCAGCCTCCCGCACACGCTGACCAGCGCACTGCAGCAGCAAGGCGTGCCGGCGCAGGTCGCCGCCCAGGTCGGCAGCCTGCCCCCGGTCTCGTCGCTCTTCGCCGCCCAGCTGGGAGTCAATCCGATCCAGCACCTGCTCCAGCCCACCGGCGCTCTCACTCACCTCACCGAGGCGCAGCAACAGGCCCTGACCGGAAGTGAGTTCTTCCCGTCCCTGATCGCCGGCCCGTTCCACTCCGGCCTGATCATCGTGTTCGCCTTCGGCGCCGCTCTCGCGCTGCTCGCCGCGATCGCCTCCGTCCTGCGCGGCAGCAACCCCGCCGCCAAGGCCCCAACGCCGCACGAGACCCAGGCCGCCGACCCCCTCGCGCGACCGCAGGGGTAGCTCAGCGGCCGAGACCACCGAACCGTTTGGCCAGGCAACCGGCCGGCATACACAGGAGAAACAACCGCATGACACTGACAACGATCGATCCCAGGCCCGCGCTCGTCGTGATCGACCTGCAGAAGGGCATCGTCTCCGCCCTGGCCGGCAGTCCACTCGCCACCGCCGCTGTCGGCCGGGCGACTCACCTGGCCGCCTCCTTCCGGCGTCACGACCTGCCCGTGGTCCTCGTCAACGTCACCGGACGCGCGTCGGGGCGTACCGACACCGGACGGCCCGGGAGCAACGGCGGCCTGCCCGCCGGCTGGGCAGACCTCATCGACGAACTCGATGTCCAGCCGGCCGACCACCTGATCACCAAGCGGCGGCGCAGCGCGTTCCACGACACCGGCCTCGACACCCTCCTGCGAGACCTGGGCGTCACCCAGATCGTGCTCGCGGGCATCTCGACCAGCGCGGGCGTCGAGTCGACCGCACGCTCGGCCTCCGACTACGGGTACCACGTCGTGATGGCCACCGACGCCATGGGCGACCCCGATCCCGAGGCCCACCGCCACAGCATCGAACGCGTCTTTCCCAAGATCGGTGAAACCGCCACCACCGCCGAGGTCCTCGACATGGTCGAGGCGACACGATGACGCTGCTCGGCAGGCTCCTGAACAACCGCAGAGCGGGCGAGGCCCACACGGCGTGGAACCTGCCGAACCTCCACGGCCCCGCACTACTGACCCTCACCAGCCGGGACTTCGCCCACGGCGACCCCATGCCACCGCGACACGGTGCGAAGAACATCGGCGGCGAGAACCTGTCGCCCCACCTGGCCTGGACGGCGCCGCCATCCGGAACCGCCCAACTCCTCCTGGTCGTCGAGGACATCGACGTCCCCCTGCCCAGGCCTGCCGTGCACTGCGTGGCCCTCGTCGACCCGGCATCCGGAGAGCTCGCCCACGGCGCCCTCGACGCGCGGCGGCCCGCCACCGGGGTGCGGGTGCTCCGCTCCACCATCGGACGGGGCTACCACGGCCCCGCGCCCATCAAGGGCCACGGACCACACCGCTACACCTTCCAGCTGTTCGCCCTCGCGGCTCCTGTGGACGGCGCCTCCGGCGCGGCGGCGGCCGACCGGGCGCGGCCCCGCGCACTCCTGGGCGCCGTCACCGCACCCGTCCTCGCCCGATCCCGGCTGACCGGCACCTACGAACGCTGACCGCGGGCACATGAGGTCATCGCGACACCTTCCGCGACCGGCTCACGACGACGAGCCGGTCGCACCCTCCCGAACAGGCCCCTCGGACAACGGCCGAGCCGGACCGCCGGCCGGTGCGGCGCCCCGCAGCGCGGCCTCGACGCGGCGGTTGCCGGTCATGGTCGCGGTGAGGGCCGTCATGGTGAGGAGAAGTCCGGCGGCGGCGTAGAGCGGGGTGCGGATGTCGTACGCGGTGGCCAGCCATCCTCCGGCGAAAGCACCGAACGGGGCCGCGCACATGGCGAGCATGCGGGAGGTGGAGGAGACCCGCCCCATCAGCCGGGCCGGGACGATCGCCTGCCGGAGGGAGGGCGCGAGCACCATCGTGGCGCCCATGCCCGCCCCGCAGACGGCGAGCGCGAACCCGGCCACGTACGGATTCGGGGCGGCGGCAAGCCCCAGGACGGCAAGCCCCTCGACCGCGGCCGTGCAGGTCAGCGCGGTGCCGGTGCCGAGCCGCCGGCCGAGGAAGGAGGCGGTGCCCGCACCGAGCAGCCCGCCGGTGGCCTCGGCCGTGAGCAGCAGGCCGAAGCCGAAGGAGCCGATGCCGAGACGGTCGTGCGCGAAGAGGGCGAGGACGGTCTCCACGGCGAGGAAGGCCACGTTCCCGACCGCCGGGCGGAGCGCGAGCCCGAGCAGCAACCGGTCCCGGAACACGTACGAGGCCCCTTCCCGCGCCTCCCGGAGCAGCGACGCGCGGACGACGCCCCCGGCAGGCCGGGGCACGGCGGGCAGCGACCGTACGAGCAGTGCGGAGAGCGCGAACGACACCGCGTCGGCGACCAGCGGAACGGCCCGCCCGAGCGCGAGCAGCGCACTGCCCGCGGGCGGCCCGGCGAATCCCGACATGGCGGTCTGGGCGCCCCGCAGCCGGGAGTTGGCCCGCTCCAGGTGTACGGGGTCGCGGCCGAGCAGATCGGGCAGATAGGCGGTGGCGGCCGTGTCGAAGAACAGTCCGCCGAGGCCGAGCAGGAAGGCGACGGCCGCGAGCAGCGCGATGCTCAGCACGTCGAGCGCGGCGGCCGCCGCCGGTATCGCCAGCAGCAGCGCACGAGCGCTGTCCGCGACCCACATCGTGCGCCGGCGGTCCCAGCGGTCCATCAGGGCGCCGCCGACCACCCCGAAGAGCAGCCACGGCAGCGTCCCGGCGGCCGTCACGGCGGCGAGCGCCATCGGATCCCGTGTCAGCGTCAACGCGAGCAGCGGCAGCGCGGCATGTGTCACGCCGTCACCGAGCGAGGAAACGGTCTGAGCGGTCCACAGCCGCCCGAACCCGGTCGGCAACTTCCGTATTTCAGAGGTCACTTGGCTTCCCCCTCGGCCTGCTCGCGCGGCCCCGGCCGGAACAGGGCGAAGGCGAGCGACACGTCCGGCAGCGACGGATCCGACAGCTGCCGGTACTCGTCGGCCAGCTCCTCCAGCCGTGCCCCCAGCTCCGCGAACTGCTCCTCGGTGAGCCGCAGATGAGCCATCCGTACGTACCGCTCGCCGTCCACGGGCGCCGCTTCCAGGTCCGCCACCGCATGCCGCATCAGCACATCCGGCTGTCCGGTCCCCGGATCCGGCAGCACGATCGCCCGCGCGGCCATCGCGTAGTACCGCTCGGTGACCCCCCGCACCTTCCGCGTCCGCACGACCTTCACCAGACCGGCCCGCTCGAGCAGCCGCACGTGATAGCTGGAACTCCCCTTCGCGAGGCCCACCCGCCCGGCGATCTGCGTGATCGTCGCAGGCTCGAAGCGGAGCACGGCCATGATCCGGTGGCGCGTGAGGCTGGAGACGGCGCGCAGCTGCTCCTCGGTGGTGACGTGAAGCGTCTCGGGAAGGTCATCGGTAGGCATGGGCTCAATGGTCAACGTTTCTTGACCATTGGGCAAGGGGTTTCCGTCAGGTCATGCGGAATTCGCTGTCCGGCGTCAGCCGACGGCCATGTGCAGACCGAGGCCGAGAATCAGGCAGCTGGAGACCGCGGCGGTGACAGTACGGCCGCGAGGACCGGTGAGGGCGCCCCCGAGCAGCCGCCCGCCGCCGGCCAGTAGCAGCTGCCAGCTCGCGGAGGCGAAGGTGATGGCGGTCAGGTAGACGACCGACTCGGCTCCGCTCATGGGCTGTTGAGCCTGCTGCCCGAACACGAGCGTGACGAAGTAGATGGCGGGCCACGGGTTGAGCGCGGTCAGCGACAGATAGGTGACGTAGGCGCGCAGCGGGGTGACGGGCGGGTGGGCCGTGGCGTCCGCGGCGGCATCAGGCCCGCGTCGCAGCGCCGCACGGAGGACGCGCGCCGCCATGACGGCCAGTATCGCGAAGGCGGCCCAGCGCAGCGGTCCCAGCACCGGCCGCACGGCCACCACCAGCGAGCTGCCGCCGAGAACCGCCGCCACCGCATAGCCCGAGTCGGCGGTGGCCGCGCCGAGCGCGGCCGCGGCACCGGTCCGAAACGAGGTCGCCGCGGTCATGTTCACCATCAGCACGGCGACGGCCCCGACCGGCATCGCGAGGCCGTATCCGGCGAGCAGCCCGGCGACGACCGCGGCGGTCACGACGTGGCCCCGCCGCGCACGGACACCCCTCCCGACCGGCCGGACTCCACCGCCCCACCGATGAACGGGCGTTGGCAGCATGCGGACGCGTCGGAGACGGCCACCTCAACATCTTTGATCATGGTTCAGCTGCTCCTTCGACGGGAGGGCGGCGACAGCGCCGCGAGGACCAGGTGAGAGAACCGGTCCGACGTTCAGACTGGAGGACTAAGATCGTTCGCGTCCATCGAAGAGTTGTGCACGGAATCGTGTGAGGAAGCCACATGATCGACCCGCGTCTGCAGACCCTCCGGGTACTTGCCGAGACCGGTACCGTCACCGCCACGGCAGAGTCCCTGCACCTCACCCCCTCGACCGTCTCTCAGCAGCTGCGCCGTCTCGCCGCCGAGCTGAATGTGCGTCTGCTCGAACCGCACGGCCGCCGGGTCCGGCTCACGCCCGCCGCCCGCACACTCGTCGAACACGCGGACGTCCTGCACGCCCAGTGGGAGCGGGCCGCCGCAGACCTGGCCGCGCACCGGAACAACGGCCCGGGTGAGCTGCGTATCACCTCGGTGGCGACGGCGCTCGGCCCCCTGGTAATACCGGCCGTCGCCCGGCTGCTCTCCCGGCATCCGGGGATGACGTACTACATCGGCGAGGATCCGGAGGCCGACCGCTTCCGAATGCTGCTGACCCGTGAACGCGACATCGCCATCGTCATTCCCGCCCCTGGCACGCCCGCCGCCGACGACGAACGCTTCGAACAGCACCTGCTCCTCCAGGAGCCGCAGGACCTCCTGGTCCCGCGTGGCCACCGGTTCGCCGACCGCGCCGCGGTCGAACTGCACGAGGCGGACACCGAGACCTGGCTCCGCGCCGGCGACCCCCGGGACCAGCACCTGCTGCTCACCTCGGCGTGCGCGGCAGCGGGCTTCTCACCCCGCGTCACCCACAACGCCGTCGACTGGTCCGCGATCGCGGCGCTGGTCGCCGGCGGCCACGGCATCTGCCTGCTGCCCCGCCTCGCGACGTTCCCGCAGGGCTATGAGCTCGTACGCGTACCGCTGACCGGCGATGTGCTACCGAGGCGGCGGCTGGTCGGTTTCGTTCGACGCGGTGGGGGGAGCACACCCCTGGTCAGTGACGGGCTGTGGGCGTTGCGGGAGTCCGCTCGGCTCCGGGTACCAGATCTCTCATGACGGCCGGCGGCAGCGAGGGGTTGGCGGCGGCGGCCTCCACCACCTGCCAGTCGTCGTCGGCGAGCAGTTCGACGATGGTCAGGGGCGGAAGGGCCGGGTGACGGGCGGCCAGGGGCCGGGCCCGGCTGTCGGCGAGACAGCCGAGCAGCGCCGGTCCCGTCGCGTGGCGGTGCCGGGCGATCTCACGCAGTGCCTTGCGGGCCGGTGGAACATGGCGGGAAAACTCCTCAAGCAGGGCCGACGGTGCCTCCGGATTGGCCGCCACCCCGGTCATGACCTGGGCTCCGTGCCGTTCGACCATCGTCCGCAGCTGATCCTCCGACAGGCCCGGGTGCGCTGCTATGGACTTGACCACCTTCGCGTCGGGGTCGGCGGCAAGCCTGTCGCGGACCCCGGCCGGCAGATCCCGTCGTTGGGCCAGGAACATCCGTACCGAGGGACTCGACGAGCGGGAAAGATCCTCGGCCTCGGAGGCGGTGGCGGCGGAGATCCGCGGCAGCAGCGTCGGTCCGATCCTGACGGCGGCCGCAAGCCGGGGGAGTACGTCCAGCGGCAGGCGGGGGTTGTGTGCGAGTGTGCGCCGCACATCGTGACCGTGGTCGGCGGCCAGCTTCCGGATGAGCGCCGCGTCGATCCCCGGGTTCCCCGCGAGCTCGGCCCGGACTCCGGGAACGGGATCGTCCGCGAGCTTCAGCCCTGTCTCCGGCGGCAGTCCGGGGCGGGCGGCGAGCGCCCAGCGCAGCATCATGGAGGGGTGACCGGCGAACCGGAGGAGGGCCTCGACCGGCGCGGCGGGGTTCCGCAGGACCCGCTCGGCCGTCTCATGGACGGTGGACTCGTGCGAGCCGTCGCAGGAAGCACCGGAACGCAGATCGCAGTCGGGCCGCGGACAGTACGGGTCGTGCGTGAACGGCACTTCCACGCTGTCGCAGACCAGGCACCGTTCCGCCGGGGGAAGCCCCTCACCGGTGGCGAGCGCGGCCAGGAGGCCCGGTGGCGTGGCCTCGTTCGCCGCGGCCGCGCGGCGGACCTCCTCATGAGGATGACGGGCAAGCCGGGCCGCCATGTCGGCTGTTGTCCACAGCGCCAGCTCCGCGACGACCCGGATGTCCGGGTCGGCGGCGAGCGTCTCCCGTACATCGTCCGGAAGCCCGGGGCAGGCGGCCAGCTTCTCCCGGCGCCGGACATCCGGGTCCGTGGCGAGGAGCCGTGCCCACTGCGGATCCCCGGCACGCGCGTCGAGCAGGGCGAGCGCGGCGCCCGGCTGTGTGACGGGATCGATGTCGGCGGCGGTCAGCAGCCCCTCGTACGCGAGCCGTTCGGCACTCTCCTCGACCCGGGCGGCCAGGGCGACCGCCTGCTCGGGGCTGAGGCCGGCACGGCCGGCCAGGCTCTCGGCGATGTCCGCGTCCGCGACCGTGATCAGGTGCTGGACCAGCTCGGAGGGCAGAGCCGCGTTGACGGCGAGGCCGCACAGTACATGGTTCACAGCAAGACATACTGCCCGGCCCGTAATTGCTCCCACAACCAGCAGCGAACCAGCAGCTGACCGGCAGCGAAACCGCGGCCACCGTCGCTCCGGCGCACAGGACGGACGCCCGGTCGGCCATGCGCGCCGCGCCGGCTCAGCCGAGGATGAACGCACCCCCGGCCGCGACGGCGAGGCCGGGCCCGAAGGCGGCCGCCGGTGTATAGGCGCCGGGCTCCGCGCCACCCCGCACCAGCCGCATGGCGGTCTCTGCGGCGACGTCGGCGGTGTAGTCCATTCCGTCACCTGCCCGCAGCCACCCTTCGCGCCTGGTGCCGTCGGTCCAGGTGATGACGGCGTGCCCCCAGAAGTGCTGCCGGGGCCGGGGCGCGGCCTCGGCCGTCATCCCTGCCATCCGGCGGGTGACCAGGAGCTGCAGAGCAGGGACGGACATCAGCGTCCCGAGCACGGGCAGCGCCGCCCGCACGGCAAATGAGCCCGGGGCCAGGGCAGAGGTGACGGCAACCGATGGTGCTCCGCTCGCCCGCTGCGCCGCCAGGAGCTCGCCCGACGGCACACTCGCGGACGTCACCGTCTGCCCGTCGGGGAGGACGGTCTGCTGGGGAAGCGTCTGCTCGGGTCCCGGCAGCGCGTTGATCTCCTCTCCGACCCGCTCGGCGGCGCGGCGGTAGGCAACGTCGGCGAGTACGGCCGATACGGACGTGCGCACTTCCGAACCTGGGCCGTACCGAGTTCGACGCACCGCCGCGCGTTGTAGGGCTGGTCCGCCCCGAGGGGGAGCAGGACCGACGCCAGACCATGGGCGAGCGCCCCATCAGGCTGCCGTGGCGGCGTTGACCGGGAAGCGGCGGGAGGTGAAGTGGTCGAAGCCGAAGCCGGTGGTCTTGCCGCTCCGGAGGTGGTCTTCCCTCCGCGCCGGCCGCCGGAGTTGCCCGTCCCGCCCGTATCGCCGAATCCGGCGGTCCCGCTGGCGCCGCCATCCGGCCCTGAGTTGCCACCACTGCTGCGCAGCGGGGGAGGAACGCCGGGGTGGTCCCGACGGCCACGACCACGACGTGTGGTGCGGCGCGAATCAGCGCCCCACCAAGGGCGGGCCGGTCCAGCGGGATGTTGAACTATCTCCTATCTATGGTCAAAACGGGTTCACCCAAGGCGCTTTCGTCTGCGCGGCCGCGACCTTCAGCAGGACATAGGGGACATTCGCTGATCTTCTTCTCAGTGTGAGTCGGCCCGGTCCCGGGCCGCCCCGGGTTCCCGCGCTCTGGCTGTCCCGCCGGGTACTCGAGAACCCCCGCTACTCGTCCCCTGGAGTTCCGCATGCCGATCCACCGCATCGCTGCCGCGTCCCTGGCCACCGTGGCCCTCACCCTCGGCGGCGCAGCGCTCCTCACGGCTCCCGCCGGCGCCGCCCCGGCATCCGCGCCCCGGGTGGCCGCCCCCGACCCCGCAGCCTGCGCCGCCGCCACGACCACTACTGCTGCCGCCGTAACCAATGCCAGTACCGCTGCGGTTGCCGCTGCGGCAGACGCGTCCAGCGCCGCGGCAGCCCTCAAGACCCTCACCGCGGCCCTGGCCGCCGTCCCGCCGGACGCGGCCGCCATCGCTGCCGCCAGCACGACCGCCACCGCCACCGCAGCCGCCGCTGTCACCTCGGCCAACGCGGCGGTCGATGCCGACGCCACCGCCGCCACTGCCGCCGCGGCGGCAGTCGCCGCCTGCAAGGCCTAGCGGCCCTCAAGGCCCAGAAAACGGCCAACGATGCGGCTGCCCCCGCCCTCAAGACCGCCGCAGCAGCAGCAGGTTGTGTGCTGCCCGTTGCTGTCCCGCCCCTCCCGGCGTCCTGACACCCCTGGTGGACTTGTCCCAGGAACACGACGGTGCGCGTCGGAGCCGTTGAGGAAACACACCAGGCAGAACCGGTCGGACTACAAGAGACGGCGTCAGGGAAGCGGGTACGGCGGGGACGCAGCCGTGGCCCGTGCGTACGCCGTCGCTTCCCGGCGTTACCCGGTCCGTGCGCACGCCAGATCCGGGGGCTCCTCGCCACTGGGAGTCGGCTCTCCGGCTCTCAGTGGCGAGATGGTCAGCATGCGGCCGTCACAGGCGGGGGCCGCACCCGGTGTCCTCGGCCAGGGGATGGCGCGGGGCACCGGTGGCGGTGGGTCACGGTGTTCCGTGGGCTCCGTTCGCGCAGGGGCTTCCCAAGCCGAAGGTCCCGCCCGTCCCTCCGATTCCGCCGTGGAAGAGGAGGCCACCGGTGGCGTTGCCGCCGGCGCCGCCGATACCGCAGACGCCGTCGGCGCCGGCACCCGACTTGGCGCCGCCGTTGCCCCCGTCACCGCCGTTGCCGCCGAAGTTGAGGGCGCCTCCAGAGCTCAGGCCCCCCGCCCCGCCGATACCTGCGGCACCACCCGGGTAGGCGCCACCGGAGCTGCCGTTGCCGCCGTTGCCGCCGTTGCCGCCCGCGGCGCCGTTGGGGCCGGCGTTGCCACCGAGAGCACCTGCTCCGCCGGAACCACTGCCGAGGCCGGCACCGCCGTTGCCGCCGACACCGCCGACACCGCCCAGAACACCGTTGCCGCCGGGGGGACCCCCCGCACCGCCGGCGCAGTCCCCGGCTCCGGTCGCGGGGCCGCCCGCGGTGCCGGGAAAACCGTTGGGATGGGAGGAGTTGCCATTGGCACCCGCGACGCCCGCGGTGCCGGCGGTGCAGGCGAGGGCGGAGGCCGCGACGGGAGAGCCGAGAAAGAGTGCTGCGCCGGCGAAGAACGTGGGCAGGGCGAGGAGAGTGGCGGTCTGGTTCCTGTTCATGACGGGGTTTCCTCGGACTCAGGTAAAGCGCGGGTCAGTGCGGGTCACTGCATCAGGCCGGTGCGGAATCAAGTGGGGAATATCCGTTCCCCGAACCGGTTTTCGTGCCGCGGGCCGGCCGGAAGTCGGCGAGATCCCGGACTGTTTCCAGTGGGGCAGGCATGTCCTGCTCGCCATAGACGGCCAGGTCATGGCGCCCGGCAAGTCTGAACTTCGCGGCACCCAAGCATCTCTCTGTCAGGCATACCGTGCGGACGGGTAAGCCTGCGGGCCGGACCGTCAGGCTGGAACCGCCCCGCATTTACAGCGTCTGTAGAGGCGGGGCGGCACCGAGGGATACGTGTCGTCCTACGGGAGCTGGCTCGGCAGTCCCCGCGGGGGTCGGTTCAGCAGGGAAGGGTGGAGTTTCCGGCGGCGCCGGTGGCACCGGTAGTGCCGTCCGCAGTGAACGTGGCGGCAGTGCCGTTGCCACCGGGCTTGCCGGGACACACCGGGCTGGCCGCGCCACCCGCACCGCCGGTACCGCCCTTGTGTCCGCCACCGACCGTGGACGCTCCGCCGTTGCCGCCCCTGCCACCGGCGATACCGGCACCCGCGTTGCCGACACCGCCCGCACCGCCCTTGCCTCCGATACCCCCCAGGGCGGCTCCGCCTCCGGAACCGCCGCTACCGCCGTTGCCGTTGGCACCCCCGGCGCCGCCGGCACCGCCCGCGCCACCGACGCCGGCGCTGCCGCTTGCATTGCCGCCGTCACCCCCGGTGCCGCCATTGCCGTTGGCACCGGCCGCGCCACCGGTACCGCCCAGGCCGCCGATCCCACCACCGGTGCCCACACCGTTAGCCCCATTACCCCCCGGAAGCCCCAGGAGACTGAAGCCACCCACGTCCCGGACGCTGCCCATCTCGGCACGGGCCGACGCGGAAGCCAGGGCAGGGGCGGCGGTGAGCCCGGTCACCGTGATCACTGAGACCAGGAGTGTCCGGGAAAGAGCAGTGGTGCGCATGAAGCGCATGAGGAAGCCTCTCGAAGTGCGTGACCGCAGATGCTCCACGGCCGACACTCGCAATCTGCACACGAACACACCACCCCAAACTTCACACAATGATCCAACGACCTCAAACAGCCCTTATGGGCGAAATTTGTCCTTAACTCTCCCCGCCTGCGGCCGTCCGGGCAGAGACCGGGAGCTCCGCGCCCGGTGCCCGGCGCCCAGGCGGCCGACGGGCTGCCAGCCTCACTGTTTCGGTTGCGATGAAGTGGTATCCATGATCATCAACCGTTGGGCGAGCGAGGCGATTTCGCTGTCAGGTCATGGCGGAATTCCGGCGCTGTGGCCAGGTTTTCCGGGGGCCCCTCGGATCGTGGGCGGGCAGGTGGCGTCGGTCAGCCGACTGGTCGGGTCAGTGGGCAAGGCGGTGGAATGCCGTGGCCGGTTCGTGTCGCCATGGCAAGCTCGCTGAGATCCGCCGGCGCAAGCGGCGTCCACCGTGAGTGAGGCGGTAGATCGGCGGCGATCCGGCCCGGCTCATGCCCGGCGGCCGCAGCGGCCTGAGCGCAGTGGAGTACGCGGCGGTCAGTCCGGTCACCTCAGCGAGACCAGCGAGCAACCGCGCCCCGGCAGCCCGACCGCCCCCGAACCGTCATGCGACCAGGCCCGGCGCCCCTGACCGACACACTGCGATCCGGCGCCGAAGCCCGTACCCCGCTTGCCCCCACCACCACGTGGACCGTGGCCGCCCACGAGACGCTCGTCTCCAAGAAGTGCCCTGTTGTGAGCGCCCGTTACCGGAGGGAGGCTCCGAGGCCGCGCGCTTGGTTACAGCCCGATCGGGTTGAGGTAGGTCGCCGGGTGCGTGGCGCCATCCTGCTTGAGGATCTGGCCGCCGAACGGCCACTTCAGGGTGAAGTGCTTCGTCTCGTTCGGCGGGGTGACCAGGAACTTCGCCGGAACGAACTTCTGCTTCTGCGGCGTGGACTTGGCCACCGGCAGCAGGGTGATGCTGAAGTCCACCGTGTCCCCGTGCTTCAGGGGGAACTTCGGGGCCTTCTTGGATGAACGCGCCACCGACCAGGTGCCGTCAGTCTTCTGAGCGCCGATCATGTCGACACCGGCGAAGCCGGACAGGGTGCAGGTGCGCTTGCTCTGGTTGGTGAACCAGATGAACGCCTGGGTCTGCTTCTTGGTCTGATTCATCTCCGGCGTCGCGTCACCGCCCAGGGCGAAGCCTGCCTTCAAGTCAGCGGTGTGACAGCGGGTCGGCTGCGCTTTGGCGGAGGCGGCCGACGCCGGTACTGCGAAAGTGGCGGTCCCGGCGACGACGACGGCCGCTAGGGTCACGACGGTCAGCTTGCTCTTCATGAAGTTTCGGGTTCCCCTCGTGTACGAATCGGCGCGCGAGGTGATGCGCGCCTACGCCCCTGAAGATGTGTGATGTCTCAGAGCGGTTCGGTGTTCGGGAGATTTTTTGACGGCCGGGCACCCCACCGCAGCCGTGTGGGCAGGACCGCAGCGGCCCGCGGCCTCGCTCGGTGTCCGTTCCGGCCCGGCGGGAGCGATGGCAGCGTGCGACATCCTGACCCCACCCGGGCATCAAACCCGACCCACCCCCACGGCAGCACGCCCGCCGGCCGTCGACAGGGCGGTTGGATCCGCTCATCGAGCACGCCTGTCTGGCCACCCCTACGGCCTACGCGCTCACGGCCGAGTACGGCACCTACCTCGTACCGACCCAGTACGCACAGACGTACTTCCTGGAGAGGCTGGACGACGAGGATCTCTGGGAGGACCAGCCGCCCAAGATGCGCGGTGCCTACCGCCGTTTCGGGGAGGATCTGGCGGAAGGACTGCGGCGTCCCACGGAGGCCGAGGCGAAGATCGCCTTCGGCAGGGACGCCGAGATGTTCCCGTACACCGAGAGCCGGCGGGAGTTCCCGACCCTGGTCGCGGACGGTCTCTCGCCTACGTCATGCAGGGCGGTCATTCCCTGCCCACGGGAGCGGGGCTCAGTTCCCCTCTTTGAGGCCGGATATGAACGCGGGCGGGCTCCGGCCCTCGCGTTCTGCGGCTTGTCGATCATGACGAGGCCGGAGGCCGTCTTGGCGGCGCGCTCTGGGGCAGGATCAGGGAGTCAGCCGCCATCCTGCCCAAACCGGTGGGCTTCCTCACCGGGTGGGCCGCGAGCCGCATGACAGGGGCCGGGCCGAAGTCCCGGGACCAGTACTGGACCTGGAGGAGCGGATGTTGACGGAGTCAGGATCTGCGGAGCCACCCGGTCGGGTGAGGGGCAACGGCGCGGAGCCGGTGTGCCTACTGCGGCAGGTTGGCCGCGGCCGCCCGGCGGAAGATGTCCGCGCACGTCGGGGACGGTGACGGCTCGCGGGCGGCAAGGACGGTCAACGTACGGCGTACTTCCGTGCCCAGTCGAATGAGCTGGAGACTGGTCCGGCCGCCTCTGTAGGCGTAGAGCCGGAAGATCTTGACGGCGATTTCGTCGCGCTCGTCGGCGAAGATGTCCGGGAGTCCGACGAGTAGCTCGAAGTCGCACTTGCCGGTCGCCGCGTCGGCCACGGTGCTGAGGGGCAGGTTCTCGAACTCGGCTGCGGACAAGGAAGCGTCCAGTGCGACAGCGTGGCCTGTCAAGGCCGCGATGACCTCGATGAGCCGTTCCCCCACCGCCGTGTCGATGCCCCAACCCCGCAGCCCCTCTCGTCGGCGATCCCGGCGCCACACCTCCTGGTCGAGTAGTGGCAGCAGGGCACGACCCAGGTACGCGCAGCGAGGCCACAGCATGTCGTGGTCCGAGGCCATGCGATCCCTTCCGCAGGAGCCGTCGGCCCTCCAACTTCCCACTCCACGCAGGGCGCGTAAAGAACGGGGCCGTTCGCCGGGCCGCGATCCGAGGAGCCCCGAGCTCACGAGGATCCCGTACGTCGTCGAGAAGACGGTCGAGAAGACCGGGGCGGCCTCACGGCCACGAGGCCAGGGACTCGGCGGCGCCGGGTGGCAGCGCCCGGAGCAACGCCTCGACCGCTGCCCCGTACGCGTGTTCCGCCGGCGTCGAGTACCCGATGACCAGACCGTCCCTGGCCGGCATCGAGGCCCGAGGGTGCCGGAACCCGGCGAGGCCGTCCAGCGCGATCCCCTGCCAGGACGCGGCCTTGACCGCGGACGCCTCCGTGCCGGGCGGCAGCCGAAGGACGGCATGAAGTCCCGCCGCGACGCCGGTTGCCGCGATGTGCGGGGCCTGTTCGGCGAGGGCCGTGACGAGCCGGTCGCGGCGGAGCCGGTAGCGCTGCCGCATCCGGCGGATGTGACGGTCGTACTGCCCGGATGCGATGAAGTCGGCGAGCGTGAGCTGGTCGAGGACGCTCACCGACGCCTCCCGTGTGCCCTTGGCGGCGAGCACGCTGTCGACGAGCCGGACGGGCAGCACCATCCAGCCGACGCGCACCGCGGGGGACAGGCTCTTGCTGACGGAGCCGAGGTAGACGACCCGTTCGGGATCCAGGCCCTGCACGGCGCCGACCGGCACGCGGTCGTAGCGGAACTCCCCGTCGTAGTCGTCCTCGAGGACCAGTCCGTCACTGGTGCGGGCCCAGTCGATGACCGCGGCGCGTCGGGCCGGGTGCAGCGGGCCGCCGGTCGGGAATTGGTGTGCGGGCGTGAGCAGTACGCCGCGCACCCGTGGCCTCTCGGCCAACTGCTCGACAAGGGCGCCCTGTTCGTCCAGGTCCAGCGGTACCGTCCGAACGCCGGAGCCCTCCAGGATGTCGGTGTGGAAGCGGAGCCCGTACGACTCCACCGCGAAGGGACCGCGCAGCGTCGCGCCGCCAGCGCCGCGCGAGCCGTCGAAAAGCAGCCGCAGCGCGTGCGCGAAGCCTGAGCACACCACGATCCGCTCGGGATCGACGCGAACCCCGCGGACGCGCGTCAGATAGTCGGTGAGCGCGCGGCGCAGCTCGATTCGGCCACGTGGATCGCCGGGCCCGAAGACCTCGTCCGGTGCGGCGCCGAGCGCGCGCCGGGCGGCCGCGAGCCAGGCCGTGCGAGGGAAGGAGGCGGCCTCCGGAACGCCCTGGCGCAGGTTGTGCGGGTGGGGGGTGGGCCGCACGGGAGCGGGCTTCGGCTTCCGGGCGCGCGGGGACGGCGCGGCACCTTCCGCCACCCGCGTCCCGGAACCCTGACGCGCGGTCAGCCAGCCCTCGGCGACCAGTTCCGCGTAGGCGTCGGCGACCGTGTTGCGGGCCAGGCCCAGGTCGGCGGCGAGTGAGCGGTAGGGCGGCAGACGGGTGCCCGGCGCGAGCAGTCCCTCGCGCACGGCGTCCCGCAGCGCGCGGATGAGAACGGCGCGGCGACTGCCGGGACCCGACAGCTCCAGATACAGGTCACTGCCGATGCGCTCCGCCAGATTGACCCATGATTCCGACATGAAAATGAACCTTACCCGAGGTCTTTCACGGCCCTAGATTCATGATCATGACAGACAACGCGCGCACCACCCGGACCGCAGTGCACACCACTCCGACCGCACCCCACACCACCCGGACCGCACCCCACGCGCCCGCCACCGCCCACGACCACGCACCGCGCATCAACTTCGCCAAAGCCGCCCCCAAAGCGTTCAAGGCCCTCATCGGCTTCGATGCCGCCGCCCGCGAGGGCCTCGACCCGGCCCTCGTCGAGCTGATCCAGATCCGTGCCTCGCTCCTCAACGGCTGCGCCTACTGCCTCCACATGCACACCTCCGACGCCCGCAAGGCCGGCGAGGACGAGGCCAGGCTGCACATGATCGGCGTATGGCGCGAGGCCCGTCGCTTCTTCACCGAGAAGGAGCAGGCCGCCCTCGCCCTGACCGAGGCGGTCACCCTGGTCTCCCACGACGGCGTTCCCGATGACGTCTACGCGCAGGCCGCCCGCCACTTCGACGAGCCGGAACTGGCCCGCGTCCTCGCCCTGATCTTCACCATCAACACCTGGAACCGCATCGCCCTGAGCACCGCGAAGATCGCGGGCGAGGACGAGAGGGCAGCCCACTGATGGCGACCCCGGCGACGGGGGCCGGCCCACGTCCGGCCCGCGCGCGGAGCGGGAGGGCGAGCGCCGCGACGCTCGCCCTCCTCGCCTTCGCCCAACTGATCATCTCCGTCGACTACAACATCGTCTACGTGGCGCTGCCCCGGATCGGCAGCGGCCTGGGGTTCTCCGCGCAGCACCTCCAGTGGGTGATCAGCGCGTACGCCGTCGCCTTCGGCGGCTTCCTGCTCCTCGGCGGCCGCGCCTGCGACCTGTTCGGCCCACGCCGCACGTTCGTGCTCGGACTGAGCCTGTACGGGGTCTCGTCGCTGGCGGGCGGCCTCGCCACCGGACCCGCTCTGCTGGTCGCGGCCCGCGCCGTGCAGGGCATCGGCGGCGCGTTCCTCTTCCCCGCGACGCTCACCCTCGTCGGCACCCTCTTCACCGAGGGCCGCGAACGCAACCGCGCCTACTCGGTGTGGGGCGCGGCGGGCGGCAGCGGACTCATCGTGGGCGCGCTGCTCGGCGGCGTACTGACTCAACTCCTCGGCTGGCGCTCGGTGCTGTACGTCAATGTCCCGCTGGCCCTGATCGCGGTGGTGGCCGCCTTCCGCCTCATCACCTCCGACACAACCCGGCGGGCCGGCCGCCGGATCGACCTCCCCGGCGCCCTGACCTCCACACTCGGCGTCACGGGCCTGGTCGTCGCCCTGGTCCAGGGCCCGGAGTCGGGGTGGCTGTCCGCGACGGTCGTCCTCTCCGCCACGGCGGGCGCGACCCTGCTGGCCGCCTTCGTCCTCATCGAGGCCCGTACCCGCGACCCCTTGATGCCCCTGCGGCTGCTCCGCGGCCGCGGCCTGTGCACCGGCATGGCGGTGACGTTCCTCTTCATGGCGACGATCGGCAGCCTCGCGTACTTCCTCACCGGCTATTTCCAGAGCGTGCTCGGCTACGGCGCGCTGCGCACCGGCCTCGCCTACCTCGTCCCGATGCTGGCGATCACCGCGGGCTCCCTCCTCGCGGGCCGGACCACCACGCGGCTCGGCACCCGCACCGCGATGACCGGCAGCCTGGCGCTCGGCGCGGCGGGCACCGCGACGGTGGCCCTCGCCATGGCCGCCGACGGCTCCTACGCCGCGCTCATCCCCGGCTTCCTGGCCCTCGGCCTCGGCCAGGGGACGGCCTACACCCTGATGTTCGGTGCCGCCGCCGCGGGCATCGAGGGCCACGAGCAGGGCATCGCCTCCGGCATGGCGTCCACGGCCCAGCAGATCGGCGGCGCGGTGGGCCTGGCGGTCCTGGTCGGCATCGCGGGTCTCGGCGAGCACACCTCGGCGGCGGCCACGGTGGACGGCACGCGTACCGCGCTCTTCGTGGCAACGGCGGGCATCGCCCTGACGGCCATGGTCGCCCTCGGCTTCCCCCGCAGGGCCACCCGATGACCGCAGGACCACCCGATCACCCGTCGCCCCTCGCCGGTCGCCCAGAGGGGGCCGTGTCCGTCGGCGGGCAGTGCCTCCTTCGCGAACGGGCCGCGGCCTCCCTCGCCGACCACCTCTGACACCACGTCCTCGCCATCAACCCTCAACTGCAATTGGGCAGCCCATCGGGGCCCCGGGCGCAACACACTGACCTCAAGCCGATTGAACACCCCAACACCGTACGTGGGTACTTGGCCACCGCACGCCCTTGCGCTTGGGCGAGAACCGGCTCGGGCTCACGACGGGGCGTGGCACCCGCCGGGCTCTTCAGGCGAGTTCACGCAGGGTCCCCTCGGTGACGGCGCGGAGCTTGTCGGGGTTGGCCACGTTGTGGATGGCCGAGATACGACCTTCCGGGGCGAAGTCGAACGACATCGTCGCGAGCACACGGTCCGGGGCGTGGAAGACCACACCCGGTCCGCCGTTGATCGAGGTGAACTCGGCCCGCATCTCATGGGGTTCGACGCCCTGGTAGCTGGCCGTGCCGAGTGCGGCGAACCAGCCTGCCACGCTCTTCAGGCCCACCACCGGTTTGAGTGCCTGACGGACCTTGCCGCCGCCATCGGTCCACAGGGTGACGTCCGGAGACAGCAACTCCATGAGCGCGTTGATGTCACCACCGGTCGCCGCCGCGAAGAACCGCTCGGCCACGTCGCGTTGGACGGCACGGTCGGTGGTGAACCGAGGACGCCGGGCCCGTACGTGTTCGCGGGCCCGGTGCGCCGCCTGCCGGACGGCCGGCTCGGCGCGTTCCACCGCCTCCGCGATCTCCGCGTAGCTGAAGGCGAACACCTCCTTCAGCACGAAGGCCGCACGCTCCAGAGGGCTGAGTGTCTCCAGGACGACGAGCAGGGCTACGGAGACCGAGTCCGCCGCGGCGACGTCGTCGGCCGTGGCCGGAGCGGTGAGGATCGGTTCGGGGAGCCAGGGCCCGACATACGTCTCCCGCCGGCGACGGGTCGAACGGAGCAGCTCCATCGACAGGTTGGAGACGATCCGGGTCAGGTAGGCCTTGGGGTCGGCGACCTGGGAACGGTCGGCCGCCGACCACTTGAGCCAGGCGTCCTGGACCACGTCCTCCGCATCGACAGCGGTGCCGAGGATGCGGTACGCGACGGAGAAGAGCAGGGTGCGGTACTGCTGGAAGGCCGGCTGGTCGCGGTCGGCATGTTGCGGCTGAGTCATTCGGCACTCCGGATACGGGTGTAGCGGCCGCCGCGCGGCCAGAACGCGCCCGAGGCGGGAATCTTCTTCATGCGGGCGAAGGCCGGCCACGGCGAGGCGGTGACCGTCTCCTTATACCGCGCGGCCCGCTTTCCGGTCAGCACGATGCGGCGCGGGCTGTCGTCGGGGCGAGTGAACTGCACGACGCCGTCTTCGCGGCCCAGGCTGACCGGTGTGTGGTAGTAGCCGAAGCGGAAGGGCTTGGGCTCCTTACCGGCCAGCGTGCGCAGGATCGTGAGGGCCGCGTGGACGCCGGTGGGCATGCCGCCCTGACAGGTCCCGTGCATCACGCCATAGCCCTGCCGGATGGCCGCCGCGTCGCCCACGGCGTGGACATCGGGGTGGGAGACGGAGCGCAGCGCCCTGTCGGTGATCAGCCGGCCGCGCTCGTCCACGCTCAGGCCCGCGGCGGCGGCCAGCGGTGAGACGCGGGTCCCGCTGGTCCACAGCACGGCGGCCGCCGGGATGCTGGAGCCGTCCGCCAGCTCGACGCTGTCCGGCCGCACCTCGGTGACCTCGACGCCGATGAGTACCCGTACTCCGAGCCGGGCGAGCCCGGCATCCAGATGGGCCTTGGCCCTCGGATGCATGCCCGCGCCGGGTTCCCCCCGGCCCAGCAGCGTCACCTGGAGCTCCGGGTATCGCTCGGCGACCTCTGCGGCGGCCTCGACTCCGGTGAGGCCGCCGCCGGCGACGACTACCGTCCCGCCGCCGAGCCGGGCCAGCCGGTCGGCGAGGAGGGCGGCGTCCTGCGGGCTGTTCAGGGTGTGGGCGTGGGCATCGACTCCGGGGACGGCGACGGTATCCGCGACGCTGCCCAGACCGTAGACAAGGGTGTCGTAGCCCAGGACCCGGTCGTCGTCGATCCGAACGGTCTTCGCCCCGACGTCCAAGGCGGTGACCCAGCCGCGGACGAAAACGGCGCCGGTCCCCTCAAGCAGCTCCCGGATGCTCATCTCGGCCGTCTCCTGACCCGTTGCGGTCATGTGCAAGCGGAGCCGTTCGGTGAACTCCTCGAAGGGGTTGACCAGCGTCACGCGCACGTCTCCACGCTTCCTCGTGCGGGCCGCGAGCTGGATCGCGGCGGCGAGTCCGGCGTAGCCGGCACCCAGGACCAGGACCTCGTGCTTCTGTGCCTCTGTTGCGTTCATCGCGTTGCCGCCTTCTTCGTCTCGTGGCCGTCGGGGCCTTGCGAACGACCACCAGACGCAAGCTGCTCGTCCGTTCGTGACATGCGGCAGCTGTGACCCGCACCACGCGATCAGTCAGTTGCTCCGTGAGGCAGCCGAGGCTCACGGCCTGCCGTAACCTTTTACGTGTTGACAAGGGCGGCAGGAGATCCGCGAGTTGCTGTGCGGCTGTGGCGGTGACATCGCAGAGAGCTTCAACTTCTGCCCCCATTACCGGATCGAGCTCCGTCGGTCCGCCGAGGCACGCCGCAGCCCCTCTGCATCGGCCGGATCGCTGTGCCGCTGGGCTGCACCCTCGAACCAGGCAGGACGCTACCCACGGGAGATCGAGCACCCATGCGCACCCTCTACGTCGTGACCCATCCCGAGGCGACCCACCACGTCGAGGGAGTCGTCGGCGGATGGCATGACTCGCAGCTGACGCCCGACGGTGTCCGTGCGGCGGCCTCCATCGCTCAAGCGCTGCGGGCCCGGATTCCGGACGGCGCCGAGGTGGAGCTGTTCTCCTCGGATCTGCAGCGCACCCTGCGGACGGCCAATGAGGTCGCCGAAGTATTCGGCGTGAAGCCGGTCCTGGATCGCAGGCTGCGGGAGAAGTCCTACGGCGAGGCGGAGGGAATGCCGCAGGAGTGGCTCGACCGTCGCTTCATCCCACCGCCGGCTGTCGGGGAACGAATGCACCACGATGAGGGCGTGCAGGGTGCGGAGACCAAGGCTGCATGGGCGCAGCGCATCTACGCGGCCATGGACGAGATCCTGCTCAGCCCTTGCGAACAGCAGATCATCGTGACCCACGGCGGCTCCCTGACGTGCGTCGTTGCGTCCTGGATCAAGATGCCGATCGAGTCAGTCGGCTATGCCAGCTTCCGGGCGCCCTCCGGCAGCATCACCACGCTGCGCGAAGACGACTTCTTCCACAACCGCCAAGTCGTCGGCCTCGGCGACACCCGTCATCTCCACGCCGCCAACCGTGGCTGACCTCGACCTGCCCCGCGTCCACGGCACGACGGCCCCCAGGCTCAGTCGAGCGACGCCGAAGTCGTGTGGTGCCGCGGTCCTCCGGCAGGTGTCGCACGGCCTCTGATCCGGGGGAGAGTCAGGGCAGCAGAAGGCCTCAGACCGCGACGGAGAGCAGGTCCACCACGAAGACGAGTGTCGAGCCCGCCGGGATCAACGACGAGGGTGACTGGTTGCCGTAGCCGAGGCGCGGGGGAACGACGATCTCGCGCCGGCCGCCGACCTTCATCCCTCTGATCCCGCGGTCCCAGCCCTTGATGACCTTGCCACCGCCCACGGCGAACTTGAACGCCTTGCCCCGGTCCCAGGAGGCGTCGAATTCCTTTCCGGACTCGAAGGTGACGCCGACGTAGTGAACCTGGACAACCCTGCCCGGCTTCGCCTCAAGCCCGTCCCCGACGACGAGGTCGCGGACTGTCAGCTCGTGGGGAGCGTCACCCTCCGGACGGTCGATCCCGGGCTTCGTCAGTTCACTCATCGCAGCCTCATTCGCTCGCCGCCGGAAGCCCTCATGCCGGACCGGCCGGGCGCACGGTCACTCTATGCGGCACTCGATGATGGCGAGGCACTGCTGCCCACGCCCGCGGTGGACGTCGCCCAGGACCCAGAAGTTCACGTCGGCCTTGGCTCGGAGCCGGGTGCAGGTCCTGGCCCGGATCCCGTCCCGCTGCCGGCGGACCAGCTCGTAGCCCCGGTCGCCTGGCCTGTGTGCCCCCGTCGTGTGAGGCACTGCCGCGTACCGGCGCGGTCAGCCGCTCTGCGGGCCCATCCTCGGTGATGCTGGGCGAATGGTCGAGAAAGGGTCTCCGTGGCGGTTCCGGGCCGGGCGTCGTGGCCGGTTTTCCCACCTGATGCCCCGGAGCGTCGCAGGCCAGGTGTTCCTGCTGCAGGTGGTCGTCGCAGTCCTGCTCATCGCTGCCACTTTCCTGGTCCTCCTCGTCCAGTCTCAGCACACCGCTACAGACGAGGCGCGGGACAGATCGCTCGCCGTGGCCGTGGCGTTCCGGGACGCACCGGGCACCGCCGCGGCGATGCAGTCGGCCGACCCGACACGAGTGCTGCAGCCCAGTTCGGAGAAGATGCGCAGGAGCGCCCACGTCGGCTACGTGGTGGCGTTCGACCCGAACGGCATCCGCTGGTCCCACCCCGACCCGAGCCGCATCGGCGGCCACGTCACCGGCAGCTTCGGACCCGCGCTCACGGGCAAGCCCTTCCAGGAGACGTTCGACAGCGCCCTGGGACGAGCAGTCGATACGACAGTCGCCGTGTTCGACGCCAAGGGCCGGGTCGTCGGACTGATCTCGGTGGGGATCTACGTCAAGAGCGTGAACGAGATGGTCACGCACCAGCTCCCCGCGATCCTGGCGGTCGCGGGCGGGGCACTCCTGCTGGCCGCGGCCGGGTCGGCGGCCGTGAGCAAACGCCTGCGCCATCAGACCCACGGCCTGGGGTCCGCCGAGATGACACGGATGTACGAGCACCATGACGCGGTCCTGCACTCGGTTCGGGAAGGCGTACTCATCATCGACGACCGCGGCGTGCTCACGCTGGCCAACGACGAGGCGCGACGACTGCTCGGCCTGCCGCGCAACGCTGAGCAACGCGAGGTGAGCGACCTCGGTCTGACCCCGGACACGACGCAGCTCCTGGTCTCGGGCCGGACAGCCAGCGACGAGGTCCACGCCAACGGGGACCGGCTCCTCGCCGTCAACCTCCGGACCGTCGAGGGGCCGGGAGGCCCTCGGGGCAGCGTGGTCACCCTGCGCGACACCACCGAGCTGAGTGAACTGGCGGGCCGGGCAGAAGTGGCGCGGTCACGGCTGCAACTGCTCTACGACGCGGGGACGCACATCGGCACCACGCTCGATGTGGTGCGCACCGCCGAGGAACTGGCGGCCGTCGCGGTGCCCCGGTTCGCCGACTTCGTCACCGTGGAACTGCTGGACCCCGTACTGCGCGGTGAGGAACCCACCGGAGCGGACGCCGACATGCGCCGCACAGCGATCGCCGGTATCCGCGAGGATCACCCCCTCTCCCCGGTGGGGGAGGTGCTGCACTTTCCTCCCGGCAGTCCCGCGGCGCTCGGTGTGGACGGCGGCCGGGCCGTCCTCGCGGCCGATCTCTCGGCCTCAGAGGGCTGGTTCGCCCTGGACCGGCCACGGGCGCGTGCGGTCCTGGACTACGGCATCCACTCGCTGGTCTCCGCCCCGCTGCAGGCACGTGGTGTGGTGCTGGGGAGCGTGGACTTCTGGCGCAAGGACAAGGGTCCCTTCGAGCCCGAGGACCTGTCCGTCGCGGAGGAACTGGCGGCCCGAGCGGGCGTGGCCATCGACAACGCGCGCCGCTTCACCCGCGAGCACGCCATGGCGGTCACACTCCAGCGCAGCCTGCTGCCCAGCGCCCTGCCCACGCATTCCGCCCTTGAGGTGGCCCATCGCTACCTCCCGGCCCAGCCGGGCGTGGGCGGGGACTGGTACGACATCATCCCGCTGCCCGGAGTCCGGGTCGCGCTGGTGGTCGGTGATGTCGTCGGCCATGGCCTCCATGCCGCCGCCACCATGGGGCGGTTGCGTACCGCGGTGCACAACTTCTCCGCCCTGGACCTGTCCCCGGACGAACTCCTCGCCCACCTCGACGCTCTCGTCAGCCGCCTCGACGCGGAGGGGGACAGTGACGTCGACGTCTCCGGCGCCACCTGCCTCTATGCCATTTACGACCCGGTCACCGGGCACTGCACCCTCGCCAGGGCCGGTCACCCGGGCCCGGCCCTGGTGCTCCCGGACGGCACCGTCACCTATCCGGAGATCCCCGGTTCGCCGCCGCTCGGGATCAACGAGGGCCTGCCGGTGGAGACCACCGAGCTGACGCTGCCCGAAGGAAGCAGGCTGGTCCTGTTCACCGACGGGCTGGTCGAGCGGCGCAGCCGCGACATCGACGTGGGGCTGGACGTCCTGCGCGCCACGCTGGCCGGCCCCGGCGACCCGGACCCCGAGGCAACATGCCAAGCGGTCCTCGACGCCCTGCTGACCGACCGGCCCACGGACGATGTGGCCCTGCTCGTCGCCCGCACCCGTCTGATGGATCCCGGCCGCGTGGCCGACTGGGACGTACCCGACGACCCGACGACTGTCTCCAGCATCCGTGCGGAAGCGGCACGTGTGGTGAACGGGTGGGGGCTGGCGGACGCCACCTACACGGCGGAGCTCATCGTCAGCGAGCTGGTCACCAACGCGATCCGATACGGCTCCCCGCCGATCCGGCTCCGGCTGCTGCACGACGACGACACCCTGATCTGCGAAGTCGCCGACGGCAGCAGTACGGCCCCGCACGTCCGCCAGGCTGCCAGCACCGATGAGGGCGGGCGCGGCCTGTTCATCATCGCCCGGCTCGCGCACCGCTGGGGCACGCGCTACACCGCACGCGGCAAAGTCATCTGGGCCGAGCAGTCCCTCGGCACCGAGGTACCCCACAGCAGCCTCAACGGCGAAGCGCTGCTCGACCAGTGGTCGGACGAGGACTGGTGACGCCGGGGGCCGGTGACGTCGGGGCCAGTGACGTCGCTGTGGTGACTGGACGTCAGGGCCGACGCTTGGTCCGCGCTGCGGGAGGACGGGACCGGGTCGCGACAACGCCGCCCAGCAGGACCACGGCCGCGCCGCCGCCGGCCCAGGCCACAAGCGTCCACCACGGCCCGCCGGCACCCGCACCACGGAAATAGGCGATCGAATCCACGGCGTCCAGGCCCGCCCCGGGCGGCAGGAACGGGCCCACAGTGCGCCAGAACGCGGGCAGCAACTCGGTGGGATACACCCCGCCCGCGCTCGGCCCGCCGAGGACGACCACGAGCAGGAGCGCCAGACCGATTCCCAGCGCTCCGGCCGATTCGTACAGGGCGAGTGTGAGGGCTCCGACCGTCAGAACCAGCAGGGAACCGAGGGCCCACAGTGCCCAGAGGTTTCCTGGCACCGCGTCCAGAAGAGTCCTGGCGACCAGCACGCCTAGGAGCCCGGCAAGCACCGAATACACCAGCAGCACACCCATGGCGGCCGATGCGCGCAATCCCGCCGGACGACGGCGCCCGGCACCGTACGCCTGCACCGAGGCGCACAGGACGCCGCCCGCACACCAGCCCACAACGAGCGAGAAGGAGGAGAGGAGACGCTTGTCACCCGGCGCGACCGGCACCACGTCCCGGACTCGGACCGTGCGGCCCTGGTGCCCTTCTGCCGCGACGACGTGCGTGGCAAGTTCCTTGGCCAGCAACGGGCCCGCCCCACCGGCAACCAGCAACAGGTCGGCGGTGCCGGATCGGGAGAGGACGAGCGCACCGTCCACCTCACGACTGTGGATGCGGTCCAGGGCAGCAGCCTCGTCGGCCACCCGGACCGGGTCCACCGGCTCACCGGGAAGCAACGCGAGCTGGTAGAAGGTGTCGTCGGCGATCCGTGTCGTGGGGTCCGTGACGGCCAGGGCAATGCGGTGCGGGACGGGATCGCGGAACGCGCCGACGCACGAGAGCACAAACGCTGTCTGCAGCACCAACACCCCAAGGACCAGGAGTACCGATCGCCCGCTCATGCTTTCTCCGACACCGCGCAAGCGCGCGGACGACTGACCGCCGGGAACGCCGACCGGGCTCTGTGCTGGCATACGTCCAACCTCGACGCACGTCGGAGCTGCCGCAGCCCGGACGGGTCCGAACGGTGGTCGCCCATCGGAACGCGGTGCGTACCGGACGGCCCCGGTGCCCGCCGCCGAGGCGTTCGGGATGCCCCTCGCCCGGCCCGACTGGCGGTTGACCAGTGGGAAGACGGAGCGCTCCATCGTCCGCACCGACGTTCGAGGAACGCGGGGCGTCACCAGGGAGCCCGGAGCACCTGGGTTCGCCCGGCCCGCTCGCTAAACTGCTGGTGGCCGCACGTGTGGTGAAGCGAGGAGATCTGGATGCCGGTGAATGACCCGCCCGTCTTCGACGACCGGGCCGGGGCGCCAGAGCCCCCCACGGCGCCGGTCCGCCAGCCACTCTCCGACAGCGTCTACGAGGACATCAAGGCCATGGTCATGGACCATGAGATCGCACCGGGGGCCCGCGTCGGCATCGAAGCCCTCTCCCGCAGGCTCGACGTCTCACCGACCCCGGTCCGCGAGGCGCTGGCCCGTCTGGAGTCGGACGGCCTCGTGGTCAAGCGTTCCCTCTCCGGATACCGGGCGACGGAACTGCTCACCCGGCAAGGGGTTGAGGAGCTGTTCGAGATGCGGCTCCTCCTGGAACCGCGGGCCGCGGCGCTGGCGGCCCTGCACGCCGACGAGTCTCAGCTCGACGTCATCGAGGCCATCCAGGAGGACATGGAGGTCCACCCCAGCCCCGCGGGTCCCTACGCGTCCTACCGTGAATTCGCAGCCCTGGACCAGCGCTTCCACGACGCCGTCGCGGTCGCCGCCCGTCGCCCCCTCCTCCTGGACGCGGTCGAGCGGCTCCACGCGCATCTCCACGTCTTCCGCCTCAGCAGCCTTCCCGTCGAGGACGATTCGACCCTGGCCGAGCACGAGCGGGTCGTCCGGGCGATCCTGCGCCGCAGTGCCGAGCGGGCCGCACAGGCGATGACGGACCATCTGACACACAGCCTGGAGCGCCAGCTCAGCCGGTTCCAGGAGAAATGACCGACGGGGCCGGGCCGAAGACGCGGGGTGCCCGGGAGAGCGAGGGCCGCGCCCTCCCGGGGCTGCGGGAACGGCGCACCGGCGCCGCCGGACGGTTCTCGTGTACGGAGGGCCTACGGCCTGTCCGGCGGCCTACTCCATGAGGAAGACCTGCTCGCCCGATGCCCACCAGGCACCGGGCCCGGCTTCGTCCACGGGCCGCTGGCAGGGAGCTGTGAGCCGCCACCACTCCTGGGTGGCCGGGTCGTCGGCCATCAGGGCGAGGTCGGCGGCCAGGTCGTCGCCGTGGTACTCGAAGTAGCTGAACAGCCTGTCGCCGAGCAGGTGGATCGAGTAGTTGGCAATATGGGAGCGCCGCAGCCGGTCGAGCACGGGCCCGGGGACGGCACGGTGCAGCTCCCGGTACTCCGCCGCCTTCCCCGGGCGCAGACCGATGACCTGCGCGACCCGCCTCACGCGGTCGGTCCCTTCGGGGACCCGGCCAGGACCGGCCGGTCGTGGATCATACGGATGATCCGGCCGCTCATCCGGCCGTAGTCGTGGTCGTTGGCCACCTCGCCGCGGATGCGGTGACCGGCCATCACGACGACCCGGTCGGCCAGGGTCACCATCTCCGCCAGGTCGCTGCTGATCAGCAGGATCGGCAGTCCGCCGCGGGCGAGCTCCCAGATCAGCTCGTGGAAGGCGTGCTTGGTCCGCACGTCCACACCGACGGTCGGTTCGTCGACGACCAGCAGCCGGGTGTCGGCCGCCAGCCACTTCGACAGACTGACCTTCTGCTGGTTGCCGCCCGACAGCTCACCGGCGTTCTGCGCGAGCCCGGAGATCCTGATGCCGAGGCGCTCGACAAGATCCTCCGCGGTCTCGCGCTCCCGGCGGGCGGGAACGTATCCGATGGCGTTCGCCAGCTTCCGCCACACCGTCACGGTGATGTTGCGGAGGATGGGCTGCTCCAGGAAGACACCCTCCTCCTTGCGGTTCTCCGTCAGATACCCGATCCCGTACCCGTGCAGCGCCTGCCGCGGCGAGCCGATCCTCGCGGGCTCCCCGTACACCCGGATCTCACCGCCGGTCACCCGGTCCAGACCGAGCACCGCCCTGACCAGTTCGCTGCGCCCCGCGCCGACCAGGCCGTACAGCCCGACGATCTCCCCGGGGAGCACGTCGAGGGAGATGTCACGGTGGCCGGAGGCCGTCGAGAGCCCGGTGAGGGAGAGCGCGGGCGTCGCGGACGTGTCCACGGGCCGCGGGGTCATCGCCGTCACCGCGTGGGCGCGTCCGACCATCAGGGTCACGACGTCGTCCTGGGTGTGCTCCGCGAGCGGCGCGGATTCGAGCACGGACCGGCCGTCGCGCAGCACGGTGACGGTGTCGCAGACCGCGAAGACCTCCTCCAGCTTGTGACTGACGAAGACCACACACGTGCCGCGTTCGGTGAGCCGCCGGATGACGTCGAAGAGATGCTCGGCCTCCTGCGGGGAGAGGGAGGCGGTCGGCTCGTCGAGCAGGAGAACCTTGCTGTCGGTGTGGAGCGCTTTGGCGATCTCCACCAACTGCTGCTGTGCGACAGACAGTTCGGATACAAGTTGGTGCGGATCGATGTCGAGGCCGAGTTCGGCCAGACAGCGCCGGGCCGGAGCCGTCATGGCCTCCCGGTCGACCAGGCCACGGCGCGAGGGCGGGTTCTGCAGCGTGATGTTCTCGGCCACGGAGAACCCGGGGATCAGATTGCGCTCCTGGTGCACGACGCCGACGCCGGCCCGCATGGCGTCCAGCGGGGAGCGCGGCTGGATCTCCTGGCCGCCCCTGAGGAGCCTGCCGCCGTCCGGCGCGTGCACGCCGGTGATCACCTTGATGAGGGTGGACTTCCCCGCCCCGTTCTCGCCCAGCAGGGCGTGCACGGAGCCTGCGGTGAGCCGCAGGCCGACGCCGTCGAGGGCGCGGACACCGGGGAAGACCTTGACGATCTGATCGCATTCCAGCAGGACTTCGCTCATCGGGTCTCTCCCATCGGCGTCGGTACGGCCGTCGGCCGGGGTGTCTCCTCGGGAGGTGGCGGTGGGGGAGCGCCGCCGGGTGATACGCCCTTCTTGGCGAGGTGGCCCTGGTGGAGGCGACCGCCGACGACGGTGCCGAGCACGACCACCCCGATGAGGAAGTTGACCCAGCTCGGGTCGAGCGAGAACTGCGCCCGCGCCGTGTCGATCAGGCGCATGACGAAGGCGGCGAGCACGGTCCCGAGCACGGCGACGGAGCCGCCGGTCAACGCCACGCCGCCGATGATGGGCGCCGCGAAGCTGGGCAGCAGCCAGTCTCCGCCGACACTGCGGTTGACCCCGGGCAGCGAGGCCGTGGCGGTCAGCGCGGCGATGCCGATGAGTAGCCCGGACAGGGTGTGCGCGAGCACGATCTGCCGGTCGGTGGAAATGCCGGAGAGCTTGGCGGCGAGCGGGTTCCCGCCCGCGGCCAGCAGCCGCCGCCCCGCCACCGTGCGGTACATGAAGGCGGCGAGGAGACCGGCCGCGACCAGGGCCGTGACGAAGACCAGCGGGATGTTCAGCGGCGCTGCGCGGCCGAAGTCGCGCAGCGTGGCGGAGTACCCGTCGATGGTGCGGGTCCCGGAGAGCCGGTACTGCGCACCCAGCAGGATGGTCATGGTGCCGAGCGTCACGATGAAGCCGTTGATACGTGTGGCGACGATGAACACGCCGGTGATCAGGCCGATCAGGGTCGCGCCCAGCACACCGATCAGGACGGCGAGTCCGGCAGGGACACCGGCGTCGACCATCAGGACGCCCATCAGGCAGGCGCTGAACCCGCCCAGCGCCCCGACCGCGAGATTGAGCTGCCCCACACTGAGGGCGACCATCTGGGCCAGCCCGATCAGGACCGGTGTGGCGAGGTACTGCAGGAACGTACGGAGTGAGGGCCCTTCGAAGAAGGTCCCGGACGACGAGATGCCGAGGGCGACGTAGCCGACGACGACCACGCCCAGCAGGGTGGTCGTCGTGGAGCGCGAGAAGCGCCGCAGCGCGGACCATGCCGCCGTACTGCTGTCCTGGAGCGGGGTCATGTGGAACGCACCACCTTGCGGTAGGACACGACGGTGCGCACCCGGTCGGCGGACAGGGCCAGGAGCAGGACGCAGCCGAGGTAGATGTTGAGGCTTTCGAGACCGACGCCGAGCAGGTCCAGACCCTTGCGGATCACACCGACCAGTGAGGTGCCGAGCAGAGCGCCGACGACGGAGACGACGCCGCCGGTGAGCAGGGTCCCGCCCAGGACCGCGCCCAGGAACGAGGGGAGCATGAAGTCGTCGCCGATGGACGCGCGGAACGTGCCCGTGCCGACGGCGGCCATGAAACCGGCCAGTGCGGCGAGCAGCCCCGAGAGCGCGTGCGCGAGCACGATCCTGCGTCCGGTGGGGATGCCGGACAGCTCGGCGGCACTCGGGTTGGCGCCGGTGAGCAGCAGCTCGCGTCCCATCCGGGTACGGGAGTAGAGGAAGCCGAGGCCGACGAGGGCGATCACGGTGAACTGGATGATCTGCGGGACGGCCGGCGAGCCGCAGACGGGCCCGACACAGATGTCGGCGAGCGAGTAGGAACGCAGCTCCGCCAGCCCGTCCGGACGGGCGGTGAACGCGGCGTTGTCCGTGAGGGCCGAGTAGAGCAGAGAGACGAGTCCCAGCAGGGCGAAGTCCATGGCCAGCGTCACGACGAAGGAGTTCACCCCGGTACGGGCGATGATCCAGCCGGTCAGCGCGCCGATCGCACAGCCCGCCACCAGGCACAGCACCAGGCCGAGCGGCAGCGACAGACCGAGCCGGTCGTAGCCGAAGCCGGCGAAGAACGCGCCGAAGGCGGCCATGCGCCCGACGGCGAGGTTCATGTGCCCGATGGACAGCACCACCATCTGCGCCAGTGCCACCACCGTCAGCGTCGAGATGTCCCTCAGGAGCGGGAAGAGCACCAGCCGCTCGTCGAAGAACGCCGGGCGCAGAACACCGAACAGAGCGGCGAGCGCGATGATGATGACGAGGAGCCCGAGCCGCTGGTTGACCCAGAACGGCAGCCGGTGTGCCGGCCGGGCCCCGTCGGTGGGGCGGTCCGTCTCGCTGCCGGGTGGAGCGACGGCCGTCTTCATGACACCCTCCGCCGGTCGATGGCGTCCATGTCCCAGTCGATCCCGATGCCCGGCTCGTCCGGAGCGACGGCCAGACCGTCCCGCACGGTCAGCTCGGTGCGGGTGACCGCGCGCAGCTGCGGGATGTACTCCACGTACGCGCCGTTGGCGACGGCGGCGACGAGGCTGACGTGCAGTTCCATCAGGAAGTGCGGGCACACCTCGACGTTGAACGTCTCGGCGAGGTGGGCGACCTTCAGCCACGGCGTGATCCCGCCGACCCTGGCCACGTCGACCTGTACGACAGAGGCCGCGCCGGTCTCCAGGTAGCTGCGGAACTGCATGGGCGCGTACATCGACTCGCCGACCGCGATCGGGATCCGGGTCGAGCGGGCGAGCCGGGCATGGCCGCTGATGTCGTCGGCGGGCATGGGTTCCTCGAGCCAGTACGGATCGTACGGTTCGAGGGCGGCGGCCAACCGCACGGCGGAGGACAGCGACTGCGACTGGTTCGCGTCGGTCATGATGTGCAGGAACGGTCCCACGGCCTCGCGTACGGCACGCAGGCGCTCCGCGTCCTCAGCCGGGTGCGGCTTGCCGACCTTGATCTTGACGCCCGAGAACTGCGCCTCCTTCGCGGCGAGGGCCGACTTGACCAGCTCGTCGGTGCCCAGGTGGAGCCAGCCGCCCTCGGTGTCGTACACCGGTATCTCCCGGCGGTGACCGCCGGCCAGCCGCCACAGGGGTTCGCCGGCGCGCTTGCAGCGCAGGTCCCACAGCGCCGTGTCGATCGCGGCGAGCGCGAGCGAGGTGATCGCGCCGGTGGTGGTGGCACGGGTCAGGCCGAACAGCTCCTGCCAGAGCCCCTCAACGTTGCGGGCGTCCTTCCCGGCGAGGAGTGGCAGCAGATGGTCGCGCAGGAGGGCCAGGACGGACGTGCCGCCGGTGCCGATGGTGTAGGCGTAGCCGGTTCCCTCGATGCCGTCCGTGGTCGTCAGGGTGACGAGGACCGTCTCCTGTTTGACGAAGGACTGCACGGCGTCGGTGCGGTCGGTCTCCACCGCGATGTCGGCCAGCAGGGCCGTCGCTTTCGTGATCATGGTCATGCCGGTTGCTGACTTTCTGTCGTTGTGCCGGGACGGTCAGCCGCAGGAGAGGTACTCGTCGGCGAACTGCTTCTTCAGCTCCGCTGTCTTGGTGTCGCGCGCCTTGTCGTACGTCCCGAGGTTCGGCTTCGTGACGACGAAGGAACCCGAGTCGATGACCTGGCCCGGCTGCTTGACCGTGCACTGCTTGGTCTGCAGGAGCGCGAGCGCCCAGGCGCCGATCTCGGCCTGACCCACCGGGTTCTGCACGACCGTGGCGCTCACCGAGCCGTTCTTGATCGAGGAGAGGATCTTGGCGTCGTCGTCGATCGCCACGACCTTGGCTTTCGAGCCCGTCTCCTGAACGGCCTCGGCCGCGGCGACCGCCGGGTTGTACGCGGTCGAGACGATGCCCTGGATCCGTGAGCCCTTGGTCGCGAGCAGGTCGGAGACGGCCTTCTGCGCGGTCTGGAGGTCCTTGTCGATATCGGTGATGTTCTGCAGCAGGTCGACCTTGCCGCCGGTCTCCTTCACGGCCTTCTGCACGCCCTTGATCCGAAGCTGCGTGTTGGCGTCGACGTTGTTGCCCGTCAGGTGAACGATCGTGCCCTTGCCGCCCATCGCCTCGATGGTGGCCTCGGCCGCCTTGTAGGCGGCGAGTTCCACATCGGTGGAGAGGCAGAAGTCGGCCTCGTTCCTGCCGCCGGCGGGGCACGACCCCAGGGAGGCCACCGCGAAGCCCTGGGACTTGAGGTCGGAGAAGGTGGTGTTGACGTCGGTGGGGGACACCCCGAAGACACCGAAGGCGTTGTAGCCGCGCGCGGCCAGGGTCGACAGCAGGTTGTTCTGCTTCTGCTGGTCCCACTCGGCCGTCTCGTCGAACGTCACATCGCCCAGCTTCAGCGTCTTCTCGGCATCCGCGCCCGCCTTCTTCCATGGCTGGAAGTACGGGTGGGCGCCGCCCGGGACGAGTGCGACCTTGGTGCCGGAACCGTCGGCGAGTTCGGCGCTCCCCTTGCCGGTCTTGGCGGTCGCGGTGCCGGCCGGCCCGCTGCCGTCGGAGGTCTTCACGGTGCATGCGGTCGAAGCGATGGCCAGGAGGGCGAGGGTGGCGGCGACGGACACCGCGGATCTGCGAAGGATCATGATCATTGCCTCAGTTGAATCAGATAGGATTCTGTTGCCGAGATGTTGTGGGAGGAGGGATCGGATCGTCAAGGCCTGTGCGTCGAATACTTTGTATGAGGTGTGCAAATCGTTGTGATGAGCTGCCGTTGCTCCTGATCCGGGCGGGAGTCCGGCCTTCCGGCGTATGGCCTTTCGGGGTTGAGGCATGTTGAATCACATAGGATTGTTGAGCTTGGGGGAGTAGCGCTATGCCGGTGAATCACACCGATGGGACGGAGTCCGTCCCGCTCGCGGCCACTGAGTGGGGTGCCGGCGCGGGGGTGAAGCGCGAGGTGCTGGGGGACAGCGTCTACGAGGCCGTCAAGGCGATGGTGATGGACCACGTGATCCAGCCGGGCGCCCGGGTCGGCATCGAGGCACTGTCCCGGTCGCTGGGCGTCTCGCCCACCCCGGTGCGTGAGGCGCTGGCCCGCCTCGAAGCGGACGGTCTGGTCCTCAAGCGGTCACTGTCGGGCTACCGCACCACCGAACTGCTGGGCCGGCGAGACGTGGAGGAACTCTTCGAAATGCGGCTCCTTCTGGAGCCCCGGGCCGCGGCTCTGGCCGCCGAGCACGCCGGAGACAAGGCGCTGGACCGGATCGAGGCCCTGATGGAGGAGATGCAGGGCCTGCCCGACAAGGGCCACAGCTTCGCCGTTTACGGGCGCTTCGCGGCGCTGGACCAGCGCTTCCACGACACGCTCGCCGCCGCCTCGGGGCGCACCTTGCTCGCCGCCGCGGTGGAGCGCCTGCACGCACACCTCCACCTCTTCCGGCTCAGCCCGGTCACGGGCGGCAGCCCCGCCACGGCCGTCGAACACAGCCGGATCCTGCGAGCGGTACTGCGGCGCAACGCCCAACGGGCGGAGGACGCCATGCGGGAGCATCTGGAGCTCAGCCTCGCGCGGCATCTCAGCCGGTACGAGGACGGCGCCTGAGCGGCGCCCTTGCGGGGGCGTGGCTACGGCGTGATCTCCAAGTCCTCACCCGTCTCCGTCAGATGCGCCGCCATGGCCGCGACAGCCCTCTCGGGATCACCCGCCGCGATGGCGTCCACGATCGCGCGATGGGCGGTGATCGTGTCGTGCTGGCTCTCGCCGCGCCGCGAGCGGCCGTCGTAACTGGCCAGCCGGTGCTCGGTCAGGACGTCGCCGAGGGACTCCAGGACCAGTTCCAGGATGCCGTTGTCGGCCGTCCTGGCGATCTCGTGATGGAACGCCAGGTCGAGCGCCACGAAGCGGTCGCGGTCGTCGACCGCCTCCTCCATCTTCTCCAGCAGTGCGGTGGCATCCTCTGTGGACGCCTCTCCCGCACCCACGCGCACCGCCGCCCGCGAGGCCATGGCCCTTTCGACCGCGCCACGGGCATCCAGAACGTCCTCGAAACGAAGCGACTGCTGGCGCAGCCGGAACCCCAGGATCTGAGCGAAGACACGCGCGGTCGGTACATTGACGCGGGCCGGCCGGCCCTGGCTGGAGATGAGGATCTCCCGCGCCGCCAGAGCCCGGATCGCCTCACGGACCGCGAGCCTGTTCACCCCGAACCGCGCGGCCAGTTCGCCCTCCGGCGGTACTTGGTCGCCCGGCTTCAGGCCGGTCTCCTCGATCAGCGTGATGATCTCGCTTGCGACCTGGTCGAACAGCGTGGTGCGGCGCACTGCCACGTCGGGACTCCTTCGAGGATGATCCTGGGCAGCGTCAGCCTACTGCCGGGTGTTGACCTGCTCCGATGCTCTCTCCTCGGCGGTGGTCCCCCTGCTGACACGACCTCAGATGCCCGCCGATCGCCGCGATCACCGGCGGTAGACCGAAGCGCACGAGACCTAGTGGCATAGCTGCTTAACTGCTAAGTAGTATTCATGCAACGTTACTCACGAGCAGGCCTGCTTCTGGCGGCCGTGCTGACCGTGTCGCCCGCCCTCACCGGGCAGGCACACGCGACGAACGACGCGACGGAGTCGGCGGAGACTGCACTGGTCATCGAATCCGCAGGTCTGCGGGTGCGCACCGGAGCGCAGTTCCCCTACGTACTCGACTACACCGACCGGGCGAACGGAGCCGTCCTCGGCGGCCGGGCCACGCCCCTCGACACCGTGGTACTCAACGGCGCACCGCACCGGGCCGTGGGCCGAGCGAGCGTCGAGGGCGCGACGGCCCGCTACCGGCTGACCTTCCCCGACCTCGACGGCGTCCGCATCGACGCGCACATAGCGGTCAAAGGCTCCCAGGTCACCTTCCGGATCGACCGGATCACCGACACCGCCGGCTTCCGTGTCCACACGATCGACATCCCGGGCCACAACCTCCTCTCCGTACGCGGAGACCAGCCCGGCGCGCACGTCACCGCGGCCCGTGTCGACCCGGACAAGAACGGCAAGGGCGACACCTTCACCGCCGTCACCCAGGACACGCCCGCCGACGCGTCCCCGCAGGGCTCGGCGTACGCCATCGTCAACACGGACCGGCTCGCCGCCGCGATCGAGACCAACTCCGTGCAGGACGAGGCCACCAGCGAGAACACCCGGGTGAAGCGCCAGGCCGTCAAGACCGACGGCACGACCGAGGTCGGAGTCTCCAGCGGGCAGTGGACCTACCGCGCCGCGGGGTCGCCCTTCACCGAGGAGCTTCCGTGGGCGAAGGTCGTCGTCACCGGCGACCGCAACACCGACGCCAAGGTCGACTGGCAGGACGGCGCCATAGCCTTCCGCTCGATCGGAGTGCGGGCCAAGGGATCCGAAGACACCCCCGGCCGTGTGGTCACCCACATCCCTTTCAACTTCGCGAGCTACGCGAGCAACCCCTTCACCAAGACGCTCGACAATGTCAAGCGGATCTCGCTGGCCACCGACGGCCTCGGCCAGCTCGCCCTCCTCAAGGGCTACGCCCAGGAGGGCCACGACTCCGCCCACCCCGACTACGGCGGCAACTACAACACCCGGGCCGGTGGGCTCAAGGACCTCAACGCCCTCGCGAAGGCCGGCAAGGACTGGGGAGCCTCGTTCGGCGTCCACGTGAACTCCACCGAGGCGTACCCGGAGGCCAAGGCGTTCAGCGACACGCTGGTCGACGCCAAGGCCAAGGGCTGGGACTGGCTCGGCCAGTCCTACTACATCGACCAGCGCCGTGATCTCACCAGTGGTGACATAGCCAAGCGCTTCCAGCAGCTGAGGGACGAGACCGACCCCAACCTCAAGTTCCTCTACATGGACGTCTACTACAGCCACGGCTGGAAGTCCGACCGCCTCCAGACCGAACTGCGCAAGCAGGGCTGGCAGCTGGGCACCGAGTGGGGCGACAAGATGGAGCGCTCCTCCCTCTGGTCGCACTGGGCCAACGAACCGAGCTACGGCGGCGACGCCAACCGTGGCATCAACTCCAAGGTCATCCGGTTCATCCGCAACAGCGAGAAGGACGTCTGGATCGACAACCCGCTGCTCGGCTCCGCGAACATCAAGGAATGGGAGGGCTGGGGCAACCAGAACGACTGGAACAAGTTCTACGCCAACATCTGGAACCGGAACCTCCCCGCCAAGTTCCTGCAGCGACAGCAGATCACCCAGTGGACCGACCACGAGGTGGAACTCACCGGCGGTGTCCGCGTCACCGACGCCTCCGGTACCCGCCAGGTGTTCGTCGGCGACGACAAGGTGCAGGACGGCAACGCCTACCTGCTTCCCTGGACCGGCGCCAAGGCCTACCACTGGAACCCGGCCGGCGGCACCAGCACCTGGCCGGTCCCGAAGCAGTGGAAGAACGAGAAGTCGGTCACCCTCTACAAGCTGACCGACCAGGGCCGGGTCAAGGCCGGCACGCTCCCCGTCCGGAACGGGAAGATCACCATCGACGCGGCCAAGGACCAGCCCTACGTCGTCTACCGCAACGACCGCGACTCCATCCGGCAGCCGGACTTCGGACAGGGCTCCCACGTAACCGACCCCGGCTTCAACTCGGGCACCCTCAAGGGCTGGCAGGCCGATGGACCAGCCTCTGTCCGGCGCAACGCACTCGGCCAGTACGAGGCCGTCATCCCCGCTTCCGCCACCGGCACCCGGCTCACCACGACCCTGCGCGACCTCGTCCCGGGCAAGCGCTACGCCGCCTCCGCCTGGGTCGAGGTGCAGCCCGGCGCGTCCCGCAGGGTCACCCTGACCGCCGGCGGTGCGAGGAACTGGATCGACCGGTCGACAGCCAAGGACGCCATCGGAATCGATGAGAAGAGCGGCACCTACTTCCAGCGCACGGCAGTCCGCTTCACGGCCACGGCCGGGACGGCGAAGCTGACCGTCGACGCTGCGGCGGGCGATGCCGAGGTGAAGTTCGACGACGTCCGCCTGGTGAACACCACCAAGTCCGAGAAGGCGGGCACGGTCGCCCACTGGGACTTCGAGGACAACGAGCAGGGCTGGGGCCCCTTCGTGCAGACCGAGCCCGGGGACATCCGCACCGTGCGCTCCGAGAAGCACGCCCCGTACACCATGGCGGGCTGGAACGGTCAGCTCACCGATCAGACCCTCGACGGCAACCACTCGCTGAAGTCCCACGAGGAGGGTGCCCAGCTCGTCTACCGGACGATTCCGCAGACCGTGCGGTTCGAGCCCGGCCACCGCTACCGGGTCTCCTTCGACTACCAGAACGCGTTCGCCGGCCAGTACGCCCTGTCCACCGGGTACGACCGGCTCAACGCGACCGGCGCCGGGACGACCGAGACGCAGCAGATCCCCTTCGGGCAGCAGCGGACCACGGCCCGCTACAACCACGAGTTCACCGCGGGCGACTGCGGCGACTATTACGTCGGCATCCGCAAGGTGGGAAGCGCCCCCGACCAGGCCGACTTCGTGATGGACGACTTCACCGTGACCGACCTGGGCGAGACGGACGACGTCCCCTCCTGCGCGACGCTCGCCGTCCACCCGAAGTCCGGCAAGCTCGTGCCGGGCGCGGCCAACAGCGTCGACGTGGCGTTCACCAACGGCGAGACGGCGGCGGCCACCGACGTCGAGACAGAGCTGACCGTCCCCGACGGCTGGACCGCCCGGCCCGAGACGTCGGCCACGCTCGGCTCCGTCGCCCCCGGCGCCACCGCCGGGGTGACCTGGAAGGTCACCCCGAAGGCCGGCATCCCCGCCGGCACGTTCACCCTCAACGCCCGTGCGTCGTACACCGCGGGCGGGAAGAAGACCTCGACCGCGGCGGCCGTCGAGGTCAGTACGGTCCCGCCCGACTACCTGCCGCAGGACCGCATCAAGATCGTGGACGTCGACAGCCAGGAGACCGAGGGCGAGGACACTCCGGCCGCCCACGCCCTCGACGGCGATCCCGCCACCTGGTGGGGCACCGGCTGGTCGGCCTCGTCCCCTGACTACCCGCACCACATCACGCTCGACCTCGGTGGCTCCCACCCGCTGAAGGAGTTCAGGTACCTGCCGCGCCAGAACAACACCAACGACCGGATCAAGGACTATGAGGTCTACGTCTCGGCCGACGGCCGGAACTGGGGCCCGCCGGCCGCCAAGGGCACCTGGCCCGACGGCGCCGACGAGCAGATCGTGCCGCTCGGCGGACGCACCGGCGGCTACATCAAGCTCGTCGCCCTCAGCTCCGTCAACGGTCAGCCGTGGGCGGGCGCGGCGGAACTGAACGTCCTCACCCAGAACTGAAGGCCGGGGCCGGAAGGCGGCGCCTCCTGGTGGATCGCAGGCGCCGCCTTCGCCGTCGACGGCGGATCAGCCGGTCCCGGGCGCTCAGCACCACGTACTCCCGCTGGCCCAGGGGCTGTTCGATGTGCGAGGACATCAGACCCAGCCGGCTGGCTATATAGCAGCTAAGCTGTCAAGGGCTCCTGGGCCGGAGCGAACTGTGTCCGTACCGCCGGACGGCCGAGGTCACGGAAGTTGCCCGCTTCCGAGGCGGAGACCCCCGGGAACGGGCGAGTCCGCCCGGTCGTCCCCGATGTTTCGTCCCGAGCCGTAACGCTTCGTCATCCATCCAGTGGGCCCGACAAGTTCCGGCGCCACAAGTGTCCAAAAGGATCCCCCGTGTTCAATCCTTCCCCCACACCCCTCGCACGTACTGGTGCCCGCCGGGCGACGCTGACGGCGCTCGTCGTCGCCTCGTCGGCCGGACTCGCGATATCCCCGCTCGGCGCCTCCGGGGCGGTGGCGGCCGAGAAGAAGCATCCGATCACGATCGCGGTCACGACCGACCCGGCGCGGCCGCAGCCGGGCGACGACGGCGCGGCGTACATCGCCGAGGTCAAGAAGAGCGTGCTGGCCGCGGCGGAGTTGTGGAGCGACGAGTCCGACGGAAACGTCGAGTTCTCGATCGAGGCCACGCGTTGGGCGCCCGGTCTCGGAACGTGCGACGGCGATCGCGGGCACGCCCGCAGCGAGGTGTCGAAGGCCATCGGCTTCACCGGCGGTCCTCGTAAGCACCTGATCGTGGCAGTCGGCAACTGCGCCGGCGGTTCCGCCACGGGCACGGTGACCAGCGGCCCCGACAGCGGCGGTGCCATCTACGTACCCGGCCTGGGCAGCGGCGGCACCTATGCCCACGAACTCGGGCACAACCTCGGCTTCGGTCACGCCGGCGTGCTCGTCTGCCCCGGTGGCACCGTCGACGGATCGCTGACGGCCGACTGGGGCGAGAAGGGCACGTGCAAGGGCTCGGAGTACGGCGACGCCTGGGACGTTCAGGGCGCGACGCGCTCGTGGATGTTCAAACCGCTCTCCAGCCCGAACCGCATCCGGCTGGGCTGGCTCCCCGCGGACCGCTACCAGGTGGTCAAGGGGGCGGGAGCCGACCAGAAGGTGACGATCCGCTCGCGCGACAACGAGTCGGGCCTCGTCGCGGTACAGGCGACCGATCCGGCTACCGGCCGCACGTTCTACGTCGAACTGAGCCGGCCGGTCGACCGCGACAAGGGCATCGAGAACCCGGACGGACGTGTCACCGAGGCGGAGGGAGCGAAGCTTCGACGGGGCTACGGCGTGCGCGTCCTGCGCTATGTCGGCAAGGGGACCTCGACCATGGTCGTGCCTACGGCCGCCGGCGGCGACGGCGTGCGCAACCTGTACTGGTCGGCCGGCGAGACGTTCAAGACCGCCGACGGCGGGCTGCGCATCGAGGTCGTCAGCAACGACGGCGGGCAGGCGACGCTGCGGATCAAGACCACGGGCGAGGCAGAACAGCCGCTCCGGGCGCCCGCGGCACCGGTCGCCGGTTCCAACGAGCACACCCCCGCCCACGGCGACAAGGGAGACCCGGCGGACCCGGCCGACGCACCCACCGCGGACCCCGCGCCCGCCGCTGATGCGGCGGGCGAGAAGCCGGCGGCCACGGCGAGCGAAGCATCGACGCCCAACCTCGCCCAGTCGGGTACCGATCTCTCGGTCGGCGTCATCGGGCTCGTGCTGGTCTGCGCCGGGGCCGGCGCATTCCTGATCGGCCGGACACGCCTCCTGCGCACTCGGCGCTGAGGAACCCCCGGCGCGTGAGGCGGGCGGTCAGGGCGCAAGGGGGCTCGACCGTCCGCATCGGCAAGGCGGCAGGCCCGGCGGAGGATTCCGCCGGGCCTGCCGCACCTCCCGCTATTCCTCACGCAGCCTCTCCGCCAGCCGCCGCAGCGCCGGGTTCGGGTTGTCGGGGCTCCAGCAGGCGTGCAGCGTCACCGAATGCGCGTCGGCCGCGTCCAGTTCGCGGTACCGGATGCCCTCGACCCTCATCGCCGTGATCGACCGCGGGATCAGCGCGCATCCCAGACCGGCCCGCACCAACGCGAGCATCGTCGGTACCTGTGACGCCAGTTGGCTCACCGCGTACCGGTCCATCCCGATCATCGCCGCGCAGATGTCGTGCAGGTACTGCGAACCCTCCGGGCTGTACCCGATGTAGTCGGCGGTGACGTCGGCCAGTGACACCGGCCCCTCGCCGAACGCCAGCGGATGCGAGTCCGGCACGGCGAGCACCAGATCCTCCGAGTGCACCGGCATCGACTCGAACTTCTCCGGGATCGGCGGCCGCACCAGCCCGAGATCGATATCGAGATTCGCCAACGCCTCGAACTGCTCGGGACTCACCAGCTCCGTCAGCTCCGCCGTCACCCCTGGCGTCCGCCTGCCGACCAGGGTCAGGAAGTCCGCGAGCACGGCGTACGCGCCGATCGCGGTGAACGCGATCCGCAGTGTCCCGGTCGTCCCGTCGGCCGCGCGCCGGGTCGCCTCCGGAGCGACCTCCAGCAGCGCGAGCACGCGGCGGGCGTGCTCCAGGAACACTCCGCCGGCTGCGGTCAGCCGGACGCCGCGGCCGGGGCGGTCGAACAGGCGGACGTCAAGCATCCGTTCAAGGGCCTGGATCTGCCGGGTCAACGGCGGCTGGGTCAGGTTCAGGCGCTGCGCCGCCCGCCCGAAGTGCAGTTCTTCGGCGACGGCGACGAAGCCACGGAGTTGCTGAAGCGTGAAGTCCATGCGCGCACGGTATCGGTTCATGCGAAAACGGGCTTGGACCTGCATGACGGAAGGCGCCTACCGTCAGATTCACGCCAACCCCGAAGGAGCTCCCGTGCCGAATCCCCGACTCGCGGCCCTCATCTCACCCGAACGTGCCGCCGATGTCATCGACGCCGACACGCGCCGGCTACTCGACGAACGCTTCGATGTCGTCTGGGCGGAAGACGGGCACACGACGGGCCCGGCCCAGCCGGGCAACCCGCCCGGTCTCGACCCGGCCGCCCTCCCCGAGTTGGCTGCCGGCGCCGACGTCCTGCTGACCAGCTGGGGCACGCCGAGGCTCGGCAACGAGCTGTGGGCCGGCGGCCAGGGCCCGAAGGTGGTCGCGCACGCGGCCGGCACGGTGAAGCACCTGATCGACCCGGCCGTCCTCGATCACGGCGTCGGCGTCTTCTCGGCCGGCCGGCGGATCGCCTGGTCGGTCGGCGAGTACTGCCTCGGCTCCCTGCTGACCCTCGCCCGCAGGCTTCCCCGGTTCGACGGAGCGATCCGTTCCGGTGGCTGGAAGCAGACGGAGTACCGCGGTCACGAGCTGGCCGGCGCCAAGGTCGGGATCATCGGCGCGAGCAGCACGGCCCGCGCACTGATCACCATGCTCAAACCGTTCGGCTGCGACATCGCGGTCTACGACCCGTACCTGTCGCGCGCCGGCGCACAGGAAATAGGCGTACGGACGACGACGCTCAAGGACGCCGCACGCAGTCCGTTCCTGAGCATCCACGTCCCGAACGTGCCCGAGACGAAAGGCATGATCACCCGCGAGCTGATCGAGAACCTGCCCGACGGCGCGGTCGTGGTCAACTCCTCGCGCGGCCCCGCGATCGACCAGCAAGCCCTCCTGGACCACGCGCTGAGTGGCCGGATCTACGCGGCCCTGGACGTCTACGACCCCGAGCCCTCGACGTTCGACGCGACGGTCCTCCGTGCCCCGAACCTCCTGCTCACCCCGCACATCGCGGGCGACACCGCCGAAGGCCACCTCGCGCTCGCGGGCTATGTGCTGCGCGACGCCCTGCGGTGGCTGGCCGACGGCACCCGAGGACCGAGCTTCGTCGAACCGGCCGCCTGGTCGATCACCGCCTGAAAGGACCGCAGATGTCCCGCATTACCCAGGTCGAGGTCTTCCCGGTCGCCGTACCGTTCGCCCGCAGGTTCGTGCTCGGCAGCGGAGCCGTCGGCGCACCCGACGCCGCGCCGGACCAGTCCGCGGCGGTGATCTTCGTCAAGCTGACCACAGAGGACGGCGTGGTCGGCTGGGGAGAGCAGCGCGCGCTCCCCAGCTGGAGCTACGAGACCGCCGAGACGATGGCCGTCATCATCCGCCGCCACCTCGCGCCGATCCTGCTCGAACTCACCCCGTTCGATGTCGAGCTCTTCCAACGGCGCGCCGCCCAGCGCCTCAGTCCCGCGGTCTCGAACGGCTTCCCGTTCGCCCGCGCCGCGGTCGACGTCGCGATGCACGACGCGGCCGGCAAACTCGCGGGCGTCCCCGTGCACGCGCTGCTCGGCGGCAAGGTGTACGACGAGATCCCGCTCTGCTCGGCGATCGGGGTCGGCGACCAGGACGCGGTCCGCGAGCACGTACTCCAGTCGTCGGACTACGCGGCGTACAAGATCAAGATCGGTGGCGACCTGGACGCCGACACGGCGGCGATCGAGACCGCCGCGGAAGTCGCCGACGGCAAACCGCTGTGGCTCGACGCGAACCAGTCGTACCGCCCGGCCGCCCTCAAGCAACTCCTCGACCGGACGGCGCACATCAGCACGATCCACTGTGTCGAGCAACCCGTGCCGAGCACCGACACGCTCGCGATGAGCCGGCTGCGTGGGCTCATCGACCTGCCGGTCGCGATCGACGAGGGCAGCTTCTCCGCCCAGGACCTGGCGCGCGCGATCCGGCTGGACGCGGCGGACCTGGTCGTGATCAAGGTCTGCAAGTCCGGGGGACTGCGCAACGCCCTGAAGACCGCCCAGACCGCGCTCGCCGGCGGTCTGGAGATCCTGGCCAGCGGTCTCACCGACTGCGGAATCGCGTTCGCCGCCGCACTCCACGTCTTCAGCCAGCTTGAACTCGCCCTGCCCGCCGAACTCAACGGGCCGGAGCTCCTGACCGACCTGTACGTCGACGGGCTGACCATCACCAAGGCCGTCGCGACGGTCCCCACAGCCCCTGGACTGGGCATCGAGGTCGACGAGGAGCGGATTCGCGCCGAGTCGGTCGACCTGCTCTATCGCTGAGGAGAACCATGATCAGTAAGCTGTCCCGCCGCAGCTTCCTCGAGCTCAGCGGCCTCGCCGGCATCGGGCTCGCCGCAGCCGGCTGTTCGTCCGCCCCGTCCTCCGACAGGGCGACCTGGTCCATGTGGTCCAGCAGCGCCGCGGAGACGAAGGTCTGGGAGGACTTCGGCACGTATGTCGAGAAGCAGCTCGGCGTGCGCTCCGTCGCCACCCTGACCCCGTCGAGCGGCTACTCGACCAAGCTCGACCTGCAACTCGTCAGCGGCACCGCGAGCCTGGTCACCGCGCTCAACGGCACCCTGATCCCGACGTACGCCGCCCGCGGCGCGCACCGCCCGCTCGACGACCTGATCGCCGCCGACCCCGACTTCGACCTCGACGACTTCTACGAGACCAGCCGGCGGATCTCGAGCTTCAACGGGCAGACGTACGGCATCGGTTTCGACGTCGCGCCGACCGTCATGTACTACAACAAGGACCTCCTGCAGAAGCAGGGCATCCCGCTGCCGTCACGCACCGAACCGATGTCGTGGGCGACGTTCCGCGAGCTCACCAAGCAGCTCACCAAACCCGGTGAGCAGTACGGCTTCACCTGCGCGCCGCTGATCGGCGACCTGGTGTCGTGGATCTACTGCGCCGGCGGAAACGTGATGAGCGCGGACGGCGGCCGGAGCATCCTCGGTGAGCCGCGGGCGATGGAGGGCCTGCAGTTCGTCATCGACCTGTTCGCGAAGGACAAGGTCACACCGCCGATCAAGAACCTCGTCACCGAGAACTCCCTGTCGAACTTCCTCCAGGGCAACGTCGCGTTCCTGCAGAACGGGCCGTGGCAGGTGGTCAACGCGCGCAAGGCGAAGTTCGACTGGGACGTCATCCCGTTCCCGGCCGGTGCCGCCGGGAGTACGCCGCGCGTCTCGGGCACCAGCTTCGCGATTCCGTCGGGGGTGCGCGAGGGCGCCGAACTCGACCTCGCGTGGAAGCTGCTCAAGACGCTGACCAGCACCGGTGCGCTCGACATCTACGCCGAGGCCGGCCGCAACAACCCGGCGCGGCGCAGTGCGGGCAGCGCGTTCCAGCCGCCGCCCGCCAACCTCGGGATCGTCCAGAACATCCTGGCCGGCAAGCTCGCCGGCGGGCACGCCTACGACGTCACCACGAACTGGAACCAGGTCGAGCAGCTGCTCGGTCAGGATCTGCCGCGCGCCTTCCTCGGCCAGGTCGGCATCCGCGAGGTCATCGACGGCCTCACCCCACGCCTCGACGTACTGATGCGTCAGCATCGCGACACCGTCAGCCAAGCCACGGCCAGGAAGAGGTGATCGCGATGGCTGTCGGTACCCCGCCCGCCACAAGCACACCCGTACCGCTCACACCCGCTACCGCTCCGCGCCGACGCAGCCGTGAGGCGCTCACCGCCTGGCTGTTCCTCCTGCCCAGCCTGATCGGCTTCGTCGTCTTCACCGTCGGCCCGGTCGTCGCGGCAGGCGTGATCTCCCTGCTGGACTGGAACCTGTTCAGCTCGCCCACCTGGGTCGGCCTGCGCAACTTCGCGCGCCTCGGCCCCGATCCGACGTTCTGGTCGGCGCTCGGCAACACGGCGTACTTCACGCTGGTCAGCGTGCCGCTGACGATCCTGGTCAGCCTGGCACTGGCGTTGCTGCTCAATCAGGGAATCCGGCGGATCGCCGTCTTCCGGTCCCTCCTGCTGTTGCCGTACGCGACCATCACGGTCGCGGTGGCGTTCGTCTGGATCTGGCTCTACATCCCGCACGACGGCCTGGTGAACACCGTGCTGGGATGGTTCGGCATCAGCGGTCCGGCCTGGCTGATCTCGGACAACTGGGCGATGCCGGCCCTGATCGTCATGAGCGTGTGGAAGAGCTTCGGCTTCGGCATGGTCGTCATCCTGGCGGGGCTCCAGACGATTCCGCAGCAGCTCTACGAGGCCGGACGCGTGGACGGTGCGTCGCCGTGGCACAGCTTCCGGCACATCACGCTGCCGATGCTTTCCCCCGCACTGTTCTTCGTCGTCGTCACGTCGGTGATCGGCTCGTTCCAGGTCTTCGACCAGGCCCTGATCATGACGAACGGCGGACCTGGCACCCGGACCACCACGCTGGTCATGTACATCTACCAGACGGGCTTCAAGAACTACGACCAGGGGTACGCCGCCGCGCAGTCGCTGGTGCTGTTCGCGTTCATCGTGCTGATCACAGCGGGCCAGTTCCTCTTCCAACGGAAGCTGGTGCACTATGACAAGTGAGACCAAACCTGTTGTCAGGCGCAAACTAGTCGTCTTCGCCTGTTTCCTGGTCACGGCGGTCACGCTGATCCCGGTCGTGATGATGGTGCTGGTGGCGTTCCAGTCCGACGACGAGTCGATGGCCGCGAAGCCGTCGTTCTGGCCGAGCAGCTGGCACCCCGAGAACCTGACCCGCGTCTTCGATCTCGTCCCGCTCGGCAAGTACCTGCTGAACACCATCTACTTCGCCGCCGGGACGACGATCCTCGAAACGGTCACCGCGGCGCTCGCGGCGTACGCGTTCGCCCGGCTGAACTTCCCCGGCCGCAGCTGGCTGTTCGGTGTCTACCTCGCCACGTTGATGATCCCGTCGCAGGTGACGCTGATCCCGCAGTTCGTGCTGGTCGCGAAGCTGCACGCCATCGACACCTGGCCGGGCATGATCGTGCCGCACGCGTTCACCGCGATCGGGGTGTTCCTGCTCCGGCAGTTCTTCCTCGGCATCCCGCGCGACTACGAGGAGGCGGCCCGCCTCGACGGCGCGAACCGCTGGCAGGCGTTCGTCCGCGTGATCGTGCCACTCGCCCTGCCGGCGCTCGCGACCCTGGCGGTGTTCAAGTTCATCGGACAGTGGAACAACCTGCTCTGGCCGATGATCATCTCGAACAGCGACGCCACCCGCACCGTCCCGGTCGGCCTGCAGGTGTTCCAGGACATCAACGGCACCCAGTGGAACCTGCTGCTGATGGCGGCCACCGTCACCACGATCCCCCTGATCATCCTGTTCTTCCTCACCCAGCGCTGGTTCGTCCGCGGCATCACCATGAGCGGTCTGGGAGGCCGTTGACGCCGGATCTCCGGCCCGCCCCCCCCCGGCCGACCGTGCGCGAGCCGACCGCGCCGTGCCCCTCAAGAGAAAGGCAGCACCAGATGCAAACGGTCCTGTTCACCAAGCTGTTCGGCGACCGCGAAGTCGCCGAGACCGTCGACACGATCGCAGGTCTCGGCTTCGACGGAGTCGACCTCCTCATCCGGGACGGATTCACCGCCTCCCCGACGAATCCCGCCGACATCTCCAGCGCGGTCTCCCGCTGCCGCGAAGGCGGACTGTCCGTCCCGCTGGCGACGACCGACCTCAGCGATCCCGCGGCCTACCCGGCCGAGTCCGTGCTCGAAGCCTGCGCCGCGGCCGGGATCGGCACGGTTCGGCTCGGCTACTGGAAGTACGACCCGAACATGCGGGTCACCGAGCAGATCGACCGGGCCAGGCGCGATCTCGACGCCTTGGGCGACCTCGCGGAACGAGCCGGTGTCCGGCTCGCGCTGCAGCTGCACGGCGGCACCGTACACAGCTCCGGCGCGCTCGCGCACCGGCTGCTCGACGGGCGCGATCCGGCCACGTTCGTCGCCTACCCGGACCCCGGGAACCAGGCGGTGCAGGAGGGGCGGGAGAACTGGCGGCTGACCTTCGACCTGCTGGCCACCTGGCTCGGCTGCGTAGGAGTGAAGAACGGCGGCTGGTACCCGGCCGCCCCCGACCCGAGCGGCCGTCGGGCGTGGGCCTCCGACTGGTTCGGACTCGCCGACGGCATGGTCCCGTGGCCCGAGATCATCGCCCACCTCCGAGCAGCTGACTTCGACGGTGTGCTCACCCTGCACAGCCACTACGCGCTGCCCTACGCACAGGCGCTCGACCAGACCCGGACCGACGTGTCGTACATCCGGCGGCTGGTGACCGGATGAGCCTCCCGCCTCCGCGGGGCCCGCTGAGCGGGCACACGATTCTCGTCGCCGGCGCCAGCAGCGGCATGGGACGAGCGACCGCGCAGACGCTGGCCGGACTCGGTGCCGACCTCGTGCTCGCCGCCCGGCGGGCACCGGAGCTGGCCGAAGTGGCGGACCGCCTGCGCGGCGGCGGCACACGCGTGCTCGACGTCCCCGGCGATCTGGCCGGCCTCGACGCGGCACAGTCTGCCGTCGAACGCGCCACCGCGGAGTTCGGCGGACTGGACGCGGTGGTCAACTGCGTCGGTGCGAACGTGACCCGACGCTCACTGGACACCCTCTCCGAGAGCGACTGGCGTGAGCTGTTCCGGGTGAACGTCGACGCCGCGTTCGCCCTGACCAGGGCAGCGGTCCCCGCGCTGAAGCGGCGCGGCGGCGGGGTGCTCGTCCACGTGTCGTCATCGGCCGCGAAGAGGCCGGACCTGTCCGGCGTCGGCTACCAGGCGGCCAAGGCCGCCGTGGCCGCACTGGCCCACGCCGCCATGGAGGAGGCTCGCGCCGACGGTGTCCGGGTCAGCGTGATCTACCCCGGATTCACCCGGACCCCGATGATCGCCAAGCGTCCGACGCCCCCGACGGCCGATCAGCTGGCACACGCGCTGCAGCCGGAGGACGTGGCGGCGATGGTCGCCGCGATCCTGCAGCTTCCACCTCGGGCGTACGTACCCGAGCTGATGCTCTGTCCCAGCCGGTCATGACCGCCCTACCGAACGAGAAGACAGCCCCCGGCACGCCGTGCCGAACGCCGTTCACCCGCCGCACATCGCCGGACAGACACCCGATACCTACCCGCTTCAGGAAGAGACGAATGATGCACGAGATCAGCCGACCGCTCGAAGGCGAGCCGTCGCACTACGAAATGATGGACGATCAGGCCGGGAGGCAGGCATGAGCCGGACACCGACACACGGACAGACAACCGGGCTCCGCTCGTTGAACCTCCAGGGGCGCAGGGCCCTGGTGACCGGCGGCGGTACGGGCATCGGAGCGGCGGTCGCGATCGCTCTCGCGGACGCCGGCGCCGACGTGGCGCTGACCTACAAGACCCACGACGGCCACGAGGTCGCCGACCGGATCGCCGCCACCGGAAGGCGGGCGCACGCCGCGCCGCTCGACGCCACCGACCCAGCAGCCGTGGAAGCGGCGGTCAGCACCGCCGCCGCACAGCTCCAGGGCCCGATCGACATCCTGGTCAACAACGCCGGCGGTCTCGTGGGCCGGCACAGTCTCATCGAGATGCCCGACGAGCACTGGCACACCGTCCTGAACCTGAACCTCACCAGCACATTCCTCGTCACCCGTGCCGTGGTGCGCCAGATGGGCCCGGGAGGCGGCAGGATCGTCAACATCAGCTCCCAGGCCGCACGCAACGGTGGCGGACCGGGCGCCTCGGCGTACGCCGCGGCCAAGGCGGGCATGCACGGCCTCATGCTCGCCTGGGCGAAGGAGCTCGGCGCGCGCGACATCACCGTCAACACCATCGCGCCGGGCTTCATCGGGGACACCCCGTTCCACGCGACCTTCACACCGCCCGAGTCCCAACGCGCGGTGATCGAGGCGACACCGCTGCGCCGAGCCGGTGTACCCGAAGACGTCGCCGGCGCGGTGCTGTACCTTGCGTCCGACCTCGGCGGGTTCTGCACCGGCGAGATCATCGACGTCAACGGAGGTGCGTACCTGTGACGCGCCCAACTTCGCCGGTGCGCGCGGTCCTCGTCGGCGCCGGACATCGCGGCGTGCTCTACTCGCGCTACGCGCAGGTCGCGCCCGACCAGCTGACGATCACAGCGATCGTCGAGCCCGACCCGACGCGCCGAGAGAGGTGGGGCGCGGAGTTCGACATCCCCCATGCGGCCCGGTACGCATCGCTGACCGACCTTCCGGACGCGGGCGTGCTCGCAGAGGCGGCGATCGACGCAACGATGGACCAAGACCATGTGCACACCGCCACCCGGCTGCTCGCCGCCGGTTACGACGTGCTGCTGGAGAAGCCCACCGCACAGAGCGCTCCGGAACTCATGACCCTGGCGCAGGCGCAGCGGACGTCCGGGCGGACCTTGATGGTCTGTCACGTGCTGCGCTACGCACCCTTCTACAGCGAGGTCAAGCGCCGCATCCTCGCCGGCGAGATCGGTGAGCCCCTCAGCATCGAGATGGCCGAGCACGTCAGCTACGACCACATGTCGATGGCGTACGTCCGAGGCCGCTGGGCCAACTCCGAGCAGTCGGGCTCCTCGATACTGCTTGCCAAGTGCTGCCACGACCTGGACCTGATGACCTGGTTGTGCAACGCGGCAGCCCCGGTCCGCGTCGCCGGCTCCGGGTCCCGTGGCATGTTCATCCCCGAACGGGCGCCGCAGGGTGCGGGCACGCGGTGCCTGTCCGACTGCTCGATCGAGTCGACGTGCTCGTACTCGGCGCGTCGGCTCTACGTCGAGCTGAACAAGTGGCAGGAATACGTCTGGGAGCAGGCCGAGCACCTGAGCCCGGACCCTGACCTGGACCAGAAGCTCGAATCGCTGCGCACCGACAACCGCTACGGCCGCTGTGTGTGGCGCGCCGACAATGACGTGCTCGATCGCCAGACCGTGAGCGTGGAGTTCGCCGACGGTGTCCTCGGATCCTTCGTGCTGGCGACCAACACCCCGGCTTCGAGCCGCACGCTCCACGTGGTCGGAACCGCCGGTGAGATCTCCGGCGCCCTGGAGGAGGGGACGCTCAGGGTCCGCCGCATCCGCACCGACGCGGCTGCTTCGTTCGACGAGGAGATGGTCAACACGTCGGTGACCGACGACATGCACGGTGGCGGTGATCACTTGCTCGTTGCGGACTTCGTCCGGGTCGTGCGCGGAGAGCCGGCCAGCGTGTCGAGTACGCAGTTCGCCGACTCGGTCAACGGCCATCTGCTGGTCTTCGCCGCCGAACGCGCGCGACAGCAGCACCGCTGGGTCGAGCTCGCGGAGCTGCAGACCGCGATCGACGCGTGATGCGACGCGCCATCGGACCGTCTCGGAGCCGGGCGCCGATACGGCCCACGAGAAACCAGGAGCATTGATGATGGGCGCCGACATGGGCTACTCGGCCTGCGGCTGGTACGGAATCGGGGCCGGTTCCCCGACCCTGATCTCGCCGGTCGTCCCGGGTCTGGTGACCGCCGTCATCGCGGGCGCGATCGGCTTCGGTGCGAACACCGTGCTCGGCGCCCATCGCACTCATCGCGGCACTCATCGCGCCCCGCTCCCGGAGGTCTCCGACAACAAGTACCGGCACCTCGGGGCGGCCGTCCCGGCCATCACCCGCGAGACCGGGGGAGGCGTCCTCACGAGGCTCAGTGACGCGCTGATCAACCAGCACCCGACGGAGGCAGCACGATGAATCTGTTCAACCTGGCCGGGCGGACCGCCCTCGTCACCGGCTCCAGCCGCGGTATCGGGTACGCCCTCGCCCAGGGTCTGCTCGAAGCGGGCGCCCGGGTCGTCGTCCACGGGCGCGGCGTCGAGGCGGCGGAGGCCGCGGCGGTTCGGCTGCGGGAGATCACCGGCGGCGAGGTGCGGGTGGCCACCTTCGACGTGACCTCCCCGGACGAGGTGGACTCGGGGATCGGGCGGATCGAAGAGGTCTGGGGCACCCCGGACATCCTGGTCAACAATGCCGGCATCCAGCGCCGGGCGGCCTTCACCGAGTTTCCGATCGCCGACTGGAACGAACTGGTCGCCACCAACCTGACCAGCGCCTTTCTGGTAGGGCAGCGGGTCGCCCGCGGCATGGTCGCCCGTGGCAGCGGCAAGATCGTCAACATCGGGTCGGTCCAGAGCCGACTGGCACGGCCCGACATCACCCCGTACAGCGCCACCAAGGGGGGCATCGTGATGCTGACCCAGGGCATGTGCGCCGACCTCGGTCCGCACGGCATCCAGGCCAATGCCCTGGCCCCCGGCTACTTCGCCACCGAGCTGACCGAGCCCCTGGTCGAGGACGTCGACTTCAGCGCCTGGGTCGCTCAGCGGACACCGGCCGGCCGGTGGGGGCGGGTGCACGAACTGGTCGGCGCACTGGTTTTCTTGTCCTCGTCGGCCTCGGACTTCGTGAACGGGCAGACGATCTACGTCGACGGTGGCATGACGGCGGTGGTGTGATGATCATGGATGTGCTGCCACGGCCTCTCACCGGGTTCGCGCAGAACAAGCCCCTGAACGCCCATCCGCTACCCCACCGGACCCGGCACAAGCCGGTGCGCTCCGCCATCCGCATCGAAGGACCGCTCGTGATGCCACTCGTCCCCGGCGACGCCATCCCGACTGGCACCCCCGGCACTGTCGTACCCGTCCAGCCCCGTGACGTCGTCGAGATCCTGGTCGACGGCATCGGTACGCTCTCGAATCCGGTGGTCCGACCATGACTCCTCCTGTCTCGTCCCCGGCTGTCGTCGTCCACGCTGCGGACGACCTACGGATCGACGACGTTCCCGTCCGGACCCCCGAGCCCGACGAGGCCGTGGTCGAGATCGTGTACGGCGGCATCTGCGGCTCCGATCTGCACTACTGGACGCACGGCGCTGCCGGCGAGTCGATCCTGCGGGCACCGATGGTGCTCGGTCACGAGGTAGTCGGCATCGTCGCGTCAGCGGCCACCGACGGGTCCGGCCCCGGTATCGGTACGAGGGTCGCGGTGCATCCGGCCTCCCCGGCCGGCCAAGGGGCCACCCGCTATCCGGCCGACCGGCCGAACCTGTCACCGGGTTGCACCTACCTGGGATCTGCGGCCAGGTCTCCGCACACGGACGGGGCGTTCATCCGATACGCGACCTTGCCGAGCCGGATGCTCCGGGCGCTGCCCGACGGTCTGGCCCTGCGGACGGCAGCCACGGCAGAACCCGCGTCGGTGGCCTGGCACGCCGTCTCCCGGGCCGGAGACGTGACCGGCAGGACGGCTTTGGTGGTCGGTGCCGGGCCGATCGGTGCGCTGGTCGTCGCCGTGCTCAAACGGGCGGGCGCGGCGGAGATCGTCGTGGTCGACCTCCATGATCATCCGTTGACGGTAGCCAGGGCACTGGGCGCCACCCGGACCCTGAGCGCCACCGACACCGACGCGATCGCCGCGGTACAGGCCGACGTGGCGATCGACTCCAGCGGCAACCACCACGGTCTGGCCGGCGCCATCCGCGGCACCGCCCGCGGCGGACGGGTGGTGATGGTCGGGCTGCTGCCGGCCGGCGATCAGCCGGTGCCGATGTCGGTGGCCGTAACTCGCGAGCTGGAGCTGGTGGGCTCGTTTCGGTTCAATGACGAGATCGACGAGGTGATCGCGGCCCTTGCCGACGGCAGCCTGGTGGTCGACGCGGTGATCACCCACGAGTACCCGATCAGTGAGGCGCTGGAGGCCTTCGCAATGGCCAAGGACGCCTCGCGGTCGTCGAAGGTGCTGCTGCGGTTCTGAGTACCCGGTATGCCACCACGGCCCCCGGAAAGTGCATCTCTGCGGGGGCCGCTCCTTCCTGAACGTTTCCGGCTGCTCATCCGTCATAGCAACACCACTCAGAGGGGACGGTTCATGAGAGGACGCCTACGCCCCGTGCCGCTCAGCGTCCGACGCCGGCGATGCCCGGAGCCCCCGATTCCACAGAAAGACGCGATAGGCCTGGCGACGACATTGACGTTCCGCGCGTGCGGGCGGTCCTGGCCCTGGGAGGCGTTGCCCTGGGACCACCTGGACGATGGGGTGCAGGAGGTTCGGCTGAAGCTGCTGGAGCAGCAGGCCGGGCCCGGACGCGCAGCGGTCCGCAATCCGTCCGCGTGGAGCGGCGTCGTCGCCTCCCGCGTCGCAGCGGACCGGCAACCGGTCGGGGAAAAGGGGACGGTGGTCTGCAGGCGCGCCTCGCCGCCCGCTGGGCGAGACAACCCGCCACGGAGCATGAGGACGAGCAACGAACCCTTGCTCTCGAAGTAGCCACTGGACTCGCCGGCCTGCCGGCCCACCACCGACAACTGCTGACGCTGCGCCAGCCGACTGCATGCGGCCGTAGGTGCCTTGCGCACACAACTCAGCGAGACGAGGTGATCTACGATGACTCGACCGACTGAGGACGAGGAGAGCCGGCTTCGCCGAGCGTTTTCGCTCATCGGCGAAGCTGTGGCCGTCCCGGAGTCCGCCGAGGAATTCGGGCAGGGCGAGGCACCGCGGAAAAGGGCATCCTCCCGGCCGACACGGAAGAGGGGACGAACGGTCCTCTGGACCGCGGCAGCTGCATGCGCGGCCGTCCTTGTCATTGGGGTGGCTGTCGCAGCGAGTGGCGGCTCTTCGGCCCCCTCTGCCGGCGGGACGACCCGCGGACAGACATTCCCCGAGCTCTTGGCGTGCTCGAATAGCATCGTTGAGGGCACCCTGAAAGATGTCCGCGCTGTCAGCAACGGGCGTGTGCGGGTGACCATGTCGGTGGACCGATGGCTCAAGCCCGAGAACGGACTCGACACAGCCACCTTCGCCCTGGCCGACCCCACCGTCAGAGACCCGGAAGAGGCTTACGGCCGGGGCGACCACGTGCTCATGGTGATTCCGTCGAACCATGACCAGATCGCGACAACCTTCCCCCTCCAGGGGCAGGAAATCCCAGCGACCCGTGACCGGATCATCCGCGCGCTGCCAGGAGTAACCGCCGCGGACTGCCCGACCGCCTTCCGCTGACCCGGCGTGTTGGGTGTGGAGCGTAAGGGACCCGCCAGGCGCCGGCCCGGCTCGACGGTGCCGGATGGCGCCGCCTTGCGGGCGGGTGTCCGAGGTCCTGGCAGAACCCCCTGCAGGCGAGGAGGCGCCGCCGGCCGGGATGGCCGGTGAACGGCCTGCGCGTGTCGCCGGGGAGCCAGGCGAACGTCCGTTTCACCAGCCACCTTTTCTGCTGCACCACGGAGCCCGCGGTAGCGTCGGTGCGTCTGACCACCGTCAGCGCGATGCGCAGCACGTCGCGAGCGAGGTCGACCAGGCGTCCGGGGTAGCCGCCGTCGGCCCACACCGGCGAGATGCGCCAGTACCGTTCACGGAGCCGCTTCAGCAGCGTCCGGCCGGCGTCGCGGTCGGTGACGGGTGCGGCGGTGACCATCACGGTCAGCACGAGCCCGAGGGTACCCACGGCGATGTGGCGCTTGCGGCCGTTGACCTTCTTCTTCCCGCCGTCGAACAAGATCGGGATGACAGCGGCTTCCCGTACTGGAGTTTAATTCGCTGGTGAGCGGCGAAGCCCGTCCCGAACACTGCTGCCATGGCAGTAACGCAGCAACTCGCACGAGTGACGACGGAGTACTTGATTTTCTGCCGACAGGCAGCAGAGGTCTCGCCGGACGCCAACCCCCAGTGGGACCCGCCGAGAGCTGACTGGATCGATCTCGACTGGTCGCCCGCGTCCCTCCGGCAACTCCTCAAGCTGGCCAAGGTCGGACCGGCGGCGGTTGCGGCACTCGAACGGTCCACCAACGGCGATGCGCTGATCGATGTCTCCTACCTCGACCATGACGATGCCGTGGGCACCTTCGGTCCTCCGCCCAGAGCCGTCGCCCCCGCCGCGGTAGCGGAGATAGCCACCACACTCGCTGCGGTCGACTGGGAGGCTGTCATCGCGGCGCTGCCGGCGGGCGCCCAAGAAGCAGCAACTGCTCTGGGAATGAGCATCACCGGCGACCCTCGGCCGTACCCCACCGGCCACTTCGAGGCACTCCGCACCTTCTACCAACAGGCGGCTGAACGGCGGCTCACCGTCGTCCTGTGGTGGGACTGAGCCTGGCCTGGAACAACGAAGAGGGTCAAGATTCTGCGGATCGTCCTCATTGGCTTCGGAGCGGCTTGGATTCTCGTTCGAGCGGCAGGCCTCGTGATCGGTATGACATCGGCTTCTGAAAGTGAAGGAAGCCAAGTGGACGCGGAGGGCGGCTTGATGGTCTTCGTCTCGTTCGACGAGACCGCCCTCGCGGCCGCCGACAGCGACCGCGTTGCTGTCGGGGCGAGCGTCTTGGGCCCGCCGCTAGCCGTGTCCGGGGCCTGGAGCATGCCCGTCACATCCGTACGCTGCCCGCCACCGGCGGCGACCACCTGCCCGTCGCCGGCGGCGACCACCTGCCCGTCGCCGCCTCGGTCACCCTGCACCGACCGGCACCCCCGGCAGATCACCGAAGACGGCCGAGGCTTCCGGGGTACAGGTACTTCCGTTCCGGGACGGTGGTGCCGTGTGCCCAGGCGTCGAAGAATCCGGTGAGGTCCGGCCCGCCGGAGATCTTCTTCGCGAGTGCTTCGAACTGGGGCCAGGTGGCGTTGCCGTAGCGGTGCTCCTTCTGCCACTGCCGGAGGGTCCCGAAGAAGGCGGCGTCCCCGATGGTCCGCCGCAGGGCGTGCATCATCATCGACCCCTTGTCGTACAGCGCCGGGTCCAGCTCCTTGCCCTGGCCCGGGTCGTAGAGCTTCACGTTCCAGAAGCCGGGGTCCTGTTCGCTCTGCTCCACCATGCCGGCGTAGAAGCCGGTGTCGAGGTCGGCGCCGCCCTTCTCCTCTCACAGCTGGTTGGCGTACTGGGCGACGCACTCGGCGATGCAGCCGTCACGCCAGTCCGAGAAGGAGACGCTGTCGCCGAACCACTGATGGGCGTACTCGTGCACCATCGAGGCATCGAACATCATCCCGCTGTACGTCGGACGGCTCTGCGTCTCCAGCGCGAGGGGGCCGTTGCCGCCCGCGTCGGCTTCGCCGTTGATGACGATGCCACCGGCCGAGGAGAAGGGGTACGGGCCGAACTTCGAGGCCAGGAAGCCGATGATCTCCGGGAGCAGCGCCTCGGACTCCGGGTCGATCACGGCGCCGGGGCTGTAGGCGTTGATGACCGGGGTGCCATCGGCCAGTTTCGACGTGTGCACCGTGAACTTGTCGATGGCGAGGGTGCTGAGGTAGGTGGCGAGCGGCTTGTCCTCGTACCAGCGGAAGGTCTTTCTCCCCTTGGCCGGGGAGGTGGTCGGGCCGGGGCGGCCGTTGCCGATCACGGTCCAGGTGCCGGGGACCGTCGCGCTGAGCCGGAACGTCGCCTTGTCGGACGGGTGGTCGTTGGCCGGGTACCAGACGGTGGCGGAGTGCGGCTCGCCGGTCACGCTCACCCCGCCGTTGGTGAGCCGGTGCCAGCTCTCACCGACAGGCTTGCCGGAGTAGCGGACGCGGACCGCGAATTTCGCGCCCTTGGCGATCAGGCCGGCCGGGGTGATGACCAGTTCGTGTGCACCGCTGCGGGTGACGCTTCTGACGGGAACGCCGTCGACAGTGACCGAGCCGACCCGGAAGCCCTCCAGGTCCAAGTGGAATCGGTCGAGCCTGTCGGTGGCCGTGGCGGTGACCGTGGTGTCGCCGTCGAGGTGGCCGGGGCGGGCCGGGTCGTAGGCCACGCGGACGTCGTAGTGGGAGACGTCGTATCCGGGGTTGCCGTCGTCGGGGAAGTACGGGTCCCCCACACCGGACCCGCCGCCGGTGGTGGCCGCGGAGGGCACGGCGGTCAGCAGCACGCTGCCTGCCAGGATGCCCACCACCGTGGGGTATCGGTGCCGTTTCGTCGTGCTGCGCATAGGTCCTGCTCCTGACCGTAGGGGTCGTGGTCGGTGATCAGTGGGTGGCGAGCTGCCAGGTCACGCCGAGAACGGCGTTGGTGCTAACGGTCTCGGTCCCGGGGTCCACGTTGTCGATGCGGTCGCATGCGTCGTGGAGGCAGTTGCCGACGCCGGTGGTGAAGCCGGAGACCGGGATTCCGGCGTCGCCGAACGACTCGTGGTCCGAGCCGCCGATGCCGATGTCGAAGGTGGGCAGGCTCTTGGCCGCGAAGTACGCCTCGAACGCGTCCGTGGCCCTGGGGTCGTCGTGGACGACGAGCCACTGCTGCACGTTCTTGCTGCCGGTCATGTCGAAGTTGAGGTAGACGTCGATCTTCTTCCGTCCGGCGGCGGAGAGCTTGTGCACATAGTCCTTGGAGCCGATCAGGCCCTGCTCCTCCGCTCCCCACCACGCGAACCGCAGATGCCGCTTCGGCGCGACACCCGCCCGCGACATCGCGACGGCGGTGGCGAGCACGGCGGCCGAGCCCGAGCCGTTGTCGTTCATACCGGGCCCGGCCTCGACGCTGTCGAGGTGGGCGCCGACGAGCACGACGTGGTCCGGGTCGCCTCCCGGCAAGTCCGCGATGAGGTTGTGTCCGAGGACGCCGTTGTGCGTGAAGGGCCGCAGGCTGGTGCGGAAGCCCGCCTTGTCCAGTACGCCCTTCACATACGCCAGCGACTCCTGGAAGCCCTTGGTGCCGTGGGCGCGGTTGCCTCCGGTGCGGTCCGCGATTGACTGCAGCGCCCGCAGGTGCGGCATGACCTGCTCCGTGGAGACGAGGGGTATCCGTGGCGTCTTCGGAGCGGTGGGTTCGGCCGACGCGGCGGCGGGGACGGCGACCAGTGCCGCACACAGACCGAGTACCGCGGCCGTGTGCCGCATGCGGCTGAGTATCTTCATGCGTGACTCTCTCCTTGAGGGCAAGGCGGGATCTTCCGGCGTGGAGCCGGAAGAAGAGAGAGTCGCTGGGTGATGTCAGAAAACTGTCAGAAACCTGTGGCCGCGCAGTAGTCGTCATCCGGGGGAACCACGCGCTCCGTGCAGCGGCGGATACCGCCGATCGCCCCCGCACCGGGAGCCTTCCTTCAGCGTGGCGCGGTCGAACGGTCCGCTCTCCTCGAAGAGGCGCGCGACGCGTTGGAGGCGGCCGGGATCAACGAGGCCCACGGCGGGGGAGTCCTGGCCTCGGCTCGTCCCCGCGATCGAACAGTGCACTGCGTTCTTGCCGGCACGTTAGAGGGACCACCCCGGCTACAGCGACTGCGGTCCCGTTCCCAGGACAGGGGGACGGATCAGCGCCGGACCATCGTCGGACCATCGTCGGCGGCGAGGCGGTCGGGGCACGTCGCCTCCCCACACCCACGGGCCGTCAGGGCGGCTGAAGGCAGGCGCGTATGAGGCCCTCCCGCCCGGTCCGTATGTGCTGTGAGAGGTGATCAGGTGTGCGCGGCGGTGGTGATCTCCTCTTCCGTCCAGCCGGTCACCTCGATCAGCCGCCCGTCCAGCGGCCCACCGGTCAGCTCGCGGTAGTCGCCGCCGGGCTGCGGCCCGGCCGCCGGCTCATCTTGCTCGCTGCCGTACACCCTCGGTCCCTGTGTCACGCGACCGGTCTGGTGCGACGCGGGGTCCACCAGCACGGAGCCGGCGCGGCCTCACCGGGAAGAGCCCTGCCCACTGCACATGACGGCACACCTGTCCCGTACAACCCTGAGGGCCCACCAACAGTCCATACCTGCACCGAACGACGTGGGTGCATGCGCGTACGCGTCTGAACGCCTGCCCACTCGCGCACCCGCGCCGACGGATCAACCGATTTCCGAATGCCGTACCACCGACATCCGGCCTGCCGCAGGAGAAGAAGACCCACATGCACCAGAGCCTCCGTATCGCCACCGCTGCCGCCACCGCGGCCGCGTTCACCGGCGCGCTGCTCGTCGCCGGTGCGGCCAGCGCCTCCGCCGCGCCTTCCGGGCTGCAGGGCGACTTCAACGGAGACGGCTACCGCGACCTCGTCATAGCCGCGCCCATCGGTAAGATCTCGGGCAAGGAAGGGGCCGGTTACGTCACGGTCGTCTACGGAACCAAGAGCGGCCTCGACAAGTCCAAGCACACGGTCATCAGCCAGGCCACCGCGGGAATCCCCGGCACTCCGGAGGCCAGTGACTACTTCGGTGACCGGCTCACCACGGGCGACCTCGACGGCGACGGGTACACCGACCTCGTGGTCGGTGTGCACTCCGAGCGGATCGGCTCCACCGACTCGTCCGGTGTCCTCACCGTCATCTGGGGCGGGGCGACCGGCCTCAAGACCGGCACCGACATCGCGTCCCCGCTGCCCAAGTACCGGAACGAACTCGGCTGGGCCCTGGCGGCCGGCGACTTCGACGGCGATGGACACACCGACCTCGCCGCCGGTAGCAACTCCACCCCGAGCCTGAACATCTTCAAGGGCCCCATCTCCCGTACCGGCAAGGCCGCTGCACTCGTCGGCATCGACACCACCGCCGCCACCGGCATCTACCCGGACAAGCTCGTCGCCGGCAACGTCAACCGGGACGGCGCGGCCGACCTCCTCGTCATGGGCCAGCAGGAGAGCGGCAACACGTACGCCACCCGCAGCGTCCTCTACAAGGGCAGCTCCACCGGCCTCAAGGCGTCGAGCAAACTCGCGGGCGGCTACACGGCGGCCATCGCCGACGTCGACAAGGACGGTTACGGGGACATCATCACCGGCAACTTCATGGAGAAGTCAGCCGGGGAACCGAACGGCGGTCCGGGCGGTGCGGTCACCGTGACGTACGGAAGCGCCTCCGGACTCTCCACCCGGACCCCTGTCCGGATCACCCAGGACACCGCCTCGGTCCCGGGCACCGCCGAGAAGAACGACCACTTCGGGTGGAGCGTGTCCGCGGGTGACACCAACGGCGACGGGTACGCCGATATCGCAGTCGGCGCCCCGGGTGAGGCCCTCGGATCAAAGCAGTCGGCCGGCACGGTCACGGTGCTGCGCGGCTCGGCCAAGGGACTGACCGGGACCGGCTCGAAGAGCTTCTCCCAGGACACAGCGGGGGTCCCCGGCGCCGCCGAGGCCCGTGACGAGTTCGGCGGCTCAGTATGGGCCACGGACAGCAACAACGACGGCCGTGCGGAACTGGTGGTCGGTGCCGCCGCGGAGAACAACGGCGTTGGTTCGGTCTGGCTGCTCAAGACGGGGGCCAGCGGTATCACGGCGACCGGATCGACGTCCTTCGGACCGGGATCGGTCGGCGGGCCTGCCGGGATCTCCTACTTCGGCGACAACTTCGCCAACTGATCGCTTGGGCTCTGACGGAGCCCTTGGGCCCGGGTCGTGCCCACGTACGCTCAGGTTCTGCCCCTGTGCGTACGGTGGTACGTCCCCGCCCCCGGCCGGCCGCCCGGATGTTCGCAGCCACGACCATCGCCTCCCCGAGCGCCGCCCGGCACAGCAGCGAGCCGAGACTCACCCTGCGCACCCCCAGTTCGCCGAACTGGGCGACCGAGGGCCGGCACGTGGTCGACCCGGACCGCGCTATCCCGAGCCCGCCCGCCGTCGACACCGTGCGGCTGCGGACACCCCGTCCGTTGCGGAGGGGCCGCCAGGTCCCGCTGGAGGTGGAGCGAGTCGATCTGCGACTCTCCGGGAATCCCCCAGGGGGCCGAGTCATCGTGCAGGACGTAGAGGCAGCGCTTCCAGGAAGTCCGCTCGCGGCGCCCGCCGCTACGGCGGTCCGGTTGCCCTCCTGACGGCCGCGACGACGTTCAGCGCAGGTGAGATGTTCGCCCAGGTCCTCATCGACCGGCCCGGCGGGACCGTCCACATCGGGGCGAACAAGTAGGGCGTCTTCTCCGACACGCCGCACGCCGCCCGACGGCATGGCGGTCTGGCTTCCGAACGAGGAGTTCCTCACCCGCCGGGGAGAGACCTTCGACGGCGCGGGAATCCCGCCCCACATCCGTACACCGGTCTTCACCGAGGCGGAGTTCGCGACGGACCGGGACTCGGCCTTCGACGCGGCGGTCGCGTGCTCCGGGACCAGAAGCTGTCGTGAGGCGCCACGCGCCCGTTCGGCGTGTCGTGGAACAGGGACTGTGCGGGGCCGCCCCTGGGGAATGACGGACCTGCTAAGGGGAGGTGACGCGCCACGCCGCCTCGATCATTTCGAAGATCTCGTCCACCGCGGCCTGCGGATCGGGCGCCTCGCGGGCCAGTGCGTACGCGTCGATCACGAACCTCGCGATCGTCCGGCAGGCCGTTGTGGTCCGTGCCAGGTCAGGATCGGCGGACATGGCCGTTGCCAGCGTCTCCGCATGGCGCAGCCTCATCGACTCCTCGTACTCCCGCAGAGCGGGGGACCCGACGACCATGTCCCAGACCGGGGCGTTGCCGTCTGCGGTGCAGTGGCGCACCAGGGCGTGGATCTCGCGGCGCAGCGGGGGGAGGAGTGGCTCGTGCGGCGCCCGTCCGGTGACCGCCTGGGTGAGGCGCTGCTCGAAGTCCGTGTCCTGCTCGAACACCAGGGCCTCTTTGGAGGCGAAGTGGGAGAAGAGGGTGGTGACGGCTACATCGGCTTCGGCGGCCACGTCACGGATGCCCACCGCGTCGTACCCGCGTTCCATGAAGAGCCGGAGGGCGGTGTCGGCGATCTTCTGGCGGGTCGCGGCCTTCTTGCGCTCACGGCGTCCGGACTCAACGGTCATGCGTTGACACTAGCAGGTAGTAAATGCTAACCGTTTCAAAAAGCTAACCGTTAGTGTTATGTTCCCGGTATGAAGAAAGTGAACTTCGCCGAGTTCGGCGGTCCGGACGTCCTGCGACTCATCGATGCCGAGGAGCCCCACGCCGGCCCCGGCCGGATACGCGTCGCCGTGAGGGCGGCGGGCGTGAACCCCGTCGACTGGCGGATCCGGGAAGGACAGGTTCTGGGCGCCCACCCGACCGAGTTGCCCGCCGGAGTCGGGCTGGACGCCGCCGGGGTCGTGGACGAGGTCGGTGAGGGCGTCGACGGGATCGAGATCGGCGACCACGTGTTCGGCGAGGGCTCCAGTACGTACGCCGAGTTCGCCGTCCTGTCAGCCTGGGCCCGGATGCCCGAGGGGCTGCCGTTCGAAGAGGCGGCCGGGTACCCCTCCGTGATGGAGACCGCGCTGCGCGTCATCCGCGAGGTCGGTGTGCTGCCGGGGCAGACGCTGCTGGTCAGCGGTGCGTCCGGGGGAGTCGGGTCGGCGGTGCTGCAGATCGCCCGCGACCGTGGCATCGCGGTGATCGGCACGGGAAGTGCTTCGTCCCAGGATTATCTGCGGGGCCTGGGCGCCCTCGCCACCACGTACGGCGAGGGCTGGGCCGAGCGGGTGCGGCAGCTCGGCCGGGTCGACGCCGCTCTCGATCTGGCCGGTTCGGGAGTGATCCGCGAGCTCGTCGATCTGACGGGGGATCCGCAGAAGGTCGTCTCCATCGCCGATCTTCGCGCGCCGGAGTCCGGGGTCCGGTTCTCCGGCGTGGCCGGGAGCGTGCCGGAGGCGCTCGCCGAGGCCGCCCGTCTCATCGCGCGAGGGAAGCTCCACATCCCGGTCGAGAAGTCGTACACGCTCGCCGAGGCCGCAACGGCCCACATCGACAGCCAGGCCGGCCACACGCGCGGGCGTCGGGTCATGGTCGTCTGACCGGCTCCACGCGCCAGCCGTGACCGGGAGGGGACGGGCACGGATGGGGACCTGGCGCGGTTGCGAGCCCGGTAGGCGAAGGTGCCCGGCGTACGCGGTGCACGCACGCCGGGCTCCACCTGGCCGTCTGCAGGCTCGAAGCCATCGAGCCGTTGGCCGAGTTCGGGTAGGGGCAGGGATCTCCTTGTGGATGCCCGGTTCAACGGCGGGACGAGTGGGGAGCCGGCCAGGTGCCGGGGCGTCGGTGGCCCCGGTGCTGCGGCTGGCCGGTACCTGCGGCTGCCGGCCAGCGCGGCGAACACCTTTGGTGACAGGGGAGCATGTGTGCTGGTGGTACGGCATGTCGGGCCGTTGTCGACCTGTTCCACGACATCTCAGCCCCTGACCCGCTCCCGCTGCTCCGTGCCTTGATCAACTCACCTCGACATACCAACAAGATCAATGAGCAGAGTCCCCGCGCTCAGACTCCCACCTGGGGCCCGTCACGAAGCGGCTCAGCCGATAGGTGGCCGGCAGCGCCAGGCGCCCGCACAGCGTGTCGATCCGGATCATCGAATCGTCGACTCCTGCTTCTCGGATGTCGCGCAACCGTATGTGCAGCTCCGCCTGGTCCCGAGTCTCAACAATCACTTCCCACTCGGTGATCATTTGCCAGATCCACGGCCTAGTAGTCGGCGGAGTAGTTAAGGAAGTTGGCGACGGCGGGTACGGCGCGCCGACGTCCGAGTTTCTGCCGGAGGTCGTTGAGGGTGCTGGTGCCGCGTGGGGAGGTGACGCCTCCCAGGCGGGCGACGGCGCTGTGGGAGGCGTCTATGTCGCCGAGGGCGAGATGGGCCTCGGCGAGGCGTGCGAGGTAGATGGAGTGTCCGCGGGGGAGGGCGTCGCCGGTGCATGCCTCGCCCTCACTGCGGTGGGCGGTGGAGACGTCCTGGAAGTGCGTGAGGGATTGGCGGCGGTTGCCAAGGTTGAGGGCGGAGCTGCCCAGGAGCCGGTGGGTTTCGCCGAGGCCCCTGTTACCTACGGCATGGTCCGTGCGCACATCGCTACTTTGCGCGGGGCTCCATCCGGGCCGCCGCCCCGGCCGCCGACGGTGCGGCAGGTGACCGGCTGGATCACTCGGCATCCCGCGACTCTGACCGAGGTAGACCGCGCCGGGGTTGGAGCTGAAGCCGGTCACACCTCTACATGGAGGAACTCACCACGCGAAGAGCGGCGATACGTCCCAGGCTGGGGCCGGTCCGGGCCTTCCCTCAACACCCACTGCGCGTGGGTTGCCAGGCCAGGTACGCCCGTTGTCAGTGCCGTGCAGCAGAATCCGCTTCACTGACTCCGTCGTGGCCACGGCACCCGGTACGAGAAGAGGACCCCTGTGCGTTATCTGCTCCAGTTCGACCGTCTCCATCCGGACGAACAGCTGACGTCCCCGTCGGGGAGGTTCGTGCTGCGCTGCGACTCGGCAGGTGTCGCCGTGGTCACGGACACCGACCGCGACCGGGTCGTCTGGCGGGCGGGTGCGGCCGGACGACTGCTGCTCGGACACGGCTACGAGGTCGTCGTAGAGGCCGGGGAGGACTACGAGACGGTCTGGCGCTCGGGCTTCGCCATGCCCGGTGCGCGGTACCTGATCCTCACGGACTCCGGCGAGCTGGAACTCGTGGACGGCTCGCACGTTCGGGTGGCCAACATACGCACCGGCCCCATCCACGCTGTGCCCCTCGGGGATGCGGCGCCCGCGGCTGCCATCACCGCGGATGCGTATCTCGTCCGCGACGGGAAGATCCGCCGGACCGTGGCCCGTGAGCAGGACGGATGGCTGAGGATCTGTGAGAGCTGGACGGGCGGGGGCGGAAGCTATGCGCTGACCAGTCCTCTGGTCGACTGGCTGGAGCAGGAAGGCACCGTGCTGACCTGGCGCCTGCACATGGCGGGCGGTTCGAAATCCAAAGGCTGGATGCTGTGCCTGGTCGACTCCGACGGCACGGTCCTGTGGCACGAGGGCACCCAACGCCCTCATGAACCGGTCCCCCTGGGAACGCCCTACGCCTACGGCGGACCCGCGCTGGAGGCGGGAGGGCGCCTGCGTAACCAGTCTCTGACGTCTCCCGCCGGTACCCACACTCTGGTCCACCAGGGCAACGGTGACCTGGCTCTGTACTGTCACACCGAGGATCGTGCCGTGTGGACTACCGGCACCGAATGGGTGGACGGTGGATGGGCCGAGCTCTCCGAGAACGGCGACCTGTCGGTCCGTAACACCCACGGCGCCCGGGTGTGGAGCTCTGCCACGGCCGGTTCAGGGGCCCGCCGCCTCGTGGTCCGTGACAACGGTCGTGCCGAACTCCTCGACATGGACGGCCGGTCGATGTGGTCGACAGGCACACACACGTCATGCGACGGTCCCGCTGTCGACACCCCGCGGGGCGCGGTGCTGCGCCGGGGGCAGACGCTCGGACGGCACTCCCTCACCTCCCCCGACGGAAGCACGGTGCTTGGGCACTGGGACGAACGGCGTCTCGTGCTGTTCGGGGCGAACCACACCTGGCTCTGGTACGCGCACCTCGGCGAGACGGCCCGGCCAGGACTGCACCTTGACGAGGACGGCATGCTGCGCGTTCTTGACGACGAAAGCTCTCCGCTGGGTGGGCCGGCCGACGAACTGCGTGTAGAGGAAGGCGAAGTGATCCTGTGCCGTGCCGACGGCACCGTCGTCTGGCGCAACGGCGAGGCGGTGGCCGAGCCCACCGTCGTTCCGGAGGAGCCGGCCGAGGACTTCGAGGCATGGATGGAGGAACTGACAGGCCAGGTCAGTTACTGTGCGACCGTCGTGCACGACACGACGCCCGACGAAGCCCTGACCCGGCTGGGAGCGGACCCGGCGGGCATCCGCACCGGCACCTGGAACGACCTTCGCACCCAGAGCGAGATCGACGGCGCCAGCGTGGAGGACGTGCGTGTGGCCGCGTTCGCCCTTGGCCCGCACACCCTGGTCGTCGAGGACAACGGCCTGTTGGGAATCGGTAGCCCGGCGCTGTCCCAGGGCACTTTCGCGGTCTCCAACTACAGCAGTGTCAACGCGGACACCTACTTCGTGGTCCACCGCGACGGCGAGACGGTCGCCGACCACTCCGACAACGGCAGTGAGGAGCCGACCACACCAGAGGTCGAGGCGGCCATGGCAGCGATGGGCTCAGACGACCCGCTGGACGCCGCCTTCCAGGACGGCCTCGAACTCCTCTGCCGGACGGCGGGCGTCCGCCCGACGGTCGCGGACGTGACAGGGGAAGCCCGGTTCACGATCATTGCGGCGCCCTGAACAAGGCACCGGATCATCCAGAGCACGGACAGCCTCACCTCCGCTCACGGGGAGCAGGATCCGGCGGTCCAGCGATCGCACAGCAACCGACCCTGCCCTGGCGGCTGATAGATCATTTGCGGGACAGCCCTTAGACATCGCTTCTTATGGCGTGCATGCTCGTTGGTCTGTGCATGACGGGTCTGGTTGAGCGGTTGGTGCCGGATGAGTTGTAGGTGTTGTTCCGGCGGGTGGTGCCGCCTACGGAGGTGAGGCGTCCGCAGGGTGGGGGTCGGCGTCGGGACGGCGATCGTGAAGTCCTGGCCGCGATCGTCTTCGTGGCTACCTCGGGCTGTACGTGGAGGCAGCTCCCGCCGGTGTTCGGCCCGGCCTGGCAGACGGTCTATCGGCGGTTCGCCCAGTGGACCGCGGATCGGGTTCGGGCCCGGCTCCACCCTGTGGTCCTGGACGAACTGGGGGCGCGGGGTGAGCTGGACTGGTCGCGGTGCGCGATCGACTCGGTCAGCGTTCGGGCGGCAAAAGGGGGCTTCTGACGGGACCGAATCCGACCGATCGCGGCAAGTTGGGATCGAGAATCCATCTGGTCACCGACCGGAACGGACAAGGGCTACGACTATGACCACCTGCGGCGATGGCTCTGCAAGCGCGGCATAGGCCCCCGCATTGCCCGGAAGGGCGTCGAGTCCTCCGCCCGGCACCGCTGGGTCGTAAAGCGATCCGTTTCCTGGCTGGCCGGCTGCCGTCGCCTGCACCGCCGCTACGAATGCAGGCCCGAGCACTTCCTCGCCTTCGTCGGCATAGCCGCGCCCCTTATCTGTCACCGCCGACTCGGGAGGCCGCCGAGCCGCCCGCAGGAGCCAGTCGACCGCCCTTCGGGGGCTGGTCAGTCGCGGCGGGGGCCGATGACGGAGGCCCCGTCGTGCACGGTGATCGCCAGGGCCGGGCAGATGTCGGCCGCGTCCAGGACCCGTTCGTCCGGCTCGGTCCCCTCGGCCCGCACGCGGGCGCGCTCACCGTCCAGTGCGAACACCTCCGGAACTGTTCCGGCGCACATCCCGGAACCCTGGCAGAGCTTCGGGTCGACGCGTACGTTCCAGGTCACGGCGCTCACCACTCCACCGGCATGACGCGCGGACCGCGCACCAGCATCTCGGACTTCCAGGTGACATCGCCCGCCAGGCGAAGTTCCGGGAAGCCCGCGATGAGGGCGGACAGCGCCTCCTGGAGTTCCAGCCGGGCCAGCGGGGCGCCCAGGCAGTGGTGGACCCCATGGCCGAATCCGAGGTGCTGGTTGCCCTCCCGGGCGACGTCGAGCACGCCCGGGGCGGTGAACCGCAGCGCGTCGCGGTTGGCGGCGCCCACCGCGACCAGGACGGGGCTGCCCGCGTGGACCAGTGTTCCGCCGACCTCGATGTCCTCGGTGGCGTACCGGGGCTGGCCTGCCCCGCTGCCCAGGGGCACGAAGCGGAGCAGCTCCTCCACGGCGCTCGGTACGAGCTCCGGCTCGGCCCGGAGCCTGGCCAGCTGGTCCGGGTGGTCCAGGAGGGTGAGGACGAAGTTGGGGATCTGGGACGCGGTGGTCTCGTGCCCCGCTACCAGGACGGCGACGCAGAGATCGATGAGTTCCAGTTCCGAGAGCCGGTCGCCGCCGTCGCGGGCCTCGATGAGGGCCGTCATCAGGTCGTCCTGCGGCTCCTGGCGGTGGAGCTCGATCAACCCGGCCATGTAGGAACGGAGTTCGGCGCGGCTCGCGTCGAACTCCTCGGCGGTGAGCGAGCTGGTCGACAGCGCGTCGTCGCTCCACACGCGGAACCGCGGCCGGTCCTCGGTGGGCACGCCCAGCATCCGGCAGATCACGGCGACCGGCAGCGGCAGCGCGAAGAGGTCGACCAGATCGGCGGGCGGTCCGGCCGTCCTCATCCCGTCGAGCAGGCCGGCGGTCAGCTCGCGGACCTGGGGGCGCAGCTTCTCGACCTGGCGGACGGTGAACGCCTTGGCGACCAGGGAGCGCAGCCGGGTGTGGTCCGGCGGGTCCATGCCGAGGATTCCGCCGTCGCGCTGCCCCTCGGACTGACGGGGCTCGTCGTGCGAGGCGGCCGCCGCCCGGCTGAAGCGCTGGTCACCGAGGACCAGCCGGGCATCGGCGTAGCGCGTGACCAGCCAGGCCGGTTCTCCGTACGGCAACTGGACCCTCAAGAGGCCCGATCGGTCGCGGACGCGCTCATAGGCATCGGAGAGCTGGAGTCCGTCAGGGGTGTTGAAGGGGTAGGCAAGGGGCGCGATATCTGCGGTCGTCACTGCGGCCTCCCGGTTGTAAGCAGCTGCTTACAACGGTAGGAGCGTCCTCCGAGAGCAGTCAACAACGCTTTACAGCCGTTATCCTGACGGGCCGTCCGAGAGGAATCCCGCCATGGAATCCGGTTCCGCACCGCCGCCCGAAGAGCGCCGCAGGGATGCCCGGGCCACCCGTCGCCGCCTTCTGGAGGCGGCCCGTGACCTGTTCGCGGAGCGGGGCTACGAGGGGACGACGGTCCGGAGCATCGCCGCGCTGGCCGGGGTCAACCAGGCCCTGCTGTTCCGGTATTTCGGCTCGAAACGGGGTTTGCTGACGGAAGTCGTCGCTCTCGGCGGGCTGGAGCAGTTGCGCGAGACGCCGCCCGAGGAGCTTTTCGAGACCGCCCTGCGCTCGATGCTGACCCGGAGCGCGGAGGGGGCGGAGGACCGTTCCCTGGAGGTCTATCTGCGCTCGGTGGGGCGTGGCGACGAGGCAGCCGGAACCCTGCGGGAGCTGGGGGAGGAGTACCGGAGTGCGCTGGCCGGGCTCTCCGGTGCCCCGGACGCGGTGCTGCGGGCGGATCTCGCCATGGCCTGGCTGCTGGGGATCGGGCTGATGCGGACGGTCGTCGCGCGGGAACCGCTGGCAGGTGCCGAGCCGGACGACGTCTGCCGTCTCGTCCTCGGCACGCTCGGCCATCTGTGGTCCGCGACGCCGGGCGACGGCGAGGTGCGGAAAGGTCCCGGGGCGTAGGCACCCTTGTCCGCGGCCCGACCATCATGACCGACGTCCGTCCACTTGCGCCCGGTTGACCGCGAGCGGCGATGCGGTGCCGGGCACAGGCGGCGTCCGCGGCCGCTGCGTCTCCGCGCACCGGACTCCCGCCCAGTGCCGGGCTCTGGCGGCTGTCGGCATCCATTGATGCGGTCCGGCGCCCCCGGGGCAGTGGCGCAGGTTTCTACCGTGGGGGCCGGTCCGGCCGGTTGAGGGCGTGCAGACGCATGCGCAGCAGCGCAATGACTTATTTTCCCTACTTGGTGCTGAGGCCGGGAACGGTATAGCGCGGATTACTGGGAAAACGCCATGACACTCCTTGGCCGGTAGAATGGCGTCATTTCCACTTCCCTCTCCCGTCTGATCCATAACCAAGCAGTCTGTGTCACTGCGGCGGAACTGCGGGGGATCAGTTGTTGGTCGACGGGTGCGACCGGACCGTTCTGCTGGCTCGGCTGCGGGCTGAGTGGTTCGTACGGAGGTGCCGCCCTGGAGACGCGCCGACGACGGAGAGATTCGGTCGCGGCTGGCGTGGATGACGGCGCTGCCAGTACGGGTTGTCGTGGGAAAGCTTGCTGGAGACGCGGCCGTACATACCGAAGGTCAGAATGACCAGCCCCATGATGAAGCTGAAGATGACGTTGGTCATGCCGAAGTCGAGGAAGTTCGCCGGCCGGTCCAGAACGAAAATGTGCGCGAATCCGCTGAGCAGGAACAGTGTGCCCACTGTCATGTTCAGCGTGGACGCCGTGTTGCCGCCGACGAAAGCTCCTGCGATGAGGGCGAGTCCTACTACGAGTGAGATGGCGCTGAGGGAGGTGTTCGACGTCATGCCGGCGATCCGGTCACCGCTGGTGCTGAACGGGCTGAGTGTATCGGCGAAACCCAGGGCGGCGAAGAGAAGCAGGATCAGACCACACACGGCGGACCCCCAACGGTAGACGACCGCCAGCCGGTGATCGACGGGAAGTTCATCGCTCAATTTCATGACTCATCTCCTTCGCTGTCACGTGCCGGTCGTGAACCGTCGTCCAGTTGTGGGGGCGACGCCCGGTCTCTGCGTCCTGCGGGATCAATACCGGCTTCCGCATCACGATGGATGCAGAGGTATTCGAGTGTGTGCAGTGCGTGAATTGGAAGGCTGAGCTTCATGACGGGGAGGGTCTGTTCGGACGGTGATGGGTGAGAGCGCATATGAACGGCTGGGGAGAGGGCGCGGTCCGGCCGTATATGGCTGTGCCCGGGGCCTGAATCACCCGAGCGGGTCAGTGGGCGGACGGAGTTGCGTGTCCGGGTCGCGGGAACGCGCGCCACTGCCTGAACTTGTGGTCCTCTCGTACGGCCGGTCGGCCCTATCCGTAGCCGGAAATTCGTTATTCAGTGCATCCGAACGCCTCGCAGCACGGAATGAGGAGTGGGAGTGCACCGAACCCGCCGACCGGAGGACATGGTGATGCTGCGAAGCCGGGCCAAAGGGCAGTCCTTTTCCCAAGACCACCCGCGTTCGGAGACAGAGGCGATGGACGGTGCCGCTCACGCCGGCCGGGGCCGCTACCCGGTGCACGACGGTGCCGGGTCACGGCACGGCGCCATGGGCCTGGTGGACCAGGACGTACCCGGAGCTGTCCTGCGCACAGCACGGGCTGTCCTCAGCGAGAAGCTCGATCAGGCCTCCGCGATCGACGCCGTCTTCTCCCGTGACGTCGCCGAACGCCTCGCCGGCTTCACCCTCGGCGGGGGGAGTCGGATGCGCTCCCAGTTCATCTGGTGGGGCATACGCGCGACCACTGCGGGCTCACAGGCCGTGGACGTCGAGTCCGCGCTGCGCCTGGGAGTGGCGGTCGAACTCGTCCAGACGTGCGCGCTGGTCCAGGACGACGTGATGGACGGTTCGTCGTTGCGCCGGGGCCGCCCCGCCATGCATGTCGACTTCGCGGAGAGCCCCGGCCTGTTATGCGGCCCGAAGCTGCGGGACTCATTCGGTAGATCCGCTGCCGTGCTCCTCGGTGACTTGGCTCTCGCTTGGGCGGACGACACCGTCGCGGAGACGAGCATGTGCCCGGCGACCAGGCAGCGCGTGTCAGCGGTCTGGCAGGCGATGAGAACCGAGATGGTGGCCGGGCAGTACCTCGACCTGCACGGGCAGGTCACTGGCACACGGTCCGAGGCCCGCGCCTTGCGAACGGCGTACCTGAAGAGCGCCCTGTACTCGGTTGCCCGTCCACTGGCGTTGGGAGCCGCCCTGGCCGGTGCCGCGGAGGACGCCACTCGTGCGTTGTCGGCGGCCGGCCGGTGCGCCGGCCTCGCTTTTCAGATCCGCGACGATCTGCTGGGTGTCTTCGGTGACCCCGGCAAGACCGGTAAGCCTTCGGGTGGCGACATCCGCGAGGGCAAGCCGACCTGCCTGATGGCTGTGGCCCGGTCGCGAGCCGGAACCAGCAGTGCGCGCGCCGTTCTCGACGACGCCCTGGGCCGGGCCGACCTCTCGGACGAAGCCCTGACCGACGTGCGCGACGTACTCGTGACCACCGGGGCCCGCGCCGAGATGGAGGACAGAGCCGGCCGGCTCATGAAGCACGCGGCACGCCATCTGGCCGAGGCCTCCGTGGAGCCGTACGCCGGAAACCGCCTGCTCGGCCTGTTCGAAAGCGTCACCGGAGCCGCCACGACTCCATCGGCGGAACCGAGGACCCGGCCCGTCCCGGCCCTGGAGACGGGCTCCTCCTCGCCTTCTGACGCAACGGGTCCGGCAGAAGGGGGCACAGCCCGGTGATGACCGTGAAGGGCCCCACCGACCACGTGGTGGTGGTCGGTGCCGGGCTGGCGGGACTGTCCGCCGCTCTCCATCTGCTCGGCGCCGGACGGCAGGTCACGGTGGTGGAGCGGGACTCCTCGCCCGGCGGGAGGGCCGGGCTGCTGGAGCGCGGCGGCTACCGCATGGACACCGGCCCGACCGTGCTGACCATGCCGGATCTGGTCGAGGAGGCCTTCGCGGCCATCGGCCACACTCTGACCGGCCGACTGGAGCTGATCCCTCTCCACCCCGCCTACCGGGCACGGTTCGCCGACGGGACGCAACTGGACGTGCACACGGAACCGGAGGCCATGGAAGCCGCGGTCGAGCAGTTCGCGGGCGCCAGGGAAGCGGTCGGCTACCGCAGGCTGCGGACCTGGCTGACGCGCCTCTACGCCGTACAGATGCGCCGGTTCATCGACACGAACTTCGACTCCCCGCTCCAGCTCCTCCACCCCGACCTGGCCCGGCTCGCCGCCCTCGGAGGCTTCGGACGGCTCGACGCGCGAGTCGGACACTTCATCAAGGACGAGCGGCTGCGCCGGGTCTTCACCTTCCAGGCCCTGTACGCCGGTGTGCCCCCGGCCCGCGCGCTGGCCGCCTACGCCGTCATCGCCTACATGGACACCATCGCAGGGGTCTATTTCCCGCGGGGCGGTATGCACGCACTGCCGGAGGCGATGGCCCGCTCGGCGACCGAGGCGGGCGCCGCATTCCACTACGGGCACACCGTCACCCGTTTGGAGCGTTCCGGAGAACGGATCACCGCCGTCGTCACCGACCAGCGGCGCATCGCCTGTGATGCCGTCGTCCTGACGCCGGATCTGCCCGTCAGCTACCGATTGCTCGGTCGCAGCCCCCGCCGCCCCCTTGCTCTGCGCCACTCTCCGTCCGCGGTGATCCTGCATGCCGGAACCGACCGCACCTGGCCCGGCCTCGCCCACCACACCATCTCGTTCGGTGCGGCCTGGAAGGAGACCTTCGGTGAACTCACCCACGGATCACTGATGTCGGACCCCTCCCTGCTCATCACCCGTCCCACCGCGACGGACCCGGATCTGGCCCCGCCCGGCAAACACCTCCACTACGTCCTGGCGCCGTGCCCGAACACAGACGTCGGACCAGGCACCAGCGAGTGGCGCCAACTGGCACCCCGCTACCGCGACACCCTGCTCACCACGCTCGAACAGCGCGGAATGGCCGGGCTGGGCTCCGCGATCGAGGAGGAGGGCCTGGTCACCCCCATCGACTGGACCGCCCAGGGACACACGGCCGGCACACCCTTCTCCGCCGCCCACACCTTTCCCCAGACGGGGCCCTTCCGCCCGCGCAACCTCTTACGGGGCACCGAGAACGCCGTGCTCGCCGGCTGCGGCACCACGCCGGGCGTCGGCGTGCCCACCGTGCTCATCTCGGGAAAGCTGGCAGCGGAGAGGATCACCGGTCCTCGCTCCGGCCGACCTCGTCCACGTCCCTCCTCTCGAAGGGCAGGCCCGCATGACGCCTCGTGAACTCGACGCGGCAGGCATCCGCGAGCCCGCCCTGCGCGCCGCGTACACGGCGTGCCGCCGGCTCAACGCGCGGCACGGCAAGACGTACTTCCTCGCGACCCGGCTGCTCCCGGTCGAAAAGCGCCCAGCAGTCCATGCCCTGTACGGCTTCGCCCGGTGGGCCGACGACATCGTGGACGATCTCGACAGCGCCGCCACCCCCGACGAACGCGCCCACGCGCTGCACCGTCTCCAGGAAGTCCTCGACGACGGCCTGCGCGGCGGCACCTGCACGGAGCCCGTCATCCGCTCGCTCGTCCACACGGCTGCCGTCCACGACATCGACCACCGTCACTTCGCCGCCTTCATGGCGTCGATGCGCAGCGACCTGACGGTGACCGGGTACGCCTCGTACGAGGAACTGGGCCGCTACATGTACGGGTCGGCCGCCGTGATCGGCCTTCAGATGCTGCCGGTGCTGGGTACCGAAGGTCCGCGGGAAGAGGCGGCCCCGTACGCGGCCGCCCTGGGCGTCGCCTTCCAGCTCACCAACTTCCTCCGGGACGTGGGGGAAGATCTCGACCGGGGCCGGCTCTATCTGCCGGCCGATCTGCTGGCCGCGCACGGAGTGGACCGGGACTACCTCGAATGGAGCAGGGCCACCGGCCGGTGCGACGTTCGCATCACCAGGGTCATGCAAGCGGCGGCCGCTCACAACCGCGGTGTCTATCGCGACGCGCTCCCCGGTCTCGCCCTGCTCGCGCCCCGCTCACGCCCTTGCATCCGTACGGCGTTCATCCTCTACAGCCGCATCCTCGACGCGATCGAGGACGACGGCTACGCCGTCCTGCACCGACGGGCCGTGGTCCCTCGTCTGAACCGGGCGGCCGTGGCCCTCGACGGACTGGTACGGGCCCTGGCCACCAGAGCCGCCGGAGCGGGTGCCGGCCGCACCTCGCCGGCCCGCCCCGCGACGAGCGCCGCGTCGGCGTCCCAGACCAGGGCCCGACCCGTCCGCGAGGAGGTGGCATGACCCGCGGCCGCCGTACCGCAGGGAACCGGATCCCCCTGCGGCTGCGCCGCGCGGCCGTCACGTGGGACCGGCAACCCCCGACCTGGCGCGATGCCAGGCCCGGGGTCATCGCGGACGCGCTGAAGCGTGCACTGGGCCGGCCTTCCGGTAACTGGTACGTCCTCGGGGCGTCCCGTGCCGTCACGGCCGAGCGGTCGATCGGACGGACCGTCGGTGGCAGTGAAGTGGTGGCCTGGCGCGATGCCTCGGGCCGTCTGCGCGCCGGGCCCGGCGCGTGCCCGCACCTCGGGGCGCCCCTGCGCGACAGCCCCGTCCGGTGCGGCACCCTGGTCTGTCACTGGCACGGACTCGCCCTGAGCGGTGAGCCGTTCGCCGGCTGGGAGCCCTATCCGGCCTTCGACGACGGGGTCCTCGCCTGGGTGCGCCTCGACCACGTCGGCGGTGAGACCCCGCTGGAGCGGCCGGTCGTCCCGCCCCGCCCGGCGGTGGGGGACACCGTCGACTCCGTGTACGAGGGTGTCGGTGTCTGCGAGCCGGAAGACGTGGTGGCCAATCGCCTCGACCCGTGGCACGGCGCCTGGTTCCACCCGTACTCATTCGTCGACCTGACAGTGACCGGTACGCCTTCCGTTGAGGGCGACGGGGACGAGGACGGGTTCGCCGTCGACGTGTCCTTCAAGATCGTGGGGCGCGTCGTGGTACCGGTGCGTGCCCTCTTCACCGCGCCGGAACCACGCACCGTCGTCATGCACATCACGGAGGGCGAGGGCCGCGGGTCCGTGGTCGAATCCCATGCCACGCCGCTGGGGCCCGACCTCATGGGCAGGCCCCGGACCGCGGTGACGGAGGCACTCCTGGCCGCCTCCGACCGTCGCGGCTTCGCCGTTGCCCGCGCGGCGGCCCCGCTGCTCCGCCCGCTCATGCGGGCCTCCGCCGGACGGCTGTGGCGGGACGACCTCGCGTACGCCGAACGGCGTTGGGAACTGCGCGGCACCGGCCGCTTGCCGGGCTGACCGCGGCGCGCGCCCGGCCCGCCGGCCCTCCGGACGGTCCTGTGACCGCGCGCCGCCCAGCCCCGACCGTCCTCCTCACCGGGTCCCGAGCGCGGCCAGCCCGCGCAGCACCGCGGAGCGGCCGGCCCGCGGCACCGTCCACAGCGTCTGACCGCGCACCCCCCAGCGCTCCAACAGCGCGTTGGCCGCGAGGAATCCGCTTGTCGCGGCACGCTCCATCAGCGCCACCGGAAGCCCGGTCCGGACCAGGTCACCCGCCACCGTCACGGTGGGGTCGGGCGTGCGGACGCCGGGCCGGTGCGGGTATCCGCCGACCGGGAAGAGCGGGCAGTCCGCGCGCCATTCGTGCCGTACGTCCACCACCCGGGCGCTGCGCGTCTCCGGGTAGACCCGGTGGAGCTGTTCGATCGCCGCTGTCTGCACCTCGGCACGGTCCGCGTCCGGTGAGACCGCGTAGGCGTGCAGTTCGAGCACCGAGCCCCGGTGACGGCGCGCCCAACGGGCGGCCTCGCCCTCCCATCGGTCCAGCACACTGACGTTGTCCAGCGGGGGATAGCCGCTGGTACCGAGGAAGCCGGGGCGGTCCGGCGCCACCGGACGGTCCAGCCAGAGCCGCGAGACGAGGAACGGTGGTGCTGTCCTGAGACCCTCCACCTTCGCACGCCAGGACGCGTCGCCCAGTCCGGGCGACGCTGCCACGGCCTTCCGCAGTCCGTCGGTGTCCAGGGCCAGGACCAGTGCGTCGTGGCGCCGCGTCCGGCCGTCGGCGGTGACATCGTGCCCACCGCCCACCAGGGGTGTGACGTTCTCCACCGCCGATCCCGTGCGTACCTGCGCGCTGTGCCCCTCCAGATATCGCCGCAACGGTTCCCACAACGCCTGCGGGAACGGCTCGTCCGGCACGTCGAAGAGGAGTCCCTCGCTGGAGCCGAGAAAATAGATGTGGAACATCAACACCAGTTCCGCGGCGGACAGTTCCCGCGGATCGGCGAAGAAGCTACGGGAGAACACCTCGAAGGCCAGATGATGGGCGGCCTCCGGGAACCGGATGCGCGTCAGGAAGTCGTGCGCGCTGACCTCGTCGAGCTGCTCGTACACGTCGGGCACGCGCACGTCCAGCAGGGGCAGCGCGGCCCGCGGCCTCATCCGGACCAGGTCGCGCAGGCCGAAGGTCGGGCTGAGCGCGACGAAACCCAGGACGCTGAACGGCGGAGTGCGCGGCACCCGCGCGAAGCTGTCGTACAGGCCCGTGCTGTGCCGCAGCGGATAGTCGGGCAGCCCGGTCAGCGTACGCAGTCCCGGGTCGACCCGGCGCAACAGGCCGCGCAGGTTGTAGTACTGACGGAAGAAGGCGTGAAAGCCGCGGCTCATCGTGACCGTGGTCCCGTCGGCGATCTCGGTGGGCCGGCCCGCAAGCCGCCCGCCGAGACCCGGCTCACGCTCGTACAGCGTCACCCGCGCACCGCGCTCGGCCAGCACCGTCGCCGCGGAGATTCCCGCGATGCCACCGCCGATCACGGCCACCGAGGGCGCGTCACCGGCGAAACGAGCACGACCGCCGGGTCCGCGGAGCACGACGGCCCTCCGGTCGCGGCCGCGACGGTGGCCGTCCGTAACGGACCTCGCGTACCTCATGGCCGTTCCCGTAGGGCGCTCGGCGCCTGGGCGACGATCGTGTGGGTGATGCCCGTCTGCCAACCGGGCAGCGGCAGGACCCGCACATGACCGAATCCGCGGCGTCGTACCCGATCGGCGAAATCGGCGGCCGAGTCGAACTCCAGCACGCTGCGGTGCAGGTGGCGGTAGAGGTCCGCGTCTCCGGTGAGCCGCCCTGCCGGGACCACCACCGCGCCGCAGACCGCCGACCACAGCGCCCGGTGCATACGGCCGGAGCCGAGCGTGTACTCGTGCACGGCCAGCCGCCCGGCCGGGACGAGCAGCTCCCGGACCACGTCGAGCACCTGGTCCGGATCGCTCACATTGCGGAAGAGGTATGCGGCGAACACGGCGTCGAAGCGGCCGTTCACCTGCGAGGGGTGCATGGCCTCCGCCGGTGCGTGCACGAAGGTGACGTTCGACGGCCAGCGCTTGGCCTTGGCACGCTCGAGCATGCCCACCGACGAGTCCACCGCGACGATCTCCGCATCCGGCGCCGCCGTCAGGAGCGCGGCGGTCGACGTTCCCGTTCCGCAGCCGAGATCCAGCAGGCGCAGGCCCCGGCCGCCGCCCGCCAGCCCGAGTCTGCGCGCCGAGCGCCGCAGGTCGCGGCGGTAGCCGGGATTGACCGCGGTGAGCCGGTCGTAGGCGAGGGAGCCGTGGTCGAACGCGGCGGACAGGTCGTCGTCACGCAGCAGTGTCATGGGTCGCTCGTTTCCTGATCAGGAGGCGTACGGGCAGGAGCGCTGGGAGTGGGCCACGGCGGGGCTCCGGCAGGCGCCTGCCGCTTCGGTCTGAAAGGGAGTTCGACGACGGTGCGAAGCATCGGGGCGACCGGCGTGCGCAGCCCGACCAGGACGTCCTCGTATCCGCGCGACGTACCGTCCAGGAACCGCAGCAGCCGCTCTCCCGGGACCGTGCGGAAGAGGCCGGAGAAGAACTCGCCACCGTCCACCCGGCCGCTGTCCAGCGCCCGCAGCATCACGGCGTCCATGGCGCGCGGCCAGGCCCCGTAAGGCGATGCCACCCGCAGCCGGCTTCCGCCGCGTACCTGCGCGGCGATGGTCCGGCTCTGGCGCTGGACAGCGGCGAACGTATAGCCGGTCGACGGACGGGTGGCCCCGCCGGCCGTCCCGATACGGAAGACCGACCGGCCGACCCGAACCGGGAAACGTCCGTCGGTCATCGGAATGACGCCCCGCTCCACAGCGGTCACCCGATGGGCCCCGAGACCCAGCACATCGTGGGTGTAGTGACGTAACGCCCGCTCATATCCCGGCGCGTCCAGGACGGCACGCGAGAACTGCGTGTACTCGACCAGGGCGCTGCGCGGTCCCATCGGGAGCACGTAGCCGAACGACAGGCCCTGCGGCGGCTGCGGAGTGCGGAAGTCCATCAGATCCGCCGTAGCCGGATCGAACACCGGCCCGTCCGTCTCGACGAACCAGCCCGTGAAGTGCTGCAGCAGCGTGGTGCGGGCCGTCGGCAGCCGGGTGGGCGGCCTCGAATCGAAGACGTACCTCCCGTGCAGCAGGATCCGCGCGCCCCGGGCGTCGCGTGCGACCACCCGGCCACCGCCTCCGGGCGCGTCCCCGACCGCGGTCACCGTCGCCTCCAGCCGGCGAAAGCCTGCCGCGTGCGACAGCCGCCGCTGGACCAACTGCTCGAAGGCGTCCGAGCGGAGCATCTTGTAGCGGAACGGATCGGGGCACGTCACGGTTTCCGCACCGTCGGGGCCCGTCACGCGCAACCGCTCCCAGGACGCGGACAACACGTCGTCGTACGCGCCACCGGCGGCCTCCCAGAAGCACCACGTGCGAGGCGGTGGTCGCAACGGTCCCGCGGGGGCGTCGACGAGGACAACCGACACGGGGGCGCCATCCGCCGGCGCGCACAGCTGATGGGCGAGTGTCAGCCCGGCCGCCCCGGCGCCCACGATGACGACGTCCGGCTGTAGCACGGGGCGCCTTTCTCTCGGACGGGTTTCAGTACAGCAATCCGGCGGTCCGGGGAGAGAACCGCCTGCCTGCTGGAGATACTTCCGCAGGGGACGGCACTGCGGATGCGTGCGACGCGCACACGACGTGTAATCGTGCCCACCCGATCGCGCGCACTGCCTCTCGTCGTTGCTGCATCCGAAGTGGCCGTGGGGGGCGAAGTGTCAAAAGCCATCACCCCACCACGGGAACCAGCCTCAACCTGAGAGACAACACGCGTGCACACACTGACTGGCTTCGTCATCCGGCACCGCTTCCTGGTACTCGGAGTCTGGCTGATCCTGGCCGTGGTGGGCGGTTACGCCGCACCGAAGGCGACCGCTGCCCTGAGCTTCGAGTTCGGACTGCCGGACCAGCCCGGCTACGAGGCGAACGAGCAGTTGGTGGAGCACTTCGGTTCCGGCGGATCGAACGCACCCGTCCTGCTGGTCGTCGGTGACGGAGACGCCCGTGTCCAGCGGTCGGCGGCGGCACCTCTGGTCGCGGATGTGCGGCGCACGGTGCCCGGCGCACGTGTGGCCTCGTTCGGCGACGAATCCGCCCTGCTGTCCCGCGACGAGCGCACCGGCATCATCCTGGTCTACCCCCGACCGCTGCCCGGCCAGGACCCCTATGCCCGTGCCCTGCCGGCCTTGACGAACGTCGCTGAGCGTTCCGGTGAGACAGTGCGGGTGACCGGGCAGGACGCCTTGCAGGCAGACGGCGGTGGTGGCGGTGCGGGGGTGCTCGCCGAGACGCTGTTCGGCGGCGTGGGCGCGTTGATCGTCCTGCTGGTGGTGTTCGGATCCGCCCTCGCGCTGATGCCGCTGCTCATCGCCGTCGCGTCCATCCTCACCACGTTCCTGATCGTGTGGGGCCTGACGGGTGTCACCGACATCTCGTTCATCGTCCAGTACCTGCTCGCCCTGATCGGTCTGGGGGTGGCGATCGATTACGCGCTGCTGGTCGTGACCCGCTGGCGTGAGGAGTTGGGCCGCGGTGCCGACACCGAGGAGGCAGTGCGGCGGGCCATGTCCACGGCCGGGCGCTCCGTGCTCTTCTCCGGGGTCACCGTGGCGGTGAGCCTGGCGGCACTGATCGTCCTGCCCGTGCCGTTCCTGCGAAGCGTCGGATTCACCGGGCTGCTCATTCCGTTGATGAGCGTCGCTGCCGCCCTCACCCTGCTCCCGGCTCTCCTGCTGACGGTGGGCAGGCGGCTGGAGTGGCCCGGTCGGCGCTCCCGCGCCTCCGGGAGCAGGCTGTGGCACGCGGTCGGCAGCGCTGTGGTGCGCCACCGCTGGGCGGCCGGTCTGGCAGCCACGGTGGTGCTGCTGGCACTGGCCTCGCCGGTGCTCGGTCTGCGGCTCGGCCGGCCCACGACCGAGTCACTGGCATCCCTGGGAGGGCCGGCCGCCTCCGCCGTGGATCAACTGGACGATTCGTCGATCGGAGCCGGTCTCGCCCACCCTGTCGAGATCATCACCGAGGACGTGGCGAAGGTCCGTGAGGCACTCGGCGGTATCGACGGCGTGGCGGGCGTCATCGCACCACCCGGCTGGACCGACGGCAGCCGTTCCGTCGTCGAGGCGTGGACGCGTGCGGACACCTCCACGGAGACCGGAGCCGACGCGGCCGCCCAGATCAGGACCGCCGCCGAGAAGGCCGGTGCCCAGGTCGGCGGAGGCCCCGCCCAGGACGCCGACTTCCTCAGCGCCGTCTACGGCAACGCGCCCTGGGTGCTGGCCATCATCGTGGTCGTGACGTTCCTGCTCCTGTCCAGAGCCCTGCGTTCGTTCTGGCTGCCGGTCAAGGCACTGGTGCTCAACGTGCTCTCGCTCGGCGCCGCATACGGCGTCACGGTCCTGATCTGGCAGCACGGCCTGGGTACCGAGTTCCTGTTCGGGCAGTCCGCATCGGGCGCGATCACCGTCTGGGTCCCGATCGCCGTGTTCGCGTTCCTCTTCGGCCTCTCGATGGACTACGAGGTCTTCCTGCTGTCCCGGATCCGCGAAGAACACGACGCCGGAGCCGACACGGACACCGCCACGGTGCTGGGCGTCGCCCGGACAGGCCGGCTCGTCAGCTCCGCGGCACTCATCCTGTTCCTCGCCTTCGTCGCCCTGTCACGCGTCCCCACCACCGACGTCAAGATCCTTGCCACAGCGCTCGCGCTCGGCATCGTCATCGACGCGACCATCGTCCGCGGCGTCCTCGCACCCGCCCTCGTCGCGCTCCTTGGCGACGCCAACTGGTGGCGCACCCCCCTGCCACGCAAGAAGAGATGAACCTCCGCACCGACCGGGCTGCGCCTCTCCCCGGCGGTCGGCGGCGCTCCACCGCCGTTCCGCTGCCGTCCCAGGTGGTCCGGAGATGCGCAAACGGGTGTATGGCACCACGCTTGAACCATGGCTGAGCACCTTGTACCTCCCGGTGAGACCCCTCCCGTCGAGGGCTGCATCGCCGAAGCCCATGAAGAGCGCCCGGACGGAGGTGTGTGGGAGCACCCGAAGATCTGGCTGGGGCTCATCGTCTTCGGCGCGGTTCTCATCGCAGCCTTCTTCATCGCCCGCATATTCGCTCTGTGAGCCGACCGGCTACGCGTCCTCACACGCGATGTCCCTGACGGGCGAGGAGAAACGCGGCCAGGTCAGGGCTGTTGCGGACCGGGCGCGCAGGGGCCCAGGGCCTGTGCGAGCGCTGCCGGGAGCTGTCGGGACACCTCATCCCCCAAACGCTCGAACTCCCTCTTCAGCAGGGGGGTTGCCAGTCGCGCGATCCCGTGGAACTCGACCTGCGCGCCGTAGGTGATACGGGTGCCGTCGGAGAGCGTTTCGAAGTGCAGGTCGTCCGTCGATGTCGCAGTCTTGTTGCGCCCGACGAAGGTGAGCCGGTCGTTGCTCATCCGCGTCAGTTCGTAGCGAAGCTCCGTACGGCGTCCGCGGAACGAGGACACGTTGAGCCACTCCGTGCCCACCTCCACCGGATCATTGGCGTTCACCCGTCGGCAGGTGATGGTCCCCGGGTCCCACTGTTCGGCGCGGGAGAAGTCGGCCATGTAGGCCACGATCTCGTCGCGCGTTCGGCTTGAGTGCATGACTCGTTCGACCTTGATCACTACGACTCCTGACGGTCTCACATCGTGTTCCGTGCCCGGACTGCTCGAATTCTCACGATTGTCCTCCTTCCCCGAGGGCGATCATCGGACGCAGCCGTCTCGGCCGAAGCGTGGCGGGCACCCTGTCACAGCCCCTGGACGGTGACATGCCAGCTGTCGGCTGCGTGATCGCAGGTACGCCTGCGGGGACCACTGTGCGACCGGTTGACGTGCTGCTCGCCCCGGGCCGGTGCCCGGCCGGGCTCAGTCAATCGTCTTGATCTCCCGGGCGGGGACTCCCGCGACCAGGGTGCGTGCGGGGACGTCACGAGCGACCACCGCGCCGGCAGCGACCACCGCGCCGGCACCGATGGTCACTCCCTGAGTGATCGTTGCTCCCGCACCGATCCAGACGTCGTCTTCGATGACGATCGGGGCGAGGGAGAGGTACTCGCGGCGCTCGGCGAGGGGCAGAGGGTGCCCCCCGGTGATGAGATTGACCTTCGGGGCGATCATGACACCGTTGCCGATCCGAATCCCGCCCTTGTCCATGAATGTGCATCCCTGGTTGACGAAGACGTTCTCCCCGAATGTCGTGTTCAGCCCGCACTCGGTGAAGAACGGCGGGTAGATCGTCACCGTCTCCGGGAGCGGACCACCGAACACAACCGAAAGTAGTTCAGCGCGAGCTTCGCCGTCGCTGAACGGCAGCACGTTCAGCCGGGACGTCGCGTCGGTGACCTCCACGACTCGCTTCATATGACGCGCGAACTCGGGCTTGTGGACATACATGATCTGATCTGTGCGAGTGGACATGCGCTGATCCCACCACCCTGAAGAACCCACGATCAAACAACCACACACCCGACCGGCAACAACCAACCATTGTGAAAGTAGGGTGGGAGTGTGGATGTTGAAGCGATGCGGACGTTCGTGACCGTCGCTGAGACCGGCCAGTTCCAGGCGGCGGCGGACGAGCTCGGGATCAGCCAGCAGGCGGTCTCCAAGCGGATCGCGACCCTGGAGAAGCACCTTGGGGTCACGCTCCTGGTGCGCACCTCCCGCGGCTCCCGGATGAGCCTGGACGGGCAGGTCTTCCTGCCGCACGCCAAGAAGGTACTGACCACCGTCGAGCAGGCCGAGCAAGCCGTGCGCCCCGGCAGCCGTCCCTTGCGCGTCGACGTCCTCAACCGGCGCATCGCTCCTGCCCAGGCCGTCTACCGGTTCTACCGCTCCCAACCCGAGATGAACCTCGACGCCGTCACACTGAGCAAGGAGAACGCCGCCCAGGCCGCCCGCGCGGTGCTCGACGGGACTGTCGACGCGTCCTTCCGTGCCCTGCCGGCAGGCCAGGTCCCGGCCGGGATCAGGGCCGAACGACTCCTGGACGCGCCCCTGGAGCTCCTGGTCGGACCCAGCCACCCGTTGGCGGACGTACCCTGGGTCAGGCCCGCGGACCTGGCCGGCCACCGCATCTGGATCCCCGGGATCAGGCCCGGCACGGAGTGGGCGGCGTTTTATCAGGCGCTGTCCGAGGCCTTCGGCCTGAGTATCGACGCGCTCGGCCCCAACTTCGGGGACGAGGCCCTGATGGACGCACTGGCCGACTCGGACGCGCTGGCCACCCTCGTCGGCAGCGGGGACCGGTACGTGTGGCCCCAGACCCACGATCTGCGGCGCATCCCATTGCGCGAACCGACCCCGGTGTACACACACGTGCTGCTGTCCCGCACCGGAGACCAGCACCCCGTACTGACCGCGCTACGCGACCATCTGCGCACCTTGAGGCTGCGCACCCCGGACGACGTGTGGGCGCCGGACCGGACAGACCGCTGACCGGGACATCCCGGCAGGCGTCGCCCTCGCCCAGGTGGTGGTAGTTCCGCACCCGCCCGCCAGACGTCTGACCCCGGCCCGCCGCGGCCTGCCCCGTGACTGGACGCAGGTGACCCTGACCAAGCCATCGACGGACGAGCGACTGGACGCTGCCCTCGCCCTGGACGCCGCGCACGCGGTGAGTCCCGACCAGCGCCTGCTGCGCGTTCTGCTCGCCGACGATCAGGTCGTTGTCCGGCCGCCGAGTTGCAGCAGGTCCACCTCCGCGTCGACGCGCCCGAACTCGCGGGCCATGTGCACCAGCGCCTCCCGCAGCAGGCTCCGGCGCTCCGCCCGGTCCATGGCGGGCGCGGCGGTGATGGTGTCGGCCATGTGTGACCTGGTCCCGTCGTCGTTCGTGCCGAGCGAGGCCGGGTCGACGAGCGAGTCCAGGGCCGGCAGGACGCCGTTGCCGGCCAGCTGTTCGCACGTCATCCGCAGTCCGGTGGTGGGCGGGGCGGCCCACGACAGCCCGGCCGGGTCACCGACGAGGGCGGGCAGCAACTCGGCAGCCGTCTTCCACGTGCTCAGCAGCACGGCCTGGACCTCGTCGAAGCCCAGCCGCGTGTCCCGGCCGGAGCCGAGGGCCGCCGCCAAGGCCTGCGGGTTCTCGACCAGAACGTCCGAGCAGGCGACCACGGTGGACTCCATCGTGGCCGGCAGGGCGAGCATGACGGACGCCTTCAGGGCCGGGCCGCCGTCCGGTCCCGCGATCGTGCACGAGTAGGCGGCGGTACGGGCCGAGTTGCCGAAGGGGCCCCGTTCCCGGCGAGCGGCGGACAGCTCGGCGCCCCGACGCCTGGACAGCATCGTCACCGCCCCGGCCACCGCGCTGTACGGAAGCTGCTGCTCAAGCAGAGTGCGCCGGGGTTTGCTGATCTCCAGCCGGCTCGCCTCGGCCCAGGGCAGGTTCACCACGGCGCGCAGGCGCAGCGCCGTCGTCTGCCCGGCAGTCCTGTTCTCGGCCGACCGGCCCTGGTTGATGCTGAAGCGGGGGAGCGGCTGCCACCTCCACACACCACGCCCCGAACACGTCAGCCGGTCCGCGCCCCACGAACCGCCGTCGACGTTCACACTCCGGGAGCCGGCCGCGATCACCCACGGCGCGTCCGTGCCCTCGGGCGGGCGGGGAAGGCCGATGCCCGCGAGCGGATCTGGGCCCGGCGCATGCCGGCCGACTTCGACAGTCGCCTGCCAGACGGGCGCAGCGACGGCGACCGCAGGGCGCCCGGCCACCAGGCACAGCACCCAGCCCGGCTCACCGTCCCGTTCGTGGTGCAGATCCTGACAAGCGGCCGTGCCCTGCGCCCAGGCCTCGCCGGCAGGCAGCCCCAGCCCTTCTCCGGCCAACTGCCCGTAGACCGCCCGCATTTCCCGCTCCCGGTCCGGCAGGCCCTGCCCGACCCGCAGTCCGTCGTCCGGCCCGGCTTTCGACACGGCCTGCCCCAGGAGCTCGGTGAGAGCCTGGGCGGTCGGCATGCCCGAGGCCCGGACACCGGCGGAGAGCAGCTGCTGGATCCCAGTCCGCGGCAGCCAGTGCGTGCTGTCGCCGTCCCGCATCGGCACGGCGACCGTGTCGGTGCGCGGCGAACCGGGCTTGCCCACCGGTGCCGGCACGACGAAGAGCGTGTCGACAGCCTGCGCCGGGATGTCGATGAACGCCACCCGCCCGCCATCACCACAGGACCATCCCACCCGCACACCGCGCGGTGCCGGGGTGATCCTCTGTCGGATCAGCTTGCGGATCCGGTCCAGGTTCACCTCGGCCGGGCCGACCTCGACAATGTGGTCCAGCACCTCTTCGCCGTGCTCATGGCGGGTGGCGATGCCGATGACACCTTGTGGGCGTGCACGGCGCCAGCTGGCACCCAGATGGCGCGGGTGCCCGGCGCGATCCACGTCCCGGTGCTGGTCGTCACGGCCGGCACGCCCCGGCCCGCGTAGACGATCTGGTGGTCGTCGTGGCGGTGGGCGTCAATGGCCGCTCCGGGCACCAGCCACTGTGCGCCAGTCGGCGCTGTGGGCTCGTGGCGGATTTCTGTCATTGGTTGGCAGTTTATCGGAAGCGCGACATATCGCTCGGCGTCGACCATGGCGATGTGCCGGTCCCGCCGGCCCACGCGTCGCCGGCCCCGGCCGCCGAGACGCACGCCCCCTCTGCCTTCCCGTCGTCATGATCTCCAGGAGCCCCATTCATGAGCAGCGCCTTCCGGGTCCCCCCGCTCACTGAACTCCGTCACCGCCTCAGCGCGAAATGGCAGACCTTCCCGCACGATGTGCTGCCCCTGCCCGTCGCCGAGATGGATTTCCCGCTCGCCGAGCCGGTCGCCGCCGCCCTGCACCAGGCGATCCGCCGCTCCGACACCGGCTACGCGGCACCCACCACCGATCTCGCCAAGGCGGTCGCCGGCTACGCCCTGCGCACCTGGGACTGGGACATCGACCCCGACCATGTGCACACCGTCGCCGACGTCGGAATCGGGATCGTCGAGACGTTGCGCCGCATCGTCGCCCCCGGGGACAAGGTGGTCATCAGTCCGCCGGTCTACGAGCCGTTCTTCTGGTGGGTCCAGGAGGTGGGCGCCCTTGTCGTCGAGGCGCCGCTGAGCGAGGCACCCTCGGCCGACAGCATCGCGCGGGGCCCGCGCCTGGATCTGGCCGCCCTGGAGCGAGCCTTCGCCGACGGGGCCAGGGCCTACCTGCTGTGCAGCCCGCACAATCCGCTCGGCCTCGTGCACCCGCGCGACGACCTGGTCGCGCTCGCCGAACTGGCCGAGAAATACGGCGTCTTCGTCCTCGCCGACGAGATCCACGCCCCGCTCGTGCAGGCCGGAGCGGAGTTCGTCCCGTTCCTGTCGGTGTCGCAGGAGGCGCGGCGCTGGGGCTTCTCGTTCCTGTCCGCCAGCAAGGGCTGGAACCTGGCCGGTCTCAAGGCCGCCACCATCATCACCGCCGACCCGGCGCCGAAGCGGTACGTCGAGCGTATGTCGCCCCACTGCCTTTACCGCACCGGGCACCTGGGGGTGATCGCCACCGTCGCCGCCCTCAACGACGCGGACGCCTGGCTCGCCGAGGTCCTGGAAGTCCTCGACCACAACCGGACCCTGCTCGCCGAGCTCCTGGACAAGCATCTCCCCGCGGCGCGCTACACGCCGCCGCAGGCCAGTTTCCTGGCGTGGATCGACTTCCGGGCCCTCGGCTGGGGCGACGACCCCGCCGCCCACATCCTCGGCGCGGCCAAGGTCGCCCTGAACTCCGGTCACCGTTACGGCTTTCCCGGCTTCGCCCGGCTCAACTTCGGCTGCGCGCCGGAGACCCTCACCGAGGCGGTCATCCGTATCGCCGAGTCCTGCTGACACCCCTGACGAACCTCGAAGTCGACCGCTGACGGATGATCTTCTCCGTAGGCTCCCGCCCACGACCAGCGTGAGCACCCCGGAAGGCCGTCACACCAGCCATTTGACTTGCGAATTCAAGTTGGCGAAGGCTCACTCACTCTGCGAGTCTGACTACAAGGAGGACACCGCCTCCCCGTCCCGCCAAGCGATCCGCGTCGGCATCGGCTCCCCCACCACCGAGTCCCGCAGGAACAGCGGTGTCGAGCCGGCCATGCTCAGGTGGCCGTTCACACTCCGCGTGAGGGCGAGGCCGTAGCCGTCGGGGGTGTCCGCCCAACCCGTGCGCGTACCGGCAGCCCCTCCGTGCCTCGTCGCCCAGCCCCACTCGCGCCACACCCCCGTCACCAGGTCGAAATACCGGTCTCGGGTGTCCGGCGCGGTTCCCAACACCCAGTACCGGACGTCGAAGGTCGCCCAGCCGTCATCGGGATGGTTCAGGTCATCGGACAGGACAACCCCGCGGTGCAGGCCCGCGTGGGGTAGGTCCGGATGCCGTAGCGCCAGCGACAGTTCCGGGGGGCAGCGCACGGAGCGTCTCCGTGAAGCGCCGTAGTAGCTGGGTACGGGCCTCGGCCTGTGTTCTCACCGTTCTCACCCGCATAGGACGCCCGCAATCAAGCGAGAGAGAGGGGGCACCAGTGGGAGAAATTCCTGGTGTGCGTGAGGAGTTGGACCGGCTCGGGCGTGCCCTGCGTGCGCAGCTCGTCGAGCTGATCGACGACCTGACCCCCGGCGCCGACCTCGGCCTCCTCTTCCTCGACGAGCCGAACGTCGCCGACTGGCGCGAGCCCCTGCGCTACAGCTACTCGGCCGTGTTCCGTGGGGAACGCCCCGGAGGGGTCGGCGCTGCCGACGTCGCCTCCCGGGCGGCCGGCCTGCTCAGCTTGGCCGACTGGGACATCGCGGGGCCTCAGGAGGAGATCGACGGCACGAAACGCACGTACGCCCTCACTGCCCGCCGCCCCGACGGCACCCGCATCGAAGTCCGCACAGGCGACTACAACTCGGCCGTGCTCTACAGCGGGCAGACCCCCGCCCTAGCCTTGCACGAGCCGGAGGAGTTCCAGTGGCCGGAGCCGGTCCGGACGCCCGAGACCCTCACGCCCGGCTACGTGCTCTGCTACGAGTGCGACGGCCTCGGCGCCTGCCACGGCTGCGGTGGACGCGGCTGCCCCTGCCCGCCGACAGCGACCTGGCCCAGGCCATCGCCGTCCTCGCCCGCGCCCACCAGGACGCGGTCTGGAACCGGCAGCAGATCGCCAACCAGCTCCGCTCTCTCCTGCGTGAGTACTACCGGGCAGCTCTTGAGGCATGGCGGCACAAGGCGGGCGGACTGACCCGGCCGGACGCGCGGAAGATCCTTGCCGCGGCACCGACCCCGACCGAGGCCGCTGAGGTGGCACTCTGGAAGCTCAAGGTGACGATGCACAACGCGGGCCGCCAACGTTGGGATCAACGAGGACACCGAACGGATTCAGACGCTGTTCCGGCAGCCGTCCGCCCGCCAGCTACCGGTGGTGGAGGAGGCCATGGGTATCCAGGCCAAGGCTCTGCTGGTCCAGCTGAACGCCGTCTGCAAGGCAGTCGACGAGCTTGCCAAGGCGGTCGAACGGACCTTCCGAACCCACCCCGACGCCCCGGTCATGCTCAGCTTCCCCGGTATCGGCCCTGGAGTCGGTGCCCGCCTCCTGGCCGAGATCGGCGACGACCGCACCCGCTTCGCCACCGCTGGTGGACTCAAGGCATACGCGGGAGCTGCCCCGATCACCCGGGCCTCGGGCAAACGCAAATACGTCGGGCGCAGGTTCGTGAAGAACAACCGCCTCAACCACGCCGGCTACCTATGGGCCTTCTCCACCCTCACCCACTCGAAGGGCGCCAACGCGCACTACCGGAAGCGACGGGAGCACGGAGACTGGCATGCACAAGCCCTGCGGCACCTGTTCAACCGCATGCTCGGCCAGCTCCACCACTGCCTCCAGACTCGTGTCCCCTTCGACGAAGTGATCGCCTTTCCAGTGGACGCCGCTACGGCGTGACTGACGAGGACTCCTCCTCCGGGGCGGCCATGACCAGACCGGAACTTACGGCCTGGTCATGATCGATCCCAAGGCGCTGGAGGTAGGCCCAGCGGTCGAGCTGTTCGCAGGCCCATGAGGGGTCGTACGCCGCCGTCGGCAGCTGCGGTATGCGCTTGCGGCCGGTTTCGTCGAGGCGGTAGGGAGCGTCGAAGGCTTTGTCCCAGCCGTCCAGGTCTGCTGCGAAACGAGCGCCCGCTTCCGCGGCGTCGATCCCCAAGTACTGGGCGATCTCCGACCAGGAGCTGCCCCGTTCGCGTTCGTAGATCACGGCCGAGGCCAATGCGCGTTGAGCGAGTTCGATGAGCTGGAACGCTTGGCTGACCCGACCCCCGGGACCAGTGTCAGGGTCGTTCTCGGTGGCGACCAGTCCCCTCGCGCTATCAGCTACGTCCACGGCGTGGTCGCAGAGGACCAGGCGTGCCAGCGCCTGGCGGGTGAATCGGGCACGGTCGGCGTCGTAAGGGGTCGTCTCAGTCACCCGCACAGCCTCCCAGGCTGTGTCCGCAGCGAGTACCTGATTTCCGACGGGGACCGGGCTCCGCTTGACGGCTTAGCCGCATGAGGTGTCTTTCCACGCGATAGCCGTGGGAGAGGTCAGGTGCTCACGTTCTCTGCGGGGCTGGTTGCCGCCCGTGTGCGGGTGACGGGCCCGCCCTCCGCGCATGCCCGTCTGTCCGGGCAAGCGGGGCCCGGGACGAAGAGGACGTCCCGGGCCCCGCCGGGGCTCTGCCGACGAGGTGGTTCGCGGCGTGGGTTCAGTAAGTCGGGAAACAGGCTCTCCGGGTCGACGTGTCGGACATTGGGGATAGATCGGGGCTGCTCGAATAGTCCCCTGAACCATCCCGTCGATTCTAGGAGTTCTCGTGCGTATGCCCACATTCGTCCTCACTGTCGCCCCGGCCGCTCTGCTCGTTCTGACCGCTGCGGGAGGCGCCACGGCTGACGACTTCGACTCACCGAGCGGGACCGGTACTGCGGTCACCTGGCAGGGCAATGGGGGCGACGGGAGCATCACCTTCTTCGACAACGGGAGCACGTTCCAGGGAACCGCGCAGTTCCCCGGCGAGGGCCCCATGGGCTACGGCGGCAACTCCTGAACGAGGTTTCTGGACCTTCTGCGCGCCGCCCGTGTGCTGCGCGCAGAGGGCCGGGGCCCCGGACGGTTCTACAACAACCGTAAATAAGGCGAAAGGCGTCATGAAATTCAGCGTGTAATTCTGCCTTTCTTGAAACAGCCTTGGACGGTTTTCTGTTCGGGGTTGTTTTGTGTTTTGGTGTCCTTTGACAGCGAAGCTACTGAACTTGATTGGGTGATGTCGGGCGTGCAGCTCATCTTGCTCCGCAAGCCCTGCTCGACGGTGAGCCCGGCGGTCGGAATCCACTTCGTTGCAGCGCGCCGGGACCGTTAGGGTCAGCGGGATGAGTGATCTTCAGGCTGTCGTATGGCTACTTACGGGCATGCCCGGCTCGGGCAAGACCACCTTCGCGAAGGCGTTGGCACGAGGCGGTGTCGTCCGTCTGTCGGTGGATGACCAAATGACAGCTCGGCATGGACGGATCGGCAAAGACCACGCCGAGCACGAACACCTCGCGCTTCAGGCTCCCGTGATTGAGGGCGTTCAGCGACAGCTCGTCGCACTCCTACGGGAAAGCCGTTCGGTAGTGCTGGATCACGGTCTGGGCACCCGCGCGGTCAGGGACGACTACAAGCAGTTGGTTACGGAGTGTGGCGCCAAGTGGCGACTCGTCCACTTCCAGGCTGATCACGATGAGTTGTTGCGGCGACTGGCCAAGCGAAACAACGAGGAGGAACACGGCGTGATTTCGCCAGAGACGCTGGCCTGGATCGCCGAGCACTCCGAAGCCCCTGCGGGGGAGGGTGAAGAGCCCCCAATACTTCCAACCTCAGCCTGACAAAGATCCCTGGCTGAGATGCTTTTCGGCCACGCAGGTCCAGGCACGGTCGACACCAGGCCAGATCAGGTGTCCAGCGCCAGGCTGGCGCCGGCAAGACAGCCGTCGATGAGGTGCGGCCGGTACTGGATCTTCTTGAGGTTGCTTTTCACAGCGATGGCGAGCTGGTCGAGGTTCGCGGCGGCGAGGTCGCCGATCGTCCGTTTCACCAGGGACCAGATGCCTTCCTGCGGGTTGAGGTCAGGTGCGTAGGACGGGAAATGGAAGACGGTCAGCCAGTCCTCGTTCGCGGTGATGAAGTCCTTCATCTGCGGCATGAGATGGGTGCGCAGGTTGTCCCAGACCAGGACGATGGGGCCCTTGAGCTGGTTATGCGCCCGCACGATGAGGTCGCGGTAGTCCTGCCAGGTGAATCCCTTGGGTTCGCCCTTGCGGCCCCGGTGGACGCGGAAACTGCAGATCAGCCGGGAGCGGTCTCCGGGACGGAAGCAGACCATTCCCGCCATCGAAACCCGCCCTGAACCCCGTCCCCGGACGCGGACTACAGGAGTCCGGCCGACCCGGCCCCAGGACCTCGCGCGTGGCGGCCTCAGCGACTGGCTGGCCTCGTCCTCGAAGAGGATCCAGGCATCGCGGACCGCCGCCGTGCTTTTACCTGCGGCCACACCTCCTTCTTCCACAACTCCACTGCGTCGTCGTCACGTTCGATTGCCCGGCGGGCCGGCTGCTGCCACGACCAGCCATGACGCTTCAGCAGCCGCCATGTCCCCTCCACCGTGTAGCTGACGTGAAACAAGCGCCCGATCAAGGTCTTCACCCGCGCCAGCGTCCACCGCTGATCAGCCCAACCATGAGCAAGCGGACCACGCTCCAACTCCCGCTCCATTTTGGCAATTTGGTCTGCCGTAAGCCTCGGACGACCTGGCGATCCCTTCGACCGGACACCCTCTTCACCCCGCTCGCGCCACTGACGGCGCCAGCGCTCCACCGACCGCTCGCTCACCCGCAGCGCGGCCGCGATCTCCCGGCTCTTTGCACCGATCTCGAAGCGACCGACCGCTTCCAGCCGGATCCGCTCTCTTGCCGCCCTCTTGGCATCGGTCAAGCCACCGCCCTGCACGTATCTCACACCCCACAGGTACCGACCCGACTCAGCTCCGTCAGGCGAACAGCCCGACATCACCCAATCAAGTTCAGTAGTCGAGTGCAGCGCGCTGACCTGCGGCGACTAGGTTGGATGTCAACGGAGGGGCCAATGAGCTCTTTTCAACCTCCCACGTCACAAACAGTGCTCTCTGCCCGTCGGCGGCGTGGCAGCGTCCCGCAGGCGTAGGTGTCAGGGCCCGGTTGCGGGCGCGTCCTGGCGCGGTGTGAGCCTGACGTCGACTCGCAGTCAGTCGGTCCGGGTGCGGAGGCTTCGCGCCAGAGTGGGGATCATCACCGCCGCAGGGACGAGGTGGAGCCCGAGGAGGGCGGCGATGGTGGCAGTGTTCGCCCCGGACAGGAGGGGCGGGACCAACGAGATCGCCGTCAGCGACACTGCCGTCCACACGAATCGCAACGCGGGGCGAGGGCTCCAACGAAGAAAAGCGACGGCAATGACGATGCCCACGACCGAGAAGAACCCGGTCACCACGGCGAACCCGGACAACGGGATCGTCTCGCCACCGTCGGGGATCTCGAAGTTGACGCCAACGGCCTGGGCAAGCGCCGCGGCGACGGTGGTGGCCACCGTCGCTGCGAGCGTGGCGATGAAGCCGGTGCCGGCGAGCCCGCGGAGCCGGTGGGTGTGGCTGGACCGGCCCGATGCCGCGCCTGCGACGACCCCGGTGTCATCCATGCTGTTCATGGTGTTCCTCCGTCATTCGGTAACTGGCGTACGGGGTGTTGCCTTGCATGTGACGGTCCTGGCCCTAGAGTGTGTCTTCAAAGGTCAGATCCATAACAGGATTGAGGCGATGGTGACGGTGGCCTGGAACGACTCGTGGGTCTTGTCGTAGCGGGTGGCCAGGCCGCGCCATTGTTTGAGCCGGTTGAAGCAGCGCTCGACGACGTTGCGGAGTCGGTAGACCTCCCTGTTGAAACGCGGTGGTCGGCCGCCACGTGAGCCTCGGCGTAGGCGGCCGCTGGCCTGGTCGATGCGTTCGGGAATCGTGTGGCGGATGCCGCGCTTTCGCAGGTAGGCGCGGATCTTACGGGAGCTGTAGCCCTTGTCCGCGATGACGTGGTCGGGCCGGGTGCGTGGCCGGCCTGGACCGATGCGGGGAACGCAGATGGCGTCCAGGACCTCCTCGAAGCGAGTGCAGTCGTTGACGTTCCCGCCGGTCAGAACGAAGGCGAGTGGGCGGCCGTGTCCGTCGCAGACCAGGTGGAGCTTGGTGCTCAGTCCGCCTCGGGATCTGCCGAGGGCGTGATCACCCGCTTCGTCCCCCTCGGTGACCCCTTTTTGCCGCCGGCGGCGTGCTGATGGGCCCGCACGATCGTGGAATCGACCGACACCAGCCAGTCGATGTCCCCGGCCGCATCTTTCTCCGCCTGCAGAGCCCGCAGCATGCGAGAGAACGTGCCATCCAGCGCCCACCTGCGGAAACGCGTGTAGAGCGTCTGCCAGGAGCCGTAGCGTTCCGGCACATCCCGCCAGGCCGACCCCGTACGCAACTTCCACACAATCCCGTTCAGCACCACGCGGTCATCCGACCGCGGCCGCCCCGCCGTCCCCGAACTCGGCAACAACCGCGACAGGACAGCCCACTCAGCATCCGACAGCTCATGACGACGCACCACAACCGACATGATCCCTCAACACCTAAAACAGCTTTGAAGACACGGCCTAGGGGTGACGACGCGCACCCTCGCCGTGCGTCGGCCGGGGTTGCGCAGGGCGCGGACGCCGGTGCCGCGGAGCCAGAACCCGGCTCCGCGTCCGAGGACCTGCCCCAGCTCGCCGTCGCGCAGCTCCAGCTGAACCCGCCCGCGGGTGACGACGCCGAACGCGTCGCACCACTCCTCCGCGACCACTGGCACACGCGCGCCACCGCGCAGCGCGAGCGTCCACACCGGGACTACTCCGTGCCGTCCGCCGGCAGGCGCTCCGGCAGCCCCAGCCGCGGGAACCGGTCGTCGTGGAACGTGACGATCTCGGTGATCACCCCGCCGGTGATCCGCAGGACATCGATCGTCAGCGGCAGGTACGCGCCCTCCTGCTTCTGCCAGAGGTAGAAGGCGACGGCGGGCTGCCGGTTCACGGAGGTGGGGACGGCGCGCAGGCCCGTCATGCCCTCGAAGCCGTCCTCGACCCAGTCGTTCACCACCGCGTCTCGGCCGATGTATAGGCCCGGCGTGGGCGGCATCGAGCACCGGACGTCGTCCCGCAGTATGGCCGCGATCTTGCCGACGTCGGTCGCGACGCTGGCTTCGGTGAAGCGGCGCACCAACTCGCGCGTCCCGGTGTCCTGTTCGCCGCCGGTCCAGTCCTGCCGCTCGGCGGGCAGATGCTCCCGCATGCCGGCACGGGCCCGCTGCAGTGCGCTGTTCACGGAGTTGACGGAGTCCCCGAGGAGCTCCGCGACCTCCTTCGCCGGCCAGCCGAGCACGTCCCGCAGGATCAGCACGGCCCGTGGGCGCGGCGCGAGGTGCTGGACGGCGACCAGGTACGCCAGCTCGATTGTCTCCCGCGCGACGGCGAGGGTCTCCGGCTCGTCCGCGTCGCCCGCGGGCAGCTCATCGAGGAGCCGGTCCGGGTAGGGCTGCAGCCACAGCACTTCGCCACCGGTCGCAGGCTCCGGGCGGTGCTTGGCGAGCAGGTCCAGGCAGGCGTTGGTGGCAATCCGGTACAGCCAGGCCCGGAACGTCGACCGCCCCTCGAAGGTCTCCCGCCGCCGCCAGGCACGGAGGAACGTTTCCTGCACGGTGTCCTCGGCGTCCTCGAACGACCCGAGCATCCGGTAGCAGTGCACGTGCAGCTCCCGCCGGTGCCGCTCCGCCAGCCCAGAGAACGCCGGCTCGCCGACCTCGCCCAGCCCGCTCAAGCCCAGCTCTTCCAGCCGCGTGTCCGCACTCATCACGTCACCCTTCCGCCTCGTCGTGTCCCGTCGTAGGTATGACGGGTGCGGACGCGAAAACTCATCACCAGGGTCGGTCGGCATGACCGATCCAGTCACCGATCCACTGATGGATTCGGTGACGGAGCACGACGCGCGTTACGACAAGGGGGGCGGGTCCGCCGGAGCGGGCGCGGGTGCGCGATCGCCTGGCGCGTGCCGGGGTCGCCTGGTCTACGACGACGCGGCGGGCATGGCCGCACGGGCACGGCACGAGGTCCACCGAAAAGAGACGGGCTTGGTCGTGGAGCCGAGACCCGGCTCACCTGGGGAGATGCGCCCAAGGGGATTCGACCTACCCACGGCGGGGATGACGGTAGCGCAAGAGCCATCGCACGTGCGCCAGCAGTACCGCCTCCGGCGCACCCAGCGTGCTCACCCCGTACGACTAGGTTCACTGTCAAAGAGGCCGAAACGACTGAGTTCGCTGTCAAACGCCTCGATTGGATGACAAAGGACATTTGGTGTCCTTCGACAGTGAAGTTAGTCGTGTGCGGCGTGCTGGTCTGCGGCGACTGAGTTGGACGTCAATGCGCGCCCGCCACACAGCACCTTCGCGACCGCGAGCGCGTTCGCAAGGGGTACGGCCGCAAAGCCGTCTCTTACGTGCTGCTGCCCGGGCAGCGCAGGACGCTGCCGGGGCCGGCCCTGGTGCTCCGTGAGGACTACGGTGTCGGGCGGTGCGGCACGATCGGGAGTTGCACGTAGCTGATGCGGTCCGGACCGGTGTGCACGGTGTTGGTTGCGCCTGCGTGGTAGGCGGCGTCGTACTCGTGGGGGACACCGTGGGCGACTCCGTCGTAGGGCTGGATGTCGATGCGCAGGCGCTGGCCGGTCCGGATCAGTCCGGTGTTGGGGATGAGTTCGATTTCGACCGGGACCACCTCGCCGTCGCGAAGGGGTGCGTGGTCGTCTTTGAGGTGGGTGTGCTTGGGCGTGTATGGGGTGGTGCGGGCGGTGTCGAGCGTGCGGTGTGACGCCTTGAGCCATCCCTTGGTCATCGGGGCGATGCGGGCGGGGTAGTTCATGGTGGTGATGCCGAGGAAGTCGACTTCTCGGTCCTGTTCGTCGATGACGCGCACGGAGATGTAGATGTCCATGTCCTCGCTCGTGGAGGACACCCAGAGTTTGGCTTTGCCGTATCCGGCGATGACCGCGTCGTCGGCCATGGGCTCGCTGATGAAGGACATGCCGGTGGTACGGGGGTCTGCCGGCTCGACGTCGGCCGAGTAGGCTGCCTCCCGCTCAGCCGTTGGCTCCGAGGACGAGAGCCGCCTGAAGTCCGAGCGCGCGGAGTCTGCCGCCCAGTCCGACTCAGCCGCGTCGAAGTACCACTTGGTGTAGTTCGTCCTGGCGATCGGCCATTCGTTCTCCTCCTGGATGTAGGAGGCGCCGTTCCCGGTGCGGATCTCCAGGCGCACCGGCGGGGTGTCCATGATTCCGTTGTCGATGCCCTTGAGCCAGTGGTCGAAGAACGCCTTGTGCCGGGTGACGGTGTCTGCCGCGTAGGACTTCTGGAACCAGTCCTCCCAGAAGTCGAGCTTCTTGTGCGGGGTCGGTGTGGCGAGGTATGCCTCGCTGCTGCCGAGCTGGTGGAAGTGGGCGAGGTGGGTGGTGGCTGCTACGGACCACAGGGGAACGGTGACCTCGCTCATGTCCGGGCTCATGAACATCTCCGCGCGCGGCCCGTAGATGAGGTCGGGGTCGGAGTCCTTGAAGGGGCTCTCCTTCATGATGCGGGTGAAGTCGGCGATGTCGGGTTCGCCGCAGATCGCGGGCACGAACCCGGCCTGCTTCCAGTTGGGGAAGAAGTGCTCGTTGTAGATGCCGCCGTTGTAGGCGACCTCCTCGTACAGGTCGACGTCGGTGCCAATCGCGATCATCGCCTTGAGGTGTGCGGGCTGCAGGCTCGCGGCGGCGTGCTGACTGACGGCGAGATAGGACATGCCCCACAAGCCGACGGCCCCGTTCGACCAGGGCTGGACGCCGGCCCACTCGATGGCGTCGCGGAACGCTTCGGCTCCGGCCAGTCCCCACGGGGCCAGTTGACCGGGGCTCCGGCCTGCACCGGGCATGTCGACGCGGACGACCGCGTACCTGTCGGGTACCCACGTGGCCGTGTTGACGGTCTCGTGGTTCTCGAACTGCTGGCCCTCCGCGTTGCCGAGGAAGTAGTCCTCTTCCATCTGCTCGTGCCGCTCCAGGTCGGCGTCACTGCAGACGGAGTGGTGGTGGAAGGCTTTTCCGTACGGGCCGCAGCTCACGATGACCGGGTGGTTTCCGGGCTCTGCCGGGCGGAAGACGTCGGCGAAGACGTGCGAGCCGTTCTGCAGAGGGATCTTGACGTCGCGGAAGCGGAGGATGCCCATCGCGTTGCGGCGCAGTTCGTTCCGCGCGTTCGCGGGAGTGCACAACTGGCGCGGCGTCGCGTCGGTGAAGACGCCGGCCCGGTCGAGGTCGGCGAGAAGCCCGGTGACGACGGGGTCCTCGGTGAATCCCTGGATCTTGTCGGCCTGGTGGACGCCGGCGAAGTTGGCGTCGTGGCGGAAGTCGATGGGCCGGTCGCCGATGATGTCGTGGGCCTCGGGTGCGATGTCGGTCCCGTTGTCGCGGATGCCGTTGCGGCCGAGGGAGAACACCAGGCGGGCGATGTTCGTGACGCCCGGGTCCTTCAGCTTGCTGAGGTCGCCGTCGACGCGGGCGACTATCTGTGCGAGATGCAGCCGGGGCGCTGCGGGGACGTTGCCGATCGCGGTGCCGCCGAGAAGGAACGCGACTCGCTCGCCTTCCTCGTAGTGGAACTCGCCGCGTTCGTTGGTGAGTCCGCGACGGGTGGGGGTCTCGTACTTCAGGCCGGCGATCGGCCCGGCCATGACGCCTGTGAGAGTCATCGTTTTCTGTCTTCCTTGCCTTGAGTCATCGGTGGCCGCAAATGCGAAGCCGGTCGCGCAGAGCGCGCCGGAGGGCAGAGGCTGCACGCGGGCGTTCGCGATGGGATGGGAAACCGCCGGTCCGGCCGGCAGTGCCGCGACCGGAACGGCGGACTGTCATGCGGTCTTGAGCGGGAGCTGCAGGTAGGAGGTGCGGGCCCCGCCGGTGTGCACGAGGTGGATTCCCGTGTTCTGCGGCTCGTGGAACGGGACGCCGGGCATGATCGCGCCGAGCAGGTTATGTGCGCTGATCACCAGGCGCAGCTGCTCGCCGGGGTGGAGCACCAGACCGACGGGGGAGAGATCGATCTGGATCTCCGCTACGTCGCCGACTGCGAGCTTCTCGACCCGGTCGAAGGTGTGCGCGGGGATCTCGTCGGTGCTGAGGTCGCCGTCGAGGTGGCGGGTGGACACGCGCAGGCGCCCGTTGGAGCCCTTGTAGCGCAGCACCGAGGCGCTCCGATCGGTGACGTCCTGCAGGAAGGCGCTCCGGTGGGGGACGGTGAACTGCTGCAGCGCTGTCCCGTTGGCGTCGAGCTTCTGCACAAGGACGAACAGGTCCATGTCGTCCGTGCCCTCTGCCTCCACCCACAGGTGGGCTTTGGGGTAACCGACGAGTTCCGTTTCCTCGTCGAACCCGGCGAGGAAGGAGACACAGCCCGGGAGTGCCTGGGCCGGGTACCGCACGCTGCCCGCGGAGCCCGGGGCTTCCCTCCGCAGCGTGCGTGAGGAGGCGTCCAGGTAGAACCTCGTGTTCTCCACACCGGCGGGCGGGAAGGTGTCTGCGGGCTGTTCGACCCGGTCGGTGCCATGGAGGTCGAGCGTGGCGTAGCGCACCCGGGGAGTCTCCTCCCACCCGTTGTCCTCGCCCTTGAGGTAGTGGTCGAAGAACCGGCACAGGTCCTCACGGTGCGCCTCGTCGTAGTAGTCCGGCCACTCCTGGGTGCTGTGAATGCGCAGCCACTTCTCCTGCGAGGCGATGCGCCGCCAGGCCCGGAAGGTGCCTTGCGTGTGCAGGGTGTTGGTGTAGCTCGCGACGACGTACGCCGGGACGGTGATCCTGTCGAAGCGGGGGACCTTCTCCTCCCACACCGCGTCGAAGAGAGGGCGCTGCTCGGCTTCGGCGGCGACGTCTTCTCGGCGGCCGGCGCCGGCGAAGTTGCGCTGCAGTTGCTTCGTGAATCCGAGGTCGGGCATGCCGCCGCGCAGGACGAGATCCCGGTAGACGTCGCTGATTCCTTCCCACGGGTTGATCGCGGCGAGGTGCGGCGGCTGCTCCGCCGCGGTGAACCACTGCGACACCGCGAGGTAGGACGTGCCGCTCATGCCGACCTTGCCGTTGCACCACTCCTGGTCGGCGAGCCACTCGATGAGGTCGTGGCAGTCACGGCCCTCCTGCCGGTCCCACAGGTAGCTGTCACCACCGGAGTTCGCGATACCGCGGGGGTCGGGATTGCAGATCGCATACCCGTTCGCGCACCAGAACGCGGGGTCCGGTCCCTCGAACTTGCCCAGACCGGACAAGGCGCTGTTGTCCACGCCGATCATGTCGAAGAGCGAGGTAGTGGTGGGGGCTGTGCCCCCGCTCTTGCCGTACGGGCTCCACGCCACGATGACGGGTACCCGCTCGCTGCCCGCCGGGCGGAAGACGTCGGTGTAGATCGTGACGCCGTCGCGCAGGGTCACGGCGACGTCCTTCTCGAACACGATCTCGGCCGACAGCGGCAGGAATTCCGGCGCGACCTGAAACCGGGCGGGCAGAGTGCGGATGCCGGGCTCGAAGGGACTCAGCACGCCCCGGGCAGGCCCGGTCTCATAGGGGTACGACGGCACGAAGACCTTCTCGTCATCGCTCACGACGGGGCTCCTCTCACCGACACGTAGTCGGCTCACTTCAGACGGCCGGGTCGGATGATCCGCCGCTGGCGAGCGTAGAGCTGCGATCCAATTATATCAACTAGCGTTGATATATGACGGAGGCCGCTAGAGTGATCACATGTCCGAAAAACCCACAGCGTCGGCGCCCCGGCCACCACGCGGACGCCGGCCGGGGCAGAACACCACCCGGCAGGCGGTCCTCGACGCCGCGCGAGCCCGCTTCGCCGCAGACGGCTTCAACGCCACGACCATCCGCAAGATCGCTGCGGACGCCGGCGTCGACGCCGCGCTGGTGATGCGGTACTTCCGGTCCAAGGACGAACTCTTCGCCGCGGTGATGTCCATCTCGCCCGACGCCCTTGCCCGCCTCGCCGGCGCATTCGAGGGCCCCGAGCACTCGCTGGGCGAACGGGTCGCCCGGGCCCACCTGGGTGTGTGGGAGAGCGAGCCCAAGGATGCGGATGCTCTGCTCGCGATGCTCCGCGGAGCGATCGCGAACGAGCAGGCGACCGCGCAACTCCGGGAATTCATCGAGTCGCGCCTGACGGAGGACGTCCACCGGCGCGTGCCCGGTGACGATCACGACACCGCGGTCCGGGTGGCTCTGGCCGCGTCCATGCTGATCGGCATCCTCGTCGGACGCCGGGTGGTACAGGTGCCCCTGCTCACCGGCGAAGACGCGGAGTCAATCGTCCAGCGGGTTGGGCCCGCGCTGCAGGAACTTCTCGTGCCGCGGCCCGCACCGGACTCAGCCTGAAATCAAGCCCGGTGCAACCTCCAGCCCGCCCGCCGACAAAGCGTGGTGCGAGGTGCCGAAAATCAAGGTGCCCCTGGGCGGTCGTGACCGCTTCGCCGACTCCGGCCGCGAACATCAGCGCCTCATTGGTCAACCCGCACGACTCGGTTGCCTGTCAAAGAAGCTGATACGACTGGGTTCGATGTCAAACGCCTCGATTGAATGTCAGAGGAAATTTGGGTGTGGGGTTTGGTTTTGGTGCAGGTGGTGCCGATTGCCAATTGCTACACAATGATCCATGTTGATGCACGTCGACTTTGGGGCGTCCCGGGAGTGTGGTCCTGTTCCGCCAAAGGAACATGCTGCATCAGTTGATGCAGAGGGGTGGCAGGGATGGGGGAGACTGGTTCCAGAGTTCATCCGGACCACGAAGTGACGCGCCCTCACACCAGGCCTGGTACACCCCACGGCCCCGTGCTGGGCCCTGCTCGCCGCCAGGGCCACCAGGCAGGGCCCAGCGCACTCTCGCCACCTGCAGGCCGCAGGAGTGGTGGCCCCGCATCCCAGTCTCCACAAAGGCCAGGACGATGATGCGCCGTCACCCTTCCCGTAGCCAGCCCGGCGGAGCCGGTAGGGCGTCCGCTGCCAGCGGCCGCCCTACCGGCTCCGCCGGGCTGGCTACGGGAAGGGTGACGGCGCATCATCGTCCTGGCCTTTGTGGAGACTGGGATGCGGGGCCACCACTCCTGCGGCCTGCAGGTGGCGAGAGTGCGCTGGGCCCTGCCTGGTGGCCCTGGCGGCGAGCAGGGCCCAGCACGGGGCCGTGGGGTGTACCAGGCCTGGTGTGAGGGCGCGTCACTTCGTGGTCCGGATGAACTCTGGAACCAGTCTCCCCCATCCCTGCCACCCCTCTGCATCAACTGATGCAGCATGTTCCTTTGGCGGAACAGGACCACACTCCCGGGACGCCCCAAAGTCGACGTGCATCAACATGGATCATTGTGTAGCAATTGGCAATCGGCACCACCTGCACCAAAACCAAACCCCACACCCAAATTTCCTCTGACATTCAATCGAGGCGTTTGACATCGAACCCAGTCGTATCAGCTTCTTTGACAGGCAACCGAGTCGTGCGGGTTGACCAATGAGGCGCTGATGTTCGCGGCCGGAGTCGGCGAAGCGGTCACGACCGCCCAGGGGCACCTTGATTTTCGGCACCTCGCACCACGCTTTGTCGGCGGGCGGGCTGGAGGTTGCACCGGGCTTGATTTCAGGCTGAGTCCGGTGCGGGCCGCGGCACGAGAAGTTCCTGCAGCGCGGGCCCAACCCGCTGGACGATTGACTCCGCGTCTTCGCCGGTGAGCAGGGGCACCTGTACCACCCGGCGTCCGACGAGGATGCCGATCAGCATGGACGCGGCCAGAGCCACCCGGACCGCGGTGTCGTGATCGTCACCGGGCACGCGCCGGTGGACGTCCTCCGTCAGGCGCGACTCGATGAATTCCCGGAGTTGCGCGGTCGCCTGCTCGTTCGCGATCGCTCCGCGGAGCATCGCGAGCAGAGCATCCGCATCCTTGGGCTCGCTCTCCCACACACCCAGGTGGGCCCGGGCGACCCGTTCGCCCAGCGAGTGCTCGGGGCCCTCGAATGCGCCGGCGAGGCGGGCAAGGGCGTCGGGCGAGATGGACATCACCGCGGCGAAGAGTTCGTCCTTGGACCGGAAGTACCGCATCACCAGCGCGGCGTCGACGCCGGCGTCCGCAGCGATCTTGCGGATGGTCGTGGCGTTGAAGCCGTCTGCGGCGAAGCGGGCTCGCGCGGCGTCGAGGACCGCCTGCCGGGTGGTGTTCTGCCCCGGCCGGCGTCCGCGTGGTGGCCGGGGCGCCGACGCTGTGGGTTTTTCGGACATGTGATCACTCTAGCGGCCTCCGTCATATATCAACGCTAGTTGATATAATTGGATCGCAGCTCTACGCTCGCCAGCGGCGGATCATCCGACCCGGCCGTCTGAAGTGAGCCGACTACGTGTCGGTGAGAGGAGCCCCGTCGTGAGCGATGACGAGAAGGTCTTCGTGCCGTCGTACCCCTATGAGACCGGGCCTGCCCGGGGCGTGCTGAGTCCCTTCGAGCCCGGCATCCGCACTCTGCCCGCCCGGTTTCAGGTCGCGCCGGAATTCCTGCCGCTGTCGGCCGAGATCGTGTTCGAGAAGGACGTCGCCGTGACCCTGCGCGACGGCGTCACGATCTACACCGACGTCTTCCGCCCGGCGGGCAGCGAGCGGGTACCCGTCATCGTGGCGTGGAGCCCGTACGGCAAGAGCGGGGGCACAGCCCCCACCACTACCTCGCTCTTCGACATGATCGGCGTGGACAACAGCGCCTTGTCCGGTCTGGGCAAGTTCGAGGGACCGGACCCCGCGTTCTGGTGCGCGAACGGGTATGCGATCTGCAATCCCGACCCCCGCGGTATCGCGAACTCCGGTGGTGACAGCTACCTGTGGGACCGGCAGGAGGGCCGTGACTGCCACGACCTCATCGAGTGGCTCGCCGACCAGGAGTGGTGCAACGGCAAGGTCGGCATGAGCGGCACGTCCTACCTCGCGGTGTCGCAGTGGTTCACCGCGGCGGAGCAGCCGCCGCACCTCGCCGCGATCAACCCGTGGGAAGGAATCAGCGACGTCTACCGGGATCTCGTCCTGCGCGGCGGCATGCCCGACCTCGGATTCACGAAGCAACTGCAGCGCAACTTCGCCGGCGCCGGCCGCCGAGAAGACGTCGCCGCCGAAGCCGAGCAGCGCCCTCTCTTCGACGCGGTGTGGGAGGAGAAGGTCCCCCGCTTCGACAGGATCACCGTCCCGGCGTACGTCGTCGCGAGCTACACCAACACCCTGCACACGCAAGGCACCTTCCGGGCCTGGCGGCGCATCGCCTCGCAGGAGAAGTGGCTGCGCATTCACAGCACCCAGGAGTGGCCGGACTACTACGACGAGGCGCACCGTGAGGACCTGTGCCGGTTCTTCGACCACTACCTCAAGGGCGAGGACAACGGGTGGGAGGAGACTCCCCGGGTGCGCTACGCCACGCTCGACCTCCATGGCACCGACCGGGTCGAACAGCCCGCAGACACCTTCCCGCCCGCCGGTGTGGAGAACACGAGGTTCTACCTGGACGCCTCCTCACGCACGCTGCGGAGGGAAGCCCCGGGCTCCGCGGGCAGCGTGCGGTACCCGGCCCAGGCACTCCCGGGCTGTGTCTCCTTCCTCGCCGGGTTCGACGAGGAAACGGAACTCGTCGGTTACCCCAAAGCCCACCTGTGGGTGGAGGCAGAGGGCACGGACGACATGGACCTGTTCGTCCTTGTGCAGAAGCTCGACGCCAACGGGACAGCGCTGCAGCAGTTCACCGTCCCCCACCGGAGCGCCTTCCTGCAGGACGTCACCGATCGGAGCGCCTCGGTGCTGCGCTACAAGGGCTCCAACGGGCGCCTGCGCGTGTCCACCCGCCACCTCGACGGCGACCTCAGCACCGACGAGATCCCCGCGCACACCTTCGACCGGGTCGAGAAGCTCGCAGTCGGCGACGTAGCGGAGATCCAGATCGATCTCTCCCCCGTCGGTCTGGTGCTCCACCCCGGCGAGCAGCTGCGCCTGGTGATCAGCGCACATAACCTGCTCGGCGCGATCATGCCCGGCGTCCCGTTCCACGAGCCGCAGAACACGGGAATCCACCTCGTGCACACCGGCGGGGCCCGCACCTCCTACCTGCAGCTCCCGCTCAAGACCGCATGACAGTCCGCCGTTCCGGTCGCGGCACTGCCGGCCGGACCGGCGGTTTCCCATCCCATCGCGAACGCCCGCGTGCAGCCTCTGCCCTCCGGCGCGCTCTGCGCGACCGGCTTCGCATTTGCGGCCACCGATGACTCAAGGCAAGGAAGACAGAAAACGATGACTCTCACAGGCGTCATGGCCGGGCCGATCGCCGGCCTGAAGTACGAGACCCCCACCCGTCGCGGACTCACCAACGAACGCGGCGAGTTCCACTACGAGGAAGGCGAGCGAGTCGCGTTCCTTCTCGGCGGCACCGCGATCGGCAACGTCCCCGCAGCGCCCCGGCTGCATCTCGCACAGATAGTCGCCCGCGTCGACGGCGACCTCAGCAAGCTGAAGGACCCGGGCGTCACGAACATCGCCCGCCTGGTGTTCTCCCTCGGCCGCAACGGCATCCGCGACAACGGGACCGACATCGCACCCGAGGCCCACGACATCATCGGCGACCGGCCCATCGACTTCCGCCACGACGCCAACTTCGCCGGCGTCCACCAGGCCGACAAGATCCAGGGATTCACCGAGGACCCCGTCGTCACCGGGCTTCTCGCCGACCTCGACCGGGCCGGCGTCTTCACCGACGCGACGCCGCGCCAGTTGTGCACTCCCGCGAACGCGCGGAACGAACTGCGCCGCAACGCGATGGGCATCCTCCGCTTCCGCGACGTCAAGATCCCTCTGCAGAACGGCTCGCACGTCTTCGCCGACGTCTTCCGCCCGGCAGAGCCCGGAAACCACCCGGTCATCGTGAGCTGCGGCCCGTACGGAAAAGCCTTCCACCACCACTCCGTCTGCAGTGACGCCGACCTGGAGCGGCACGAGCAGATGGAAGAGGACTACTTCCTCGGCAACGCGGAGGGCCAGCAGTTCGAGAACCACGAGACCGTCAACACGGCCACGTGGGTACCCGACAGGTACGCGGTCGTCCGCGTCGACATGCCCGGTGCAGGCCGGAGCCCCGGTCAACTGGCCCCGTGGGGACTGGCCGGAGCCGAAGCGTTCCGCGACGCCATCGAGTGGGCCGGCGTCCAGCCCTGGTCGAACGGGGCCGTCGGCTTGTGGGGCATGTCCTATCTCGCCGTCAGTCAGCACGCCGCCGCGAGCCTGCAGCCCGCACACCTCAAGGCGATGATCGCGATTGGCACCGACGTCGACCTGTACGAGGAGGTCGCCTACAACGGCGGCATCTACAACGAGCACTTCTTCCCCAACTGGAAGCAGGCCGGGTTCGTGCCCGCGATCTGCGGCGAACCCGACATCGCCGACTTCACCCGCATCATGAAGGAGAGCCCCTTCAAGGACTCCGACCCCGACCTCATCTACGGGCCGCGCGCGGAGATGTTCATGAGCCCGGACATGAGCGAGGTCACCGTTCCCCTGTGGTCCGTAGCAGCCACCACCCACCTCGCCCACTTCCACCAGCTCGGCAGCAGCGAGGCATACCTCGCCACACCGACCCCGCACAAGAAGCTCGACTTCTGGGAGGACTGGTTCCAGAAGTCCTACGCGGCAGACACCGTCACCCGGCACAAGGCGTTCTTCGACCACTGGCTCAAGGGCATCGACAACGGAATCATGGACACCCCGCCGGTGCGCCTGGAGATCCGCACCGGGAACGGCGCCTCCTACATCCAGGAGGAGAACGAATGGCCGATCGCCAGGACGAACTACACCAAGTGGTACTTCGACGCGGCTGAGTCGGACTGGGCGGCAGACTCCGCGCGCTCGGACTTCAGGCGGCTCTCGTCCTCGGAGCCAACGGCTGAGCGGGAGGCAGCCTACTCGGCCGACGTCGAGCCGGCAGACCCCCGTACCACCGGCATGTCCTTCATCAGCGAGCCCATGGCCGACGACGCGGTCATCGCCGGATACGGCAAAGCCAAACTCTGGGTGTCCTCCACGAGCGAGGACATGGACATCTACATCTCCGTGCGCGTCATCGACGAACAGGACCGAGAAGTCGACTTCCTCGGCATCACCACCATGAACTACCCCGCCCGCATCGCCCCGATGACCAAGGGATGGCTCAAGGCGTCACACCGCACGCTCGACACCGCCCGCACCACCCCATACACGCCCAAGCACACCCACCTCAAAGACGACCACGCACCCCTTCGCGACGGCGAGGTGGTCCCGGTCGAAATCGAACTCATCCCCAACACCGGACTGATCCGGACCGGCCAGCGCCTGCGCATCGACATCCAGCCCTACGACGGAGTCGCCCACGGTGTCCCCCACGAGTACGACGCCGCCTACCACGCAGGCGCAACCAACACCGTGCACACCGGTCCGGACCGCATCAGCTACGTGCAACTCCCGATCGTGCCGCACCGCCCGACACCGTAGTCCTCACGGAGCACCAGGGCCGGCCCCGGCAGCGTCCTGCGCTGCCCGGGCAGCAGCACGTAAGAGACGGCTTTGCGGCCGTACCCCTTGCGAACGCGCTCGCGGTCGCGAAGGTGCTGTGTGGCGGGCGCGCATTGACGTCCAACTCAGTCGCCGCAGACCAGCACGCCGCACACGACTAACTTCACTGTCGAAGGACACCAAATGTCCTTTGTCATCCAATCGAGGCGTTTGACAGCGAACTCAGTCGTTTCGGCCTCTTTGACAGTGAACCTAGTCGTACGGGGTGAGCACGCTGGGTGCGCCGGAGGCGGTACTGCTGGCGCACGTGCGATGGCTCTTGCGCTACCGTCATCCCCGCCGTGGGTAGGTCGAATCCCCTTGGGCGCATCTCCCCAGGTGAGCCGGGTCTCGGCTCCACGACCAAGCCCGTCTCTTTTCGGTGGACCTCGTGCCGTGCCCGTGCGGCCATGCCCGCCGCGTCGTCGTAGACCAGGCGACCCCGGCACGCGCCAGGCGATCGCGCACCCGCGCCCGCTCCGGCGGACCCGCCCCCCTTGTCGTAACGCGCGTCGTGCTCCGTCACCGAATCCATCAGTGGATCGGTGACTGGATCGGTCATGCCGACCGACCCTGGTGATGAGTTTTCGCGTCCGCACCCGTCATACCTACGACGGGACACGACGAGGCGGAAGGGTGACGTGATGAGTGCGGACACGCGGCTGGAAGAGCTGGGCTTGAGCGGGCTGGGCGAGGTCGGCGAGCCGGCGTTCTCTGGGCTGGCGGAGCGGCACCGGCGGGAGCTGCACGTGCACTGCTACCGGATGCTCGGGTCGTTCGAGGACGCCGAGGACACCGTGCAGGAAACGTTCCTCCGTGCCTGGCGGCGGCGGGAGACCTTCGAGGGGCGGTCGACGTTCCGGGCCTGGCTGTACCGGATTGCCACCAACGCCTGCCTGGACCTGCTCGCCAAGCACCGCCCGGAGCCTGCGACCGGTGGCGAAGTGCTGTGGCTGCAGCCCTACCCGGACCGGCTCCTCGATGAGCTGCCCGCGGGCGACGCGGACGAGCCGGAGACCCTCGCCGTCGCGCGGGAGACAATCGAGCTGGCGTACCTGGTCGCCGTCCAGCACCTCGCGCCGCGCCCACGGGCCGTGCTGATCCTGCGGGACGTGCTCGGCTGGCCGGCGAAGGAGGTCGCGGAGCTCCTCGGGGACTCCGTCAACTCCGTGAACAGCGCACTGCAGCGGGCCCGTGCCGGCATGCGGGAGCATCTGCCCGCCGAGCGGCAGGACTGGACCGGCGGCGAACAGGACACCGGGACGCGCGAGTTGGTGCGCCGCTTCACCGAAGCCAGCGTCGCGACCGACGTCGGCAAGATCGCGGCCATACTGCGGGACGACGTCCGGTGCTCGATGCCGCCCACGCCGGGCCTATACATCGGCCGAGACGCGGTGGTGAACGACTGGGTCGAGGACGGCTTCGAGGGCATGACGGGCCTGCGCGCCGTCCCCACCTCCGTGAACCGGCAGCCCGCCGTCGCCTTCTACCTCTGGCAGAAGCAGGAGGGCGCGTACCTGCCGCTGACGATCGATGTCCTGCGGATCACCGGCGGGGTGATCACCGAGATCGTCACGTTCCACGACGACCGGTTCCCGCGGCTGGGGCTGCCGGAGCGCCTGCCGGCGGACGGCACGGAGTAGTCCCGGTGTGGACGCTCGCGCTGCGCGGTGGCGCGCGTGTGCCAGTGGTCGCGGAGGAGTGGTGCGACGCGTTCGGCGTCGTCACCCGCGGGCGGGTTCAGCTGGAGCTGCGCGACGGCGAGCTGGGGCAGGTCCTCGGACGCGGAGCCGGGTTCTGGCTCCGCGGCACCGGCGTCCGCGCCCTGCGCAACCCCGGCCGACGCACGGCGAGGGTGCGCGTCGTCACCCCTAGGCCGTGTCTTCAAAGCTGTTTTAGGTGTTGAGGGATCATGTCGGTTGTGGTGCGTCGTCATGAGCTGTCGGATGCTGAGTGGGCTGTCCTGTCGCGGTTGTTGCCGAGTTCGGGGACGGCGGGGCGGCCGCGGTCGGATGACCGCGTGGTGCTGAACGGGATTGTGTGGAAGTTGCGTACGGGGTCGGCCTGGCGGGATGTGCCGGAACGCTACGGCTCCTGGCAGACGCTCTACACGCGTTTCCGCAGGTGGGCGCTGGATGGCACGTTCTCTCGCATGCTGCGGGCTCTGCAGGCGGAGAAAGATGCGGCCGGGGACATCGACTGGCTGGTGTCGGTCGATTCCACGATCGTGCGGGCCCATCAGCACGCCGCCGGCGGCAAAAAGGGGTCACCGAGGGGGACGAAGCGGGTGATCACGCCCTCGGCAGATCCCGAGGCGGACTGAGCACCAAGCTCCACCTGGTCTGCGACGGACACGGCCGCCCACTCGCCTTCGTTCTGACCGGCGGGAACGTCAACGACTGCACTCGCTTCGAGGAGGTCCTGGACGCCATCTGCGTTCCCCGCATCGGTCCAGGCCGGCCACGCACCCGGCCCGACCACGTCATCGCGGACAAGGGCTACAGCTCCCGTAAGATCCGCGCCTACCTGCGAAAGCGCGGCATCCGCCACACGATTCCCGAACGCATCGACCAGGCCAGCGGCCGCCTACGCCGAGGCTCACGTGGCGGCCGACCACCGCGTTTCAACAGGGAGGTCTACCGACTCCGCAACGTCGTCGAGCGCTGCTTCAACCGGCTCAAACAATGGCGCGGCCTGGCCACCCGCTACGACAAGACCCACGAGTCGTTCCAGGCCACCGTCACCATCGCCTCAATCCTGTTATGGATCTGACCTTTGAAGACACACTCTAGGGCCAGGACCGTCACATGCAAGGCAACACCCCGTACGCCAGTTACCGAATGACGGAGGAACACCATGAACAGCATGGATGACACCGGGGTCGTCGCAGGCGCGGCATCGGGCCGGTCCAGCCACACCCACCGGCTCCGCGGGCTCGCCGGCACCGGCTTCATCGCCACGCTCGCAGCGACGGTGGCCACCACCGTCGCCGCGGCGCTTGCCCAGGCCGTTGGCGTCAACTTCGAGATCCCCGACGGTGGCGAGACGATCCCGTTGTCCGGGTTCGCCGTGGTGACCGGGTTCTTCTCGGTCGTGGGCATCGTCATTGCCGTCGCTTTTCTTCGTTGGAGCCCTCGCCCCGCGTTGCGATTCGTGTGGACGGCAGTGTCGCTGACGGCGATCTCGTTGGTCCCGCCCCTCCTGTCCGGGGCGAACACTGCCACCATCGCCGCCCTCCTCGGGCTCCACCTCGTCCCTGCGGCGGTGATGATCCCCACTCTGGCGCGAAGCCTCCGCACCCGGACCGACTGACTGCGAGTCGACGTCAGGCTCACACCGCGCCAGGACGCGCCCGCAACCGGGCCCTGACACCTACGCCTGCGGGACGCTGCCACGCCGCCGACGGGCAGAGAGCACTGTTTGTGACGTGGGAGGTTGAAAAGAGCTCATTGGCCCCTCCGTTGACATCCAACCTAGTCGCCGCAGGTCAGCGCGCTGCACTCGACTACTGAACTTGATTGGGTGATGTCGGGCTGTTCGCCTGACGGAGCTGAGTCGGGTCGGTACCTGTGGGGTGTGAGATACGTGCAGGGCGGTGGCTTGACCGATGCCAAGAGGGCGGCAAGAGAGCGGATCCGGCTGGAAGCGGTCGGTCGCTTCGAGATCGGTGCAAAGAGCCGGGAGATCGCGGCCGCGCTGCGGGTGAGCGAGCGGTCGGTGGAGCGCTGGCGCCGTCAGTGGCGCGAGCGGGGTGAAGAGGGTGTCCGGTCGAAGGGATCGCCAGGTCGTCCGAGGCTTACGGCAGACCAAATTGCCAAAATGGAGCGGGAGTTGGAGCGTGGTCCGCTTGCTCATGGTTGGGCTGATCAGCGGTGGACGCTGGCGCGGGTGAAGACCTTGATCGGGCGCTTGTTTCACGTCAGCTACACGGTGGAGGGGACATGGCGGCTGCTGAAGCGTCATGGCTGGTCGTGGCAGCAGCCGGCCCGCCGGGCAATCGAACGTGACGACGACGCAGTGGAGTTGTGGAAGAAGGAGGTGTGGCCGCAGGTAAAAGCACGGCGGCGGTCCGCGATGCCTGGATCCTCTTCGAGGACGAGGCCAGCCAGTCGCTGAGGCCGCCACGCGCGAGGTCCTGGGGCCGGGTCGGCCGGACTCCTGTAGTCCGCGTCCGGGGACGGGGTTCAGGGCGGGTTTCGATGGCGGGAATGGTCTGCTTCCGTCCCGGAGACCGCTCCCGGCTGATCTGCAGTTTCCGCGTCCACCGGGGCCGCAAGGGCGAACCCAAGGGATTCACCTGGCAGGACTACCGCGACCTCATCGTGCGGGCGCATAACCAGCTCAAGGGCCCCATCGTCCTGGTCTGGGACAACCTGCGCACCCATCTCATGCCGCAGATGAAGGACTTCATCACCGCGAACGAGGACTGGCTGACCGTCTTCCATTTCCCGTCCTACGCACCTGACCTCAACCCGCAGGAAGGCATCTGGTCCCTGGTGAAACGGACGATCGGCGACCTCGCCGCCGCGAACCTCGACCAGCTCGCCATCGCTGTGAAAAGCAACCTCAAGAAGATCCAGTACCGGCCGCACCTCATCGACGGCTGTCTTGCCGGCGCCAGCCTGGCGCTGGACACCTGATCTGGCCTGGTGTCGACCGTGCCTGGACCTGCGTGGCCGAAAAGCATCTCAGCCAGGGATCTTTGTCAGGCTGAGGTTGGAAGTATTGGGGGCTCTTCACCCTCCCCCGCAGGGGCTTCGGAGTGCTCGGCGATCCAGGCCAGCGTCTCTGGCGAAATCACGCCGTGTTCCTCCTCGTTGTTTCGCTTGGCCAGTCGCCGCAACAACTCATCGTGATCAGCCTGGAAGTGGACGAGTCGCCACTTGGCGCCACACTCCGTAACCAACTGCTTGTAGTCGTCCCTGACCGCGCGGGTGCCCAGACCGTGATCCAGCACTACCGAACGGCTTTCCCGTAGGAGTGCGACGAGCTGTCGCTGAACGCCCTCAATCACGGGAGCCTGAAGCGCGAGGTGTTCGTGCTCGGCGTGGTCTTTGCCGATCCGTCCATGCCGAGCTGTCATTTGGTCATCCACCGACAGACGGACGACACCGCCTCGTGCCAACGCCTTCGCGAAGGTGGTCTTGCCCGAGCCGGGCATGCCCGTAAGTAGCCATACGACAGCCTGAAGATCACTCATCCCGCTGACCCTAACGGTCCCGGCGCGCTGCAACGAAGTGGATTCCGACCGCCGGGCTCACCGTCGAGCAGGGCTTGCGGAGCAAGATGAGCTGCACGCCCGACATCACCCAATCAAGTTCAGTAGCTTCGCTGTCAAAGGACACCAAAACACAAAACAACCCCGAACAGAAAACCGTCCAAGGCTGTTTCAAGAAAGGCAGAATTACACGCTGAATTTCATGACGCCTTTCGCCTTATTTACGGTTGTTGTAGAACCGTCCGGGGCCCCGGCCCTCTGCGCGCAGCACACGGGCGGCGCGCAGAAGGTCCAGAAACCTCGTTCAGGAGTTGCCGCCGTAGCCCATGGGGCCCTCGCCGGGGAACTGCGCGGTTCCCTGGAACGTGCTCCCGTTGTCGAAGAAGGTGATGCTCCCGTCGCCCCCATTGCCCTGCCAGGTGACCGCAGTACCGGTCCCGCTCGGTGAGTCGAAGTCGTCAGCCGTGGCGCCTCCCGCAGCGGTCAGAACGAGCAGAGCGGCCGGGGCGACAGTGAGGACGAATGTGGGCATACGCACGAGAACTCCTAGAATCGACGGGATGGTTCAGGGGACTATTCGAGCAGCCCCGATCTATCCCCAATGTCCGACACGTCGACCCGGAGAGCCTGTTTCCCGACTTACTGAACCCACGCCGCGAACCACCTCGTCGGCAGAGCCCCGGCGGGGCCCGGGACGTCCTCTTCGTCCCGGGCCCCGCTTGCCCGGACAGACGGGCATGCGCGGAGGGCGGGCCCGTCACCCGCACACGGGCGGCAACCAGCCCCGCAGAGAACGTGAGCACCTGACCTCTCCCACGGCTATCGCGTGGAAAGACACCTCATGCGGCTAAGCCGTCAAGCGGAGCCCGGTCCCCGTCGGAAATCAGGTACTCGCTGCGGACACAGCCTGGGAGGCTGTGCGGGTGACTGAGACGACCCCTTACGACGCCGACCGTGCCCGATTCACCCGCCAGGCGCTGGCACGCCTGGTCCTCTGCGACCACGCCGTGGACGTAGCTGATAGCGCGAGGGGACTGGTCGCCACCGAGAACGACCCTGACACTGGTCCCGGGGGTCGGGTCAGCCAAGCGTTCCAGCTCATCGAACTCGCTCAACGCGCATTGGCCTCGGCCGTGATCTACGAACGCGAACGGGGCAGCTCCTGGTCGGAGATCGCCCAGTACTTGGGGATCGACGCCGCGGAAGCGGGCGCTCGTTTCGCAGCAGACCTGGACGGCTGGGACAAAGCCTTCGACGCTCCCTACCGCCTCGACGAAACCGGCCGCAAGCGCATACCGCAGCTGCCGACGGCGGCGTACGACCCCTCATGGGCCTGCGAACAGCTCGACCGCTGGGCCTACCTCCAGCGCCTTGGGATCGATCATGACCAGGCCGTAAGTTCCGGTCTGGTCATGGCCGCCCCGGAGGAGGAGTCCTCGTCAGTCACGCCGTAGCGGCGTCCACTGGAAAGGCGATCACTTCGTCGAAGGGGACACGAGTCTGGAGGCAGTGGTGGAGCTGGCCGAGCATGCGGTTGAACAGGTGCCGCAGGGCTTGTGCATGCCAGTCTCCGTGCTCCCGTCGCTTCCGGTAGTGCGCGTTGGCGCCCTTCGAGTGGGTGAGGGTGGAGAAGGCCCATAGGTAGCCGGCGTGGTTGAGGCGGTTGTTCTTCACGAACCTGCGCCCGACGTATTTGCGTTTGCCCGAGGCCCGGGTGATCGGGGCAGCTCCCGCGTATGCCTTGAGTCCACCAGCGGTGGCGAAGCGGGTGCGGTCGTCGCCGATCTCGGCCAGGAGGCGGGCACCGACTCCAGGGCCGATACCGGGGAAGCTGAGCATGACCGGGGCGTCGGGGTGGGTTCGGAAGGTCCGTTCGACCGCCTTGGCAAGCTCGTCGACTGCCTTGCAGACGGCGTTCAGCTGGACCAGCAGAGCCTTGGCCTGGATACCCATGGCCTCCTCCACCACCGGTAGCTGGCGGGCGGACGGCTGCCGGAACAGCGTCTGAATCCGTTCGGTGTCCTCGTTGATCCCAACGTTGGCGGCCCGCGTTGTGCATCGTCACCTTGAGCTTCCAGAGTGCCACCTCAGCGGCCTCGGTCGGGGTCGGTGCCGCGGCAAGGATCTTCCGCGCGTCCGGCCGGGTCAGTCCGCCCGCCTTGTGCCGCCATGCCTCAAGAGCTGCCCGGTAGTACTCACGCAGGAGAGAGCGGAGCTGGTTGGCGATCTGCTGCCGGTTCCAGACCGCGTCCTGGTGGGCGCGGGCGAGGACGGCGATGGCCTGGGCCAGGTCGCTGTCGGCGGGCAGGGGCAGCCGCGTCCACCGCAGCCGTGGCAGGCGCCGAGGCCGTCGCACTCGTAGCAGAGCACGTAGCCGGGCGTGAGGGTCTCGGGCGTCCGGACCGGCTCCGGCCACTGGAACTCCTCCGGCTCGTGCAAGGCTAGGGCGGGGGTCTGCCCGCTGTAGAGCACGGCCGAGTTGTAGTCGCCTGTGCGGACTTCGATGCGGGTGCCGTCGGGGCGGCGGGCAGTGAGGGCGTACGTGCGTTTCGTGCCGTCGATCTCCTCCTGAGGCCCCGCGATGTCCCAGTCGGCCAAGCTGAGCAGGCCGGCCGCCCGGGAGGCGACGTCGGCAGCGCCGACCCCTCCGGGGCGTTCCCCACGGAACACGGCCGAGTAGCTGTAGCGCAGGGGCTCGCGCCAGTCGGCGACGTTCGGCTCGTCGAGGAAGAGGAGGCCGAGGTCGGCGCCGGGGGTCAGGTCGTCGATCAGCTCGACGAGCTGCGCACGCAGGGCACGCCCGAGCCGGTCCAACTCCTCACGCACACCAGGAATTTCTCCCACTGGTGCCCCCTCTCTCTCGCTTGATTGCGGGCGTCCTATGCGGGTGAGAACGGTGAGAACACAGGCCGAGGCCCGTACCCAGCTACTACGGCGCTTCACGGAGACGCTCCGTGCGCTGCCCCCCGGAACTGTCGCTGGCGCTACGGCATCCGGACCTACCCCACGCGGGCCTGCACCGCGGGGTTGTCCTGTCCGATGACCTGAACCATCCCGATGACGGCTGGGCGACCTTCGACGTCCGGTACTGGGTGTTGGGAACCGCGCCGGACACCCGAGACCGGTATTTCGACCTGGTGACGGGGGTGTGGCGCGAGTGGGGCTGGGCGACGAGGCACGGAGGGGCTGCCGGTACGCGCACGGGTTGGGCGGACACCCCCGACGGCTACGGCCTCGCCCTCACGCGGAGTGTGAACGGCCACCTGAGCATGGCCGGCTCGACACCGCTGTTCCTGCGGGACTCGGTGGTGGGGGAGCCGATGCCGACGCGGATCGCTTGGCGGGACGGGGAGGCGGTGTCCTCCTTGTAGTCAGACTCGCAGAGTGAGTGAGCCTTCGCCAACTTGAATTCGCAAGTCAAATGGCTGGTGTGACGGCCTTCCGGGGTGCTCACGCTGGTCGTGGGCGGGAGCCTACGGAGAAGATCATCCGTCAGCGGTCGACTTCGAGGTTCGTCAGGGGTGTCAGCAGGACTCGGCGATACGGATGACCGCCTCGGTGAGGGTCTCCGGCGCGCAGCCGAAGTTGAGCCGGGCGAAGCCGGGAAAGCCGTAACGGTGACCGGAGTTCAGGGCGACCTTGGCCGCGCCGAGGATGTGGGCGGCGGGGTCGTCGCCCCAGCCGAGGGCCCGGAAGTCGATCCACGCCAGGAAACTGGCCTGCGGCGGCGTGTAGCGCGCCGCGGGGAGATGCTTGTCCAGGAGCTCGGCGAGCAGGGTCCGGTTGTGGTCGAGGACTTCCAGGACCTCGGCGAGCCAGGCGTCCGCGTCGTTGAGGGCGGCGACGGTGGCGATCACCCCCAGGTGCCCGGTGCGGTAAAGGCAGTGGGGCGACATACGCTCGACGTACCGCTTCGGCGCCGGGTCGGCGGTGATGATGGTGGCGGCCTTGAGACCGGCCAGGTTCCAGCCCTTGCTGGCGGACAGGAACGAGAAGCCCCAGCGCCGCGCCTCCTGCGACACCGACAGGAACGGGACGAACTCCGCTCCGGCCTGCACGAGCGGGGCGTGGATCTCGTCGGCGAGGACGAAGACGCCGTATTTCTCGGCCAGTTCGGCGAGCGCGACCAGGTCGTCGCGCGGGTGCACGAGGCCGAGCGGATTGTGCGGGCTGCACAGCAGGTAGGCCCTGGCCCCGTCGGCGAAGGCTCGCTCCAGGGCGGCCAGATCCAGGCGCGGGCCCCGCGCGATGCTGTCGGCCGAGGGTGCCTCGCTCAGCGGCGCCTCGACGACAAGGGCGCCCACCTCCTGGACCCACCAGAAGAACGGCTCGTAGACCGGCGGACTGATGACCACCTTGTCCCCGGGGGCGACGATGCGGCGCAACGTCTCGACGATCCCGATTCCGACGTCGGCGACGGTGTGCACATGGTCGGGGTCGATGTCCCAGTCCCAGGTGCGCAGGGCGTAGCCGGCGACCGCCTTGGCGAGATCGGTGGTGGGTGCCGCGTAGCCGGTGTCGGAGCGGCGGATCGCCTGGTGCAGGGCGGCGGCGACCGGCTCGGCGAGCGGGAAATCCATCTCGGCGACGGGCAGGGGCAGCACATCGTGCGGGAAGGTCTGCCATTTCGCGCTGAGGCGGTGACGGAGTTCAGTGAGCGGGGGGACCCGGAAGGCGCTGCTCATGAATGGGGCTCCTGGAGATCATGACGACGGGAAGGCAGAGGGGGCGTGCGTCTCGGCGGCCGGGGCCGGCGACGCGTGGGCCGGCGGGACCGGCACATCGCCATGGTCGACGCCGAGCGATATGTCGCGCTTCCGATAAACTGCCAACCAATGACAGAAATCCGCCACGAGCCCACAGCGCCGACTGGCGCACAGTGGCTGGTGCCCGGAGCGGCCATTGACGCCCACCGCCACGACGACCACCAGATCGTCTACGCGGGCCGGGGCGTGCCGGCCGTGACGACCAGCACCGGGACGTGGATCGCGCCGGGCACCCGCGCCATCTGGGTGCCAGCTGGCGCCGTGCACGCCCACAAGGTGTCATCGGCATCGCCACCCGCCATGAGCACGGCGAAGAGGTGCTGGACCACATTGTCGAGGTCGGCCCGGCCGAGGTGAACCTGGACCGGATCCGCAAGCTGATCCGACAGAGGATCACCCCGGCACCGCGCGGTGTGCGGGTGGGATGGTCCTGTGGTGATGGCGGGCGGGTGGCGTTCATCGACATCCCGGCGCAGGCTGTCGACACGCTCTTCGTCGTGCCGGCACCGGTGGGCAAGCCCGGTTCGCCGCGCACCGACACGGTCGCCGTGCCGATGCGGGACGGCGACAGCACGCACTGGCTGCCGCGGACTGGGATCCAGCAGCTGCTCTCCGCCGGTGTCCGGGCCTCGGGCATGCCGACCGCCCAGGCTCTCACCGAGCTCCTGGGGCAGGCCGTGTCGAAAGCCGGGCCGGACGACGGACTGCGGGTCGGGCAGGGCCTGCCGGACCGGGAGCGGGAAATGCGGGCGGTCTACGGGCAGTTGGCCGGAGAAGGGCTGGGGCTGCCTGCCGGCGAGGCCTGGGCGCAGGGCACGGCCGCTTGTCAGGATCTGCACCACGAACGGGACGGTGAGCCGGGCTGGGTGCTGTGCCTGGTGGCCGGGCGCCCTGCGGTCGCCGTCGCTGCGCCCGTCTGGCAGGCGACTGTCGAAGTCGGCCGGCATGCGCCGGGCCCAGATCCGCTCGCGGGCATCGGCCTTCCCCGCCCGCCCGAGGGCACGGACGCGCCGTGGGTGATCGCGGCCGGCTCCCGGAGTGTGAACGTCGACGGCGGTTCGTGGGGCGCGGACCGGCTGACGTGTTCGGGGCGTGGTGTGTGGAGGTGGCAGCCGCTCCCCCGCTTCAGCATCAACCAGGGCCGGTCGGCCGAGAACAGGACTGCCGGGCAGACGACGGCGCTGCGCCTGCGCGCCGTGGTGAACCTGCCCTGGGCCGAGGCGAGCCGGCTGGAGATCAGCAAACCCCGGCGCACTCTGCTTGAGCAGCAGCTTCCGTACAGCGCGGTGGCCGGGGCGGTGACGATGCTGTCCAGGCGTCGGGGCGCCGAGCTGTCCGCCGCTCGCCGGGAACGGGGCCCCTTCGGCAACTCGGCCCGTACCGCCGCCTACTCGTGCACGATCGCGGGACCGGACGGCGGCCCGGCCCTGAAGGCGTCCGTCATGCTCGCCCTGCCGGCCACGATGGAGTCCACCGTGGTCGCCTGCTCGGACGTTCTGGTCGAGAACCCGCAGGCCTTGGCGGCGGCCCTCGGCTCCGGCCGGGACACGCGGCTGGGCTTCGACGAGGTCCAGGCCGTGCTGCTGAGCACGTGGAAGACGGCTGCCGAGTTGCTGCCCGCCCTCGTCGGTGACCCGGCCGGGCTGTCGTGGGCCGCCCCGCCCACCACCGGACTGCGGATGACGTGCGAACAGCTGGCCGGCAACGGCGTCCTGCCGGCCCTGGACTCGCTCGTCGACCCGGCCTCGCTCGGCACGAACGACGACGGGACCAGGTCACACATGGCCGACACCATCACCGCCGCGCCCGCCATGGACCGGGCGGAGCGCCGGAGCCTGCTGCGGGAGGCGCTGGTGCACATGGCCCGCGAGTTCGGGCGCGTCGACGCGGAGGTGGACCTGCTGCAACTCGGCGGCCGGACAACGACCTGATCGTCGGCGAGCAGAACGCGCAGCAGGCGCTGGTCGGGACTCACCGCGTGCGCGGCGTCCAGGGCGAGGGCAGCGTCCAGTCGCTCGTCCGTCGATGGCTTGGTCAGGGTCACCTGCGTCCAGTCACGGGGCAGGCCGCGGCGGGCCGGGGTCAGACGTCTGGCGGGCGGGTGCGGAACTACCACCACCTGGGCGAGGGCGACGCCTGCCGGGATGTCCCGGTCAGCGGTCTGTCCGGTCCGGCGCCCACACGTCGTCCGGGGTGCGCAGCCTCAAGGTGCGCAGATGGTCGCGTAGCGCGGTCAGTACGGGGTGCTGGTCTCCGGTGCGGGACAGCAGCACGTGTGTGTACACCGGGGTCGGTTCGCGCAATGGGATGCGCCGCAGATCGTGGGTCTGGGGCCACACGTACCGGTCCCCGCTGCCGACGAGGGTGGCCAGCGCGTCCGAGTCGGCCAGTGCGTCCATCAGGGCCTCGTCCCCGAAGTTGGGGCCGAGCGCGTCGATACTCAGGCCGAAGGCCTCGGACAGCGCCTGATAAAACGCCGCCCACTCCGTGCCGGGCCTGATCCCGGGGATCCAGATGCGGTGGCCGGCCAGGTCCGCGGGCCTGACCCAGGGTACGTCCGCCAACGGGTGGCTGGGTCCGACCAGGAGCTCCAGGGGCGCGTCCAGGAGTCGTTCGGCCCTGATCCCGGCCGGGACCTGGCCTGCCGGCAGGGCACGGAAGGACGCGTCGACAGTCCCGTCGAGCACCGCGCGGGCGGCCTGGGCGGCGTTCTCCTTGCTCAGTGTGACGGCGTCGAGGTTCATCTCGGGTTGGGAGCGGTAGAACCGGTAGACGGCCTGGGCAGGAGCGATGCGCCGGTTGAGGACGTCGACGCGCAAGGGACGGCTGCCGGGGCGCACGGCTTGCTCGGCCTGCTCGACGGTGGTCAGTACCTTCTTGGCGTGCGGCAGGAAGACCTGCCCGTCCAGGCTCATCCGGGAGCCGCGGGAGGTGCGCACCAGGAGCGTGACCCCAAGGTGCTTCTCCAGGGTCGCGATCCGCTTGGAGACCGCCTGCTGGCTGATCCCGAGCTCGTCCGCCGCCGCCTGGAACTGGCCGGTCTCAGCGACGGTCACGAACGTCCGCATCGCTTCAACATCCACACTCCCACCCTACTTTCACAATGGTTGGTTGTTGCCGGTCGGGTGTGTGGTTGTTTGATCGTGGGTTCTTCAGGGTGGTGGGATCAGCGCATGTCCACTCGCACAGATCAGATCATGTATGTCCACAAGCCCGAGTTCGCGCGTCATATGAAGCGAGTCGTGGAGGTCACCGACGCGACGTCCCGGCTGAACGTGCTGCCGTTCAGCGACGGCGAAGCTCGCGCTGAACTACTTTCGGTTGTGTTCGGTGGTCCGCTCCCGGAGACGGTGACGATCTACCCGCCGTTCTTCACCGAGTGCGGGCTGAACACGACATTCGGGGAGAACGTCTTCGTCAACCAGGGATGCACATTCATGGACAAGGGCGGGATTCGGATCGGCAACGGTGTCATGATCGCCCCGAAGGTCAATCTCATCACCGGGGGGCACCCTCTGCCCCTCGCCGAGCGCCGCGAGTACCTCTCCCTCGCCCCGATCGTCATCGAAGACGACGTCTGGATCGGTGCGGGAGCAACGATCACTCAGGGAGTGACCATCGGTGCCGGCGCGGTGGTCGCTGCCGGCGCGGTGGTCGCTCGTGACGTCCCCGCACGCACCCTGGTCGCGGGAGTCCCCGCCCGGGAGATCAAGACGATTGACTGAGCCCGGCCGGGCACCGGCCCGGGGCGAGCAGCACGTCAACCGGTCGCACAGTGGTCCCCGCAGGCGTACCTGCGATCACGCAGCCGACAGCTGGCATGTCACCGTCCAGGGGCTGTGACAGGGTGCCCGCCACGCTTCGGCCGAGACGGCTGCGTCCGATGATCGCCCTCGGGGAAGGAGGACAATCGTGAGAATTCGAGCAGTCCGGGCACGGAACACGATGTGAGACCGTCAGGAGTCGTAGTGATCAAGGTCGAACGAGTCATGCACTCAAGCCGAACGCGCGACGAGATCGTGGCCTACATGGCCGACTTCTCCCGCGCCGAACAGTGGGACCCGGGGACCATCACCTGCCGACGGGTGAACGCCAATGATCCGGTGGAGGTGGGCACGGAGTGGCTCAACGTGTCCTCGTTCCGCGGACGCCGTACGGAGCTTCGCTACGAACTGACGCGGATGAGCAACGACCGGCTCACCTTCGTCGGGCGCAACAAGACTGCGACATCGACGGACGACCTGCACTTCGAAACGCTCTCCGACGGCACCCGTATCACCTACGGCGCGCAGGTCGAGTTCCACGGGATCGCGCGACTGGCAACCCCCCTGCTGAAGAGGGAGTTCGAGCGTTTGGGGGATGAGGTGTCCCGACAGCTCCCGGCAGCGCTCGCACAGGCCCTGGGCCCCTGCGCGCCCGGTCCGCAACAGCCCTGACCTGGCCGCGTTTCTCCTCGCCCGTCAGGGACATCGCGTGTGAGGACGCGTAGCCGGTCGGCTCACAGAGCGAATATGCGGGCGATGAAGAAGGCTGCGATGAGAACCGCGCCGAAGACGATGAGCCCCAGCCAGATCTTCGGGTGCTCCCACACACCTCCGTCCGGGCGCTCTTCATGGGCTTCGGCGATGCAGCCCTCGACGGGAGGGGTCTCACCGGGAGGTACAAGGTGCTCAGCCATGGTTCAAGCGTGGTGCCATACACCCGTTTGCGCATCTCCGGACCACCTGGGACGGCAGCGGAACGGCGGTGGAGCGCCGCCGACCGCCGGGGAGAGGCGCAGCCCGGTCGGTGCGGAGGTTCATCTCTTCTTGCGTGGCAGGGGGGTGCGCCACCAGTTGGCGTCGCCAAGGAGCGCGACGAGGGCGGGTGCGAGGACGCCGCGGACGATGGTCGCGTCGATGACGATGCCGAGCGCGAGCGCTGTGGCAAGGATCTTGACGTCGGTGGTGGGGACGCGTGACAGGGCGACGAAGGCGAGGAACAGGATGAGTGCCGCGGAGCTGACGAGCCGGCCTGTCCGGGCGACGCCCAGCACCGTGGCGGTGTCCGTGTCGGCTCCGGCGTCGTGTTCTTCGCGGATCCGGGACAGCAGGAAGACCTCGTAGTCCATCGAGAGGCCGAAGAGGAACGCGAACACGGCGATCGGGACCCAGACGGTGATCGCGCCCGATGCGGACTGCCCGAACAGGAACTCGGTACCCAGGCCGTGCTGCCAGATCAGGACCGTGACGCCGTATGCGGCGCCGAGCGAGAGCACGTTGAGCACCAGTGCCTTGACCGGCAGCCAGAACGAACGCAGGGCTCTGGACAGGAGCAGGAACGTCACGACCACGATGATGGCCAGCACCCAGGGCGCGTTGCCGTAGACGGCGCTGAGGAAGTCGGCGTCCTGGGCGGGGCCTCCGCCGACCTGGGCACCGGCCTTCTCGGCGGCGGTCCTGATCTGGGCGGCCGCGTCGGCTCCGGTCTCCGTGGAGGTGTCCGCACGCGTCCACGCCTCGACGACGGAACGGCTGCCGTCGGTCCAGCCGGGTGGTGCGATGACGCCCGCCACGCCGTCGATACCGCCGAGTGCCTCACGGACCTTCGCCACGTCCTCGGTGATGATCTCGACAGGGTGGGCGAGACCGGCTCCGATCGACGAATCGTCCAGTTGATCCACGGCGGAGGCGGCCGGCCCTCCCAGGGATGCCAGTGACTCGGTCGTGGGCCGGCCGAGCCGCAGACCGAGCACCGGCGAGGCCAGTGCCAGCAGCACCACCGTGGCTGCCAGACCGGCCGCCCAGCGGTGGCGCACCACAGCGCTGCCGACCGCGTGCCACAGCCTGCTCCCGGAGGCGCGGGAGCGCCGACCGGGCCACTCCAGCCGCCTGCCCACCGTCAGCAGGAGAGCCGGGAGCAGGGTGAGGGCGGCAGCGACGCTCATCAACGGAATGAGCAGCCCGGTGAATCCGACGCTTCGCAGGAACGGCACGGGCAGGACGATCAGTGCCGCCAGGCTCACCGCCACGGTGACCCCGGAGAAGAGCACGGAGCGCCCGGCCGTGGACATGGCCCGCCGCACTGCCTCCTCGGTGTCGGCACCGCGGCCCAACTCCTCACGCCAGCGGGTCACGACCAGCAGCGCGTAATCGATCGCCACCCCCAGACCGATCAGGGCGAGCAGGTACTGGACGATGAACGAGATGTCGGTGACACCCGTCAGGCCCCACACGATCAGGAACGTGGTGAGGATGGACGCGACGGCGATGAGCAGCGGCATCAGCGCGAGGGCGGATCCGAACACCACCAGCAGGACGATCAACGCGCCCACGCCGCCGAACAGCGTCTCGGCGAGCACCCCCGCACCGCCACCACCGCCGTCTGCCTGCAAGGCGTCCTGCCCGGTCACCCGCACTGTCTCACCGGAACGCTCAGCGACGTTCGTCAAGGCCGGCAGGGCACGGGCATAGGGGTCCTGGCCGGGCAGCGGTCGGGGGTAGACCAGGATGATGCCGGTGCGCTCGTCGCGGGACAGCAGGGCGGATTCGTCGCCGAACGAGGCCACACGTGCGCCGGGCACCGTGCGCCGCACATCCGCGACCAGAGGTGCCGCCGCCGACCGCTGGACACGGGCGTCTCCGTCACCGACGACCAGCAGGACGGGTGCGTTCGATCCGCCGGAACCGAAGTGCTCCACCAACTGCTCGTTCGCCTCGTAGCCGGGCTGGTCCGGCAGTCCGAACTCGAAGCTCAGGGCAGCGGTCGCCTTCGGTGCGGCGTAACCGCCCACCACGGCCAGGATCAGCCAGACTCCGAGTACCAGGAAGCGGTGCCGGATGACGAAGCCAGTCAGTGTGTGCACGCGTGTTGTCTCTCAGGTTGAGGCTGGTTCCCGTGGTGGGGTGATGGCTTTTGACACTTCGCCCCCCACGGCCACTTCGGATGCAGCAACGACGAGAGGCAGTGCGCGCGATCGGGTGGGCACGATTACACGTCGTGTGCGCGTCGCACGCATCCGCAGTGCCGTCCCCTGCGGAAGTATCTCCAGCAGGCAGGCGGTTCTCTCCCCGGACCGCCGGATTGCTGTACTGAAACCCGTCCGAGAGAAAGGCGCCCCGTGCTACAGCCGGACGTCGTCATCGTGGGCGCCGGGGCGGCCGGGCTGACACTCGCCCATCAGCTGTGCGCGCCGGCGGATGGCGCCCCCGTGTCGGTTGTCCTCGTCGACGCCCCCGCGGGACCGTTGCGACCACCGCCTCGCACGTGGTGCTTCTGGGAGGCCGCCGGTGGCGCGTACGACGACGTGTTGTCCGCGTCCTGGGAGCGGTTGCGCGTGACGGGCCCCGACGGTGCGGAAACCGTGACGTGCCCCGATCCGTTCCGCTACAAGATGCTCCGCTCGGACGCCTTCGAGCAGTTGGTCCAGCGGCGGCTGTCGCACGCGGCAGGCTTTCGCCGGCTGGAGGCGACGGTGACCGCGGTCGGGGACGCGCCCGGAGGCGGTGGCCGGGTGGTCGCACGCGACGCCCGGGGCGCGCGGATCCTGCTGCACGGGAGGTACGTCTTCGATTCGAGGCCGCCCACCCGGCTGCCGACGGCCCGCACCACGCTGCTGCAGCACTTCACGGGCTGGTTCGTCGAGACGGACGGGCCGGTGTTCGATCCGGCTACGGCGGATCTGATGGACTTCCGCACTCCGCAGCCGCCGCAGGGCCTGTCGTTCGGCTACGTGCTCCCGATGGGACCGCGCAGCGCCCTGGTCGAGTACACGCAGTTCTCGCGTGCCGTCCTGGACGCGCCGGGATATGAGCGGGCGTTACGTCACTACACCCACGATGTGCTGGGTCTCGGGGCCCATCGGGTGACCGCTGTGGAGCGGGGCGTCATTCCGATGACCGACGGACGTTTCCCGGTTCGGGTCGGCCGGTCGGTCTTCCGTATCGGGACGGCCGGCGGGGCCACCCGTCCGTCGACCGGCTATACGTTCGCCGCTGTCCAGCGCCAGAGCCGGACCATCGCCGCGCAGGTACGCGGCGGAAGCCGGCTGCGGGTGGCATCGCCTTACGGGGCCTGGCCGCGCGCCATGGACGCCGTGATGCTGCGGGCGCTGGACAGCGGCCGGGTGGACGGTGGCGAGTTCTTCTCCGGCCTCTTCCGCACGGTCCCGGGAGAGCGGCTGCTGCGGTTCCTGGACGGTACGTCGCGCGGATACGAGGACGTCCTGGTCGGGCTGCGCACGCCGGTCGCCCCGATGCTTCGCACCGTCGTCGAACTCCCTTTCAGACCGAAGCGGCAGGCGCCTGCCGGAGCCCCGCCGTGGCCCACTCCCAGCGCTCCTGCCCGTACGCCTCCTGATCAGGAAACGAGCGACCCATGACACTGCTGCGTGACGACGACCTGTCCGCCGCGTTCGACCACGGCTCCCTCGCCTACGACCGGCTCACCGCGGTCAATCCCGGCTACCGCCGCGACCTGCGGCGCTCGGCGCGCAGACTCGGGCTGGCGGGCGGCGGCCGGGGCCTGCGCCTGCTGGATCTCGGCTGCGGAACGGGAACGTCGACCGCCGCGCTCCTGACGGCGGCGCCGGATGCGGAGATCGTCGCGGTGGACTCGTCGGTGGGCATGCTCGAGCGTGCCAAGGCCAAGCGCTGGCCGTCGAACGTCACCTTCGTGCACGCACCGGCGGAGGCCATGCACCCCTCGCAGGTGAACGGCCGCTTCGACGCCGTGTTCGCCGCATACCTCTTCCGCAATGTGAGCGATCCGGACCAGGTGCTCGACGTGGTCCGGGAGCTGCTCGTCCCGGCCGGGCGGCTGGCCGTGCACGAGTACACGCTCGGCTCCGGCCGTATGCACCGGGCGCTGTGGTCGGCGGTCTGCGGCGCGGTGGTGGTCCCGGCAGGGCGGCTCACCGGAGACGCGGACCTCTACCGCCACCTGCACCGCAGCGTGCTGGAGTTCGACTCGGCCGCCGATTTCGCCGATCGGGTACGACGCCGCGGATTCGGTCATGTGCGGGTCCTGCCGCTGCCCGGTTGGCAGACGGGCATCACCCACACGATCGTCGCCCAGGCGCCGAGCGCCCTACGGGAACGGCCATGAGGTACGCGAGGTCCGTTACGGACGGCCACCGTCGCGGCCGCGACCGGAGGGCCGTCGTGCTCCGCGGACCCGGCGGTCGTGCTCGTTTCGCCGGTGACGCGCCCTCGGTGGCCGTGATCGGCGGTGGCATCGCGGGAATCTCCGCGGCGACGGTGCTGGCCGAGCGCGGTGCGCGGGTGACGCTGTACGAGCGTGAGCCGGGTCTCGGCGGGCGGCTTGCGGGCCGGCCCACCGAGATCGCCGACGGGACCACGGTCACGATGAGCCGCGGCTTTCACGCCTTCTTCCGTCAGTACTACAACCTGCGCGGCCTGTTGCGCCGGGTCGACCCGGGACTGCGTACGCTGACCGGGCTGCCCGACTATCCGCTGCGGCACAGCACGGGCCTGTACGACAGCTTCGCGCGGGTGCCGCGCACTCCGCCGTTCAGCGTCCTGGGTTTCGTCGCGCTCAGCCCGACCTTCGGCCTGCGCGACCTGGTCCGGATGAGGCCGCGGGCCGCGCTGCCCCTGCTGGACGTGCGCGTGCCCGACGTGTACGAGCAGCTCGACGAGGTCAGCGCGCACGACTTCCTGACGCGCATCCGGTTCCCGGAGGCCGCCCATCATCTGGCCTTCGAGGTGTTCTCCCGTAGCTTCTTCGCCGATCCGCGGGAACTGTCCGCCGCGGAACTGGTGTTGATGTTCCACATCTATTTTCTCGGCTCCAGCGAGGGACTCCTCTTCGACGTGCCGGACGAGCCGTTCCCGCAGGCGTTGTGGGAACCGTTGCGGCGATATCTGGAGGGGCACAGCGCGCAGGTACGCACGGGATCGGCGGTGGAGAACGTCACACCCCTGGTGGGCGGTGGGCACGATGTCACCGCCGACGGCCGGACGCGGCGCCACGACGCACTGGTCCTGGCCCTGGACACCGACGGACTGCGGAAGGCCGTGGCAGCGTCGCCCGGACTGGGCGACGCGTCCTGGCGTGCGAAGGTGGAGGGTCTCAGGACAGCACCACCGTTCCTCGTCTCGCGGCTCTGGCTGGACCGTCCGGTGGCGCCGGACCGCCCCGGCTTCCTCGGTACCAGCGGCTATCCCCCGCTGGACAACGTCAGTGTGCTGGACCGATGGGAGGGCGAGGCCGCCCGTTGGGCGCGCCGTCACCGGGGCTCGGTGCTCGAACTGCACGCCTACGCGGTCTCACCGGACGCGGACCGTGCCGAGGTGCAGACAGCGGCGATCGAACAGCTCCACCGGGTCTACCCGGAGACGCGCAGCGCCCGGGTGGTGGACGTACGGCACGAATGGCGCGCGGACTGCCCGCTCTTCCCGGTCGGCGGATACCCGCACCGGCCCGGCGTCCGCACGCCCGACCCCACCGTGACGGTGGCGGGTGACCTGGTCCGGACCGGGCTTCCGGTGGCGCTGATGGAGCGTGCCGCGACAAGCGGATTCCTCGCGGCCAACGCGCTGTTGGAGCGCTGGGGGGTGCGCGGTCAGACGCTGTGGACGGTGCCGCGGGCCGGCCGCTCCGCGGTGCTGCGCGGGCTGGCCGCGCTCGGGACCCGGTGAGGAGGACGGTCGGGGCTGGGCGGCGCGCGGTCACAGGACCGTCCGGAGGGCCGGCGGGCCGGGCGCGCGCCGCGGTCAGCCCGGCAAGCGGCCGGTGCCGCGCAGTTCCCAACGCCGTTCGGCGTACGCGAGGTCGTCCCGCCACAGCCGTCCGGCGGAGGCCCGCATGAGCGGGCGGAGCAGCGGGGCCGCCGCGCGGGCAACGGCGAAGCCGCGACGGTCGGAGGCGGCCAGGAGTGCCTCCGTCACCGCGGTCCGGGGCCTGCCCATGAGGTCGGGCCCCAGCGGCGTGGCATGGGATTCGACCACGGACCCGCGGCCCTCGCCCTCCGTGATGTGCATGACGACGGTGCGTGGTTCCGGCGCGGTGAAGAGGGCACGCACCGGTACCACGACGCGCCCCACGATCTTGAAGGACACGTCGACGGCGAACCCGTCCTCGTCCCCGTCGCCCTCAACGGAAGGCGTACCGGTCACTGTCAGGTCGACGAATGAGTACGGGTGGAACCAGGCGCCGTGCCACGGGTCGAGGCGATTGGCCACCACGTCTTCCGGCTCGCAGACACCGACACCCTCGTACACGGAGTCGACGGTGTCCCCCACCGCCGGGCGGGGCGGGACGACCGGCCGCTCCAGCGGGGTCTCACCGCCGACGTGGTCGAGGCGCACCCAGGCGAGGACCCCGTCGTCGAAGGCCGGATAGGGCTCCCAGCCGGCGAACGGCTCACCGCTCAGGGCGAGTCCGTGCCAGTGACAGACCAGGGTGCCGCACCGGACGGGGCTGTCGCGCAGGGGCGCCCCGAGGTGCGGGCACGCGCCGGGCCCGGCGCGCAGACGGCCCGAGGCATCGCGCCAGGCCACCACTTCACTGCCACCGACGGTCCGTCCGATCGACCGCTCGGCCGTGACGGCACGGGACGCCCCGAGGACGTACCAGTTACCGGAAGGCCGGCCCAGTGCACGCTTCAGCGCGTCCGCGATGACCCCGGGCCTGGCATCGCGCCAGGTCGGGGGTTGCCGGTCCCACGTGACGGCCGCGCGGCGCAGCCGCAGGGGGATCCGGTTCCCTGCGGTACGGCGGCCGCGGGTCATGCCACCTCCTCGCGGACGGGTCGGGCCCTGGTCTGGGACGCCGACGCGGCGCTCGTCGCGGGGCGGGCCGGCGAGGTGCGGCCGGCACCCGCTCCGGCGGCTCTGGTGGCCAGGGCCCGTACCAGTCCGTCGAGGGCCACGGCCGCCCGGTTCAGACGAGGGACCACGGCCCGTCGGTGCAGGACGGCGTAGCCGTCGTCCTCGATCGCGTCGAGGATGCGGCTGTAGAGGATGAACGCCGTACGGATGCAAGGGCGTGAGCGGGGCGCGAGCAGGGCGAGACCGGGGAGCGCGTCGCGATAGACACCGCGGTTGTGAGCGGCCGCCGCTTGCATGACCCTGGTGATGCGAACGTCGCACCGGCCGGTGGCCCTGCTCCATTCGAGGTAGTCCCGGTCCACTCCGTGCGCGGCCAGCAGATCGGCCGGCAGATAGAGCCGGCCCCGGTCGAGATCTTCCCCCACGTCCCGGAGGAAGTTGGTGAGCTGGAAGGCGACGCCCAGGGCGGCCGCGTACGGGGCCGCCTCTTCCCGCGGACCTTCGGTACCCAGCACCGGCAGCATCTGAAGGCCGATCACGGCGGCCGACCCGTACATGTAGCGGCCCAGTTCCTCGTACGAGGCGTACCCGGTCACCGTCAGGTCGCTGCGCATCGACGCCATGAAGGCGGCGAAGTGACGGTGGTCGATGTCGTGGACGGCAGCCGTGTGGACGAGCGAGCGGATGACGGGCTCCGTGCAGGTGCCGCCGCGCAGGCCGTCGTCGAGGACTTCCTGGAGACGGTGCAGCGCGTGGGCGCGTTCGTCGGGGGTGGCGGCGCTGTCGAGATCGTCCACGATGTCGTCGGCCCACCGGGCGAAGCCGTACAGGGCATGGACTGCTGGGCGCTTTTCGACCGGGAGCAGCCGGGTCGCGAGGAAGTACGTCTTGCCGTGCCGCGCGTTGAGCCGGCGGCACGCCGTGTACGCGGCGCGCAGGGCGGGCTCGCGGATGCCTGCCGCGTCGAGTTCACGAGGCGTCATGCGGGCCTGCCCTTCGAGAGGAGGGACGTGGACGAGGTCGGCCGGAGCGAGGACCGGTGATCCTCTCCGCTGCCAGCTTTCCCGAGATGAGCACGGTGGGCACGCCGACGCCCGGCGTGGTGCCGCAGCCGGCGAGCACGGCGTTCTCGGTGCCCCGTAAGAGGTTGCGCGGGCGGAAGGGCCCCGTCTGGGGAAAGGTGTGGGCGGCGGAGAAGGGTGTGCCGGCCGTGTGTCCCTGGGCGGTCCAGTCGATGGGGGTGACCAGGCCCTCCTCCTCGATCGCGGAGCCCAGCCCGGCCATTCCGCGCTGTTCGAGCGTGGTGAGCAGGGTGTCGCGGTAGCGGGGTGCCAGTTGGCGCCACTCGCTGGTGCCTGGTCCGACGTCTGTGTTCGGGCACGGCGCCAGGACGTAGTGGAGGTGTTTGCCGGGCGGGGCCAGATCCGGGTCCGTCGCGGTGGGACGGGTGATGAGCAGGGAGGGGTCCGACATCAGTGATCCGTGGGTGAGTTCACCGAAGGTCTCCTTCCAGGCCGCACCGAACGAGATGGTGTGGTGGGCGAGGCCGGGCCAGGTGCGGTCGGTTCCGGCATGCAGGATCACCGCGGACGGAGAGTGGCGCAGAGCAAGGGGGCGGCGGGGGCTGCGACCGAGCAATCGGTAGCTGACGGGCAGATCCGGCGTCAGGACGACGGCATCACAGGCGATGCGCCGCTGGTCGGTGACGACGGCGGTGATCCGTTCTCCGGAACGCTCCAAACGGGTGACGGTGTGCCCGTAGTGGAATGCGGCGCCCGCCTCGGTCGCCGAGCGGGCCATCGCCTCCGGCAGTGCGTGCATACCGCCCCGCGGGAAATAGACCCCTGCGATGGTGTCCATGTAGGCGATGACGGCGTAGGCGGCCAGCGCGCGGGCCGGGGGCACACCGGCGTACAGGGCCTGGAAGGTGAAGACCCGGCGCAGCCGCTCGTCCTTGATGAAGTGTCCGACTCGCGCGTCGAGCCGTCCGAAGCCTCCGAGGGCGGCGAGCCGGGCCAGGTCGGGGTGGAGGAGCTGGAGCGGGGAGTCGAAGTTCGTGTCGATGAACCGGCGCATCTGTACGGCGTAGAGGCGCGTCAGCCAGGTCCGCAGCCTGCGGTAGCCGACCGCTTCCCTGGCGCCCGCGAACTGCTCGACCGCGGCTTCCATGGCCTCCGGTTCCGTGTGCACGTCCAGTTGCGTCCCGTCGGCGAACCGTGCCCGGTAGGCGGGGTGGAGAGGGATCAGCTCCAGTCGGCCGGTCAGAGTGTGGCCGATGGCCGCGAAGGCCTCCTCGACCAGATCCGGCATGGTCAGCACGGTCGGGCCGGTGTCCATGCGGTAGCCGCCGCGCTCCAGCAGCCCGGCCCTCCCGCCGGGCGAGGAGTCCCGCTCCACCACCGTGACCTGCCGTCCGGCGCCGAGCAGATGGAGAGCGGCGGACAGTCCCGCCAGCCCGGCACCGACCACCACCACGTGGTCGGTGGGGCCCTTCACGGTCATCACCGGGCTGTGCCCCCTTCTGCCGGACCCGTTGCGTCAGAAGGCGAGGAGGAGCCCGTCTCCAGGGCCGGGACGGGCCGGGTCCTCGGTTCCGCCGATGGAGTCGTGGCGGCTCCGGTGACGCTTTCGAACAGGCCGAGCAGGCGGTTTCCGGCGTACGGCTCCACGGAGGCCTCGGCCAGATGGCGTGCCGCGTGCTTCATGAGCCGGCCGGCTCTGTCCTCCATCTCGGCGCGGGCCCCGGTGGTCACGAGTACGTCGCGCACGTCGGTCAGGGCTTCGTCCGAGAGGTCGGCCCGGCCCAGGGCGTCGTCGAGAACGGCGCGCGCACTGCTGGTTCCGGCTCGCGACCGGGCCACAGCCATCAGGCAGGTCGGCTTGCCCTCGCGGATGTCGCCACCCGAAGGCTTACCGGTCTTGCCGGGGTCACCGAAGACACCCAGCAGATCGTCGCGGATCTGAAAAGCGAGGCCGGCGCACCGGCCGGCCGCCGACAACGCACGAGTGGCGTCCTCCGCGGCACCGGCCAGGGCGGCTCCCAACGCCAGTGGACGGGCAACCGAGTACAGGGCGCTCTTCAGGTACGCCGTTCGCAAGGCGCGGGCCTCGGACCGTGTGCCAGTGACCTGCCCGTGCAGGTCGAGGTACTGCCCGGCCACCATCTCGGTTCTCATCGCCTGCCAGACCGCTGACACGCGCTGCCTGGTCGCCGGGCACATGCTCGTCTCCGCGACGGTGTCGTCCGCCCAAGCGAGAGCCAAGTCACCGAGGAGCACGGCAGCGGATCTACCGAATGAGTCCCGCAGCTTCGGGCCGCATAACAGGCCGGGGCTCTCCGCGAAGTCGACATGCATGGCGGGGCGGCCCCGGCGCAACGACGAACCGTCCATCACGTCGTCCTGGACCAGCGCGCACGTCTGGACGAGTTCGACCGCCACTCCCAGGCGCAGCGCGGACTCGACGTCCACGGCCTGTGAGCCCGCAGTGGTCGCGCGTATGCCCCACCAGATGAACTGGGAGCGCATCCGACTCCCCCCGCCGAGGGTGAAGCCGGCGAGGCGTTCGGCGACGTCACGGGAGAAGACGGCGTCGATCGCGGAGGCCTGATCGAGCTTCTCGCTGAGGACAGCCCGTGCTGTGCGCAGGACAGCTCCGGGTACGTCCTGGTCCACCAGGCCCATGGCGCCGTGCCGTGACCCGGCACCGTCGTGCACCGGGTAGCGGCCCCGGCCGGCGTGAGCGGCACCGTCCATCGCCTCTGTCTCCGAACGCGGGTGGTCTTGGGAAAAGGACTGCCCTTTGGCCCGGCTTCGCAGCATCACCATGTCCTCCGGTCGGCGGGTTCGGTGCACTCCCACTCCTCATTCCGTGCTGCGAGGCGTTCGGATGCACTGAATAACGAATTTCCGGCTACGGATAGGGCCGACCGGCCGTACGAGAGGACCACAAGTTCAGGCAGTGGCGCGCGTTCCCGCGACCCGGACACGCAACTCCGTCCGCCCACTGACCCGCTCGGGTGATTCAGGCCCCGGGCACAGCCATATACGGCCGGACCGCGCCCTCTCCCCAGCCGTTCATATGCGCTCTCACCCATCACCGTCCGAACAGACCCTCCCCGTCATGAAGCTCAGCCTTCCAATTCACGCACTGCACACACTCGAATACCTCTGCATCCATCGTGATGCGGAAGCCGGTATTGATCCCGCAGGACGCAGAGACCGGGCGTCGCCCCCACAACTGGACGACGGTTCACGACCGGCACGTGACAGCGAAGGAGATGAGTCATGAAATTGAGCGATGAACTTCCCGTCGATCACCGGCTGGCGGTCGTCTACCGTTGGGGGTCCGCCGTGTGTGGTCTGATCCTGCTTCTCTTCGCCGCCCTGGGTTTCGCCGATACACTCAGCCCGTTCAGCACCAGCGGTGACCGGATCGCCGGCATGACGTCGAACACCTCCCTCAGCGCCATCTCACTCGTAGTAGGACTCGCCCTCATCGCAGGAGCTTTCGTCGGCGGCAACACGGCGTCCACGCTGAACATGACAGTGGGCACACTGTTCCTGCTCAGCGGATTCGCGCACATTTTCGTTCTGGACCGGCCGGCGAACTTCCTCGACTTCGGCATGACCAACGTCATCTTCAGCTTCATCATGGGGCTGGTCATTCTGACCTTCGGTATGTACGGCCGCGTCTCCAGCAAGCTTTCCCACGACAACCCGTACTGGCAGCGCCGTCATCCACGCCAGCCGCGACCGAATCTCTCCGTCGTCGGCGCGTCTCCAGGGCGGCACCTCCGTACGAACCACTCAGCCCGCAGCCGAGCCAGCAGAACGGTCCGGTCGCACCCGTCGACCAACAACTGATCCCCCGCAGTTCCGCCGCAGTGACACAGACTGCTTGGTTATGGATCAGACGGGAGAGGGAAGTGGAAATGACGCCATTCTACCGGCCAAGGAGTGTCATGGCGTTTTCCCAGTAATCCGCGCTATACCGTTCCCGGCCTCAGCACCAAGTAGGGAAAATAAGTCATTGCGCTGCTGCGCATGCGTCTGCACGCCCTCAACCGGCCGGACCGGCCCCCACGGTAGAAACCTGCGCCACTGCCCCGGGGGCGCCGGACCGCATCAATGGATGCCGACAGCCGCCAGAGCCCGGCACTGGGCGGGAGTCCGGTGCGCGGAGACGCAGCGGCCGCGGACGCCGCCTGTGCCCGGCACCGCATCGCCGCTCGCGGTCAACCGGGCGCAAGTGGACGGACGTCGGTCATGATGGTCGGGCCGCGGACAAGGGTGCCTACGCCCCGGGACCTTTCCGCACCTCGCCGTCGCCCGGCGTCGCGGACCACAGATGGCCGAGCGTGCCGAGGACGAGACGGCAGACGTCGTCCGGCTCGGCACCTGCCAGCGGTTCCCGCGCGACGACCGTCCGCATCAGCCCGATCCCCAGCAGCCAGGCCATGGCGAGATCCGCCCGCAGCACCGCGTCCGGGGCACCGGAGAGCCCGGCCAGCGCACTCCGGTACTCCTCCCCCAGCTCCCGCAGGGTTCCGGCTGCCTCGTCGCCACGCCCCACCGAGCGCAGATAGACCTCCAGGGAACGGTCCTCCGCCCCCTCCGCGCTCCGGGTCAGCATCGAGCGCAGGGCGGTCTCGAAAAGCTCCTCGGGCGGCGTCTCGCGCAACTGCTCCAGCCCGCCGAGAGCGACGACTTCCGTCAGCAAACCCCGTTTCGAGCCGAAATACCGGAACAGCAGGGCCTGGTTGACCCCGGCCAGCGCGGCGATGCTCCGGACCGTCGTCCCCTCGTAGCCCCGCTCCGCGAACAGGTCACGGGCCGCCTCCAGAAGGCGGCGACGGGTGGCCCGGGCATCCCTGCGGCGCTCTTCGGGCGGCGGTGCGGAACCGGATTCCATGGCGGGATTCCTCTCGGACGGCCCGTCAGGATAACGGCTGTAAAGCGTTGTTGACTGCTCTCGGAGGACGCTCCTACCGTTGTAAGCAGCTGCTTACAACCGGGAGGCCGCAGTGACGACCGCAGATATCGCGCCCCTTGCCTACCCCTTCAACACCCCTGACGGACTCCAGCTCTCCGATGCCTATGAGCGCGTCCGCGACCGATCGGGCCTCTTGAGGGTCCAGTTGCCGTACGGAGAACCGGCCTGGCTGGTCACGCGCTACGCCGATGCCCGGCTGGTCCTCGGTGACCAGCGCTTCAGCCGGGCGGCGGCCGCCTCGCACGACGAGCCCCGTCAGTCCGAGGGGCAGCGCGACGGCGGAATCCTCGGCATGGACCCGCCGGACCACACCCGGCTGCGCTCCCTGGTCGCCAAGGCGTTCACCGTCCGCCAGGTCGAGAAGCTGCGCCCCCAGGTCCGCGAGCTGACCGCCGGCCTGCTCGACGGGATGAGGACGGCCGGACCGCCCGCCGATCTGGTCGACCTCTTCGCGCTGCCGCTGCCGGTCGCCGTGATCTGCCGGATGCTGGGCGTGCCCACCGAGGACCGGCCGCGGTTCCGCGTGTGGAGCGACGACGCGCTGTCGACCAGCTCGCTCACCGCCGAGGAGTTCGACGCGAGCCGCGCCGAACTCCGTTCCTACATGGCCGGGTTGATCGAGCTCCACCGCCAGGAGCCGCAGGACGACCTGATGACGGCCCTCATCGAGGCCCGCGACGGCGGCGACCGGCTCTCGGAACTGGAACTCATCGATCTCTGCGTCGCCGTCCTGGTAGCGGGGCACGAGACCACCGCGTCCCAGATCCCCAACTTCGTCCTCACCCTCCTGGACCACCCGGACCAGCTGGCCAGGCTCCGGGCCGAGCCGGAGCTCGTACCGAGCGCCGTGGAGGAGCTGCTCCGCTTCGTGCCCCTGGGCAGCGGGGCAGGCCAGCCCCGGTACGCCACCGAGGACATCGAGGTCGGCGGAACACTGGTCCACGCGGGCAGCCCCGTCCTGGTCGCGGTGGGCGCCGCCAACCGCGACGCGCTGCGGTTCACCGCCCCGGGCGTGCTCGACGTCGCCCGGGAGGGCAACCAGCACCTCGGATTCGGCCATGGGGTCCACCACTGCCTGGGCGCCCCGCTGGCCCGGCTGGAACTCCAGGAGGCGCTGTCCGCCCTCATCGCGGGCTTCCCGGAACTTCGCCTGGCGGGCGATGTCACCTGGAAGTCCGAGATGCTGGTGCGCGGTCCGCGCGTCATGCCGGTGGAGTGGTGAGCGCCGTGACCTGGAACGTACGCGTCGACCCGAAGCTCTGCCAGGGTTCCGGGATGTGCGCCGGAACAGTTCCGGAGGTGTTCGCACTGGACGGTGAGCGCGCCCGCGTGCGGGCCGAGGGGACCGAGCCGGACGAACGGGTCCTGGACGCGGCCGACATCTGCCCGGCCCTGGCGATCACCGTGCACGACGGGGCCTCCGTCATCGGCCCCCGCCGCGACTGACCAGCCCCCGAAGGGCGGTCGACTGGCTCCTGCGGGCGGCTCGGCGGCCTCCCGAGTCGGCGGTGACAGATAAGGGGCGCGGCTATGCCGACGAAGGCGAGGAAGTGCTCGGGCCTGCATTCGTAGCGGCGGTGCAGGCGACGGCAGCCGGCCAGCCAGGAAACGGATCGCTTTACGACCCAGCGGTGCCGGGCGGAGGACTCGACGCCCTTCCGGGCAATGCGGGGGCCTATGCCGCGCTTGCAGAGCCATCGCCGCAGGTGGTCATAGTCGTAGCCCTTGTCCGTTCCGGTCGGTGACCAGATGGATTCTCGATCCCAACTTGCCGCGATCGGTCGGATTCGGTCCCGTCAGAAGCCCCCTTTTGCCGCCCGAACGCTGACCGAGTCGATCGCGCACCGCGACCAGTCCAGCTCACCCCGCGCCCCCAGTTCGTCCAGGACCACAGGGTGGAGCCGGGCCCGAACCCGATCCGCGGTCCACTGGGCGAACCGCCGATAGACCGTCTGCCAGGCCGGGCCGAACACCGGCGGGAGCTGCCTCCACGTACAGCCCGAGGTAGCCACGAAGACGATCGCGGCCAGGACTTCACGATCGCCGTCCCGACGCCGACCCCCACCCTGCGGACGCCTCACCTCCGTAGGCGGCACCACCCGCCGGAACAACACCTACAACTCATCCGGCACCAACCGCTCAACCAGACCCGTCATGCACAGACCAACGAGCATGCACGCCATAAGAAGCGATGTCTAAGGGCTGTCCCGCAAATGATCTATCAGCCGCCAGGGCAGGGTCGGTTGCTGTGCGATCGCTGGACCGCCGGATCCTGCTCCCCGTGAGCGGAGGTGAGGCTGTCCGTGCTCTGGATGATCCGGTGCCTTGTTCAGGGCGCCGCAATGATCGTGAACCGGGCTTCCCCTGTCACGTCCGCGACCGTCGGGCGGACGCCCGCCGTCCGGCAGAGGAGTTCGAGGCCGTCCTGGAAGGCGGCGTCCAGCGGGTCGTCTGAGCCCATCGCTGCCATGGCCGCCTCGACCTCTGGTGTGGTCGGCTCCTCACTGCCGTTGTCGGAGTGGTCGGCGACCGTCTCGCCGTCGCGGTGGACCACGAAGTAGGTGTCCGCGTTGACACTGCTGTAGTTGGAGACCGCGAAAGTGCCCTGGGACAGCGCCGGGCTACCGATTCCCAACAGGCCGTTGTCCTCGACGACCAGGGTGTGCGGGCCAAGGGCGAACGCGGCCACACGCACGTCCTCCACGCTGGCGCCGTCGATCTCGCTCTGGGTGCGAAGGTCGTTCCAGGTGCCGGTGCGGATGCCCGCCGGGTCCGCTCCCAGCCGGGTCAGGGCTTCGTCGGGCGTCGTGTCGTGCACGACGGTCGCACAGTAACTGACCTGGCCTGTCAGTTCCTCCATCCATGCCTCGAAGTCCTCGGCCGGCTCCTCCGGAACGACGGTGGGCTCGGCCACCGCCTCGCCGTTGCGCCAGACGACGGTGCCGTCGGCACGGCACAGGATCACTTCGCCTTCCTCTACACGCAGTTCGTCGGCCGGCCCACCCAGCGGAGAGCTTTCGTCGTCAAGAACGCGCAGCATGCCGTCCTCGTCAAGGTGCAGTCCTGGCCGGGCCGTCTCGCCGAGGTGCGCGTACCAGAGCCAGGTGTGGTTCGCCCCGAACAGCACGAGACGCCGTTCGTCCCAGTGCCCAAGCACCGTGCTTCCGTCGGGGGAGGTGAGGGAGTGCCGTCCGAGCGTCTGCCCCCGGCGCAGCACCGCGCCCCGCGGGGTGTCGACAGCGGGACCGTCGCATGACGTGTGTGTGCCTGTCGACCACATCGACCGGCCGTCCATGTCGAGGAGTTCGGCACGACCGTTGTCACGGACCACGAGGCGGCGGGCCCCTGAACCGGCCGTGGCAGAGCTCCACACCCGGGCGCCGTGGGTGTTACGGACCGACAGGTCGCCGTTCTCGGAGAGCTCGGCCCATCCACCGTCCACCCATTCGGTGCCGGTAGTCCACACGGCACGATCCTCGGTGTGACAGTACAGAGCCAGGTCACCGTTGCCCTGGTGGACCAGAGTGTGGGTACCGGCGGGAGACGTCAGAGACTGGTTACGCAGGCGCCCTCCCGCCTCCAGCGCGGGTCCGCCGTAGGCGTAGGGCGTTCCCAGGGGGACCGGTTCATGAGGGCGTTGGGTGCCCTCGTGCCACAGGACCGTGCCGTCGGAGTCGACCAGGCACAGCATCCAGCCTTTGGATTTCGAACCGCCCGCCATGTGCAGGCGCCAGGTCAGCACGGTGCCTTCCTGCTCCAGCCAGTCGACCAGAGGACTGGTCAGCGCATAGCTTCCGCCCCCGCCCGTCCAGCTCTCACAGATCCTCAGCCATCCGTCCTGCTCACGGGCCACGGTCCGGCGGATCTTCCCGTCGCGGACGAGATACGCATCCGCGGTGATGGCAGCCGCGGGCGCCGCATCCCCGAGGGGCACAGCGTGGATGGGGCCGGTGCGTATGTTGGCCACCCGAACGTGCGAGCCGTCCACGAGTTCCAGCTCGCCGGAGTCCGTGAGGATCAGGTACCGCGCACCGGGCATGGCGAAGCCCGAGCGCCAGACCGTCTCGTAGTCCTCCCCGGCCTCTACGACGACCTCGTAGCCGTGTCCGAGCAGCAGTCGTCCGGCCGCACCCGCCCGCCAGACGACCCGGTCGCGGTCGGTGTCCGTGACCACGGCGACACCTGCCGAGTCGCAGCGCAGCACGAACCTCCCCGACGGGGACGTCAGCTGTTCGTCCGGATGGAGACGGTCGAACTGGAGCAGATAACGCACAGGGGTCCTCTTCTCGTACCGGGTGCCGTGGCCACGACGGAGTCAGTGAAGCGGATTCTGCTGCACGGCACTGACAACGGGCGTACCTGGCCTGGCAACCCACGCGCAGTGGGTGTTGAGGGAAGGCCCGGACCGGCCCCAGCCTGGGACGTATCGCCGCTCTTCGCGTGGTGAGTTCCTCCATGTAGAGGTGTGACCGGCTTCAGCTCCAACCCCGGCGCGGTCTACCTCGGTCAGAGTCGCGGGATGCCGAGTGATCCAGCCGGTCACCTGCCGCACCGTCGGCGGCCGGGGCGGCGGCCCGGATGGAGCCCCGCGCAAAGTAGCGATGTGCGCACGGACCATGCCGTAGGTAACAGGGGCCTCGGCGAAACCCACCGGCTCCTGGGCAGCTCCGCCCTCAACCTTGGCAACCGCCGCCAATCCCTCACGCACTTCCAGGACGTCTCCACCGCCCACCGCAGTGAGGGCGAGGCATGCACCGGCGACGCCCTCCCCCGCGGACACTCCATCTACCTCGCACGCCTCGCCGAGGCCCATCTCGCCCTCGGCGACATAGACGCCTCCCACAGCGCCGTCGCCCGCCTGGGAGGCGTCACCTCCCCACGCGGCACCAGCACCCTCAACGACCTCCGGCAGAAACTCGGACGTCGGCGCGCCGTACCCGCCGTCGCCAACTTCCTTAACTACTCCGCCGACTACTAGGCCGTGGATCTGGCAAATGATCACCGAGTGGGAAGTGATTGTTGAGACTCGGGACCAGGCGGAGCTGCACATACGGTTGCGCGACATCCGAGAAGCAGGAGTCGACGATTCGATGATCCGGATCGACACGCTGTGCGGGCGCCTGGCGCTGCCGGCCACCTATCGGCTGAGCCGCTTCGTGACGGGCCCCAGGTGGGAGTCTGAGCGCGGGGACTCTGCTCATTGATCTTGTTGGTATGTCGAGGTGAGTTGATCAAGGCACGGAGCAGCGGGAGCGGGTCAGGGGCTGAGATGTCGTGGAACAGGTCGACAACGGCCCGACATGCCGTACCACCAGCACACATGCTCCCCTGTCACCAAAGGTGTTCGCCGCGCTGGCCGGCAGCCGCAGGTACCGGCCAGCCGCAGCACCGGGGCCACCGACGCCCCGGCACCTGGCCGGCTCCCCACTCGTCCCGCCGTTGAACCGGGCATCCACAAGGAGATCCCTGCCCCTACCCGAACTCGGCCAACGGCTCGATGGCTTCGAGCCTGCAGACGGCCAGGTGGAGCCCGGCGTGCGTGCACCGCGTACGCCGGGCACCTTCGCCTACCGGGCTCGCAACCGCGCCAGGTCCCCATCCGTGCCCGTCCCCTCCCGGTCACGGCTGGCGCGTGGAGCCGGTCAGACGACCATGACCCGACGCCCGCGCGTGTGGCCGGCCTGGCTGTCGATGTGGGCCGTTGCGGCCTCGGCGAGCGTGTACGACTTCTCGACCGGGATGTGGAGCTTCCCTCGCGCGATGAGACGGGCGGCCTCGGCGAGCGCCTCCGGCACGCTCCCGGCCACGCCGGAGAACCGGACCCCGGACTCCGGCGCGCGAAGATCGGCGATGGAGACGACCTTCTGCGGATCCCCCGTCAGATCGACGAGCTCGCGGATCACTCCCGAACCGGCCAGATCGAGAGCGGCGTCGACCCGGCCGAGCTGCCGCACCCGCTCGGCCCAGCCCTCGCCGTACGTGGTGGCGAGGGCGCCCAGGCCCCGCAGATAATCCTGGGACGAAGCACTTCCCGTGCCGATCACCGCGATGCCACGGTCGCGGGCGATCTGCAGCACCGCCGACCCGACTCCCCCGGACGCACCGCTGACCAGCAGCGTCTGCCCCGGCAGCACACCGACCTCGCGGATGACGCGCAGCGCGGTCTCCATCACGGAGGGGTACCCGGCCGCCTCTTCGAACGGCAGCCCCTCGGGCATCCGGGCCCAGGCTGACAGGACGGCGAACTCGGCGTACGTACTGGAGCCCTCGCCGAACACGTGGTCGCCGATCTCGATCCCGTCGACGCCCTCACCGACCTCGTCCACGACCCCGGCGGCGTCCAGCCCGACTCCGGCGGGCAACTCGGTCGGGTGGGCGCCCAGAACCTGTCCTTCCCGGATCCGCCAGTCGACGGGGTTCACGCCCGCCGCCCTCACGGCGACGCGTATCCGGCCGGGGCCGGCGTGGGGCTCCTCGGCATCGATGAGTCGCAGGACGTCCGGACCGCCGAACTCGGCGAAGTTCACTTTCTTCATACCGGGAACATAACACTAACGGTTAGCTTTTTGAAACGGTTAGCATTTACTACCTGCTAGTGTCAACGCATGACCGTTGAGTCCGGACGCCGTGAGCGCAAGAAGGCCGCGACCCGCCAGAAGATCGCCGACACCGCCCTCCGGCTCTTCATGGAACGCGGGTACGACGCGGTGGGCATCCGTGACGTGGCCGCCGAAGCCGATGTAGCCGTCACCACCCTCTTCTCCCACTTCGCCTCCAAAGAGGCCCTGGTGTTCGAGCAGGACACGGACTTCGAGCAGCGCCTCACCCAGGCGGTCACCGGACGGGCGCCGCACGAGCCACTCCTCCCCCCGCTGCGCCGCGAGATCCACGCCCTGGTGCGCCACTGCACCGCAGACGGCAACGCCCCGGTCTGGGACATGGTCGTCGGGTCCCCCGCTCTGCGGGAGTACGAGGAGTCGATGAGGCTGCGCCATGCGGAGACGCTGGCAACGGCCATGTCCGCCGATCCTGACCTGGCACGGACCACAACGGCCTGCCGGACGATCGCGAGGTTCGTGATCGACGCGTACGCACTGGCCCGCGAGGCGCCCGATCCGCAGGCCGCGGTGGACGAGATCTTCGAAATGATCGAGGCGGCGTGGCGCGTCACCTCCCCTTAGCAGGTCCGTCATTCCCCAGGGGCGGCCCCGCACAGTCCCTGTTCCACGACACGCCGAACGGGCGCGTGGCGCCTCACGACAGCTTCTGGTCCCGGAGCACGCGACCGCCGCGTCGAAGGCCGAGTCCCGGTCCGTCGCGAACTCCGCCTCGGTGAAGACCGGTGTACGGATGTGGGGCGGGATTCCCGCGCCGTCGAAGGTCTCTCCCCGGCGGGTGAGGAACTCCTCGTTCGGAAGCCAGACCGCCATGCCGTCGGGCGGCGTGCGGCGTGTCGGAGAAGACGCCCTACTTGTTCGCCCCGATGTGGACGGTCCCGCCGGGCCGGTCGATGAGGACCTGGGCGAACATCTCACCTGCGCTGAACGTCGTCGCGGCCGTCAGGAGGGCAACCGGACCGCCGTAGCGGCGGGCGCCGCGAGCGGACTTCCTGGAAGCGCTGCCTCTACGTCCTGCACGATGACTCGGCCCCCTGGGGGATTCCCGGAGAGTCGCAGATCGACTCGCTCCACCTCCAGCGGGACCTGGCGGCCCCTCCGCAACGGACGGGGTGTCCGCAGCCGCACGGTGTCGACGGCGGGCGGGCTCGGGATAGCGCGGTCCGGGTCGACCACGTGCCGGCCCTCGGTCGCCCAGTTCGGCGAACTGGGGGTGCGCAGGGTGAGTCTCGGCTCGCTGCTGTGCCGGGCGGCGCTCGGGGAGGCGATGGTCGTGGCTGCGAACATCCGGGCGGCCGGCCGGGGGCGGGGACGTACCACCGTACGCACAGGGGCAGAACCTGAGCGTACGTGGGCACGACCCGGGCCCAAGGGCTCCGTCAGAGCCCAAGCGATCAGTTGGCGAAGTTGTCGCCGAAGTAGGAGATCCCGGCAGGCCCGCCGACCGATCCCGGTCCGAAGGACGTCGATCCGGTCGCCGTGATACCGCTGGCCCCCGTCTTGAGCAGCCAGACCGAACCAACGCCGTTGTTCTCCGCGGCGGCACCGACCACCAGTTCCGCACGGCCGTCGTTGTTGCTGTCCGTGGCCCATACTGAGCCGCCGAACTCGTCACGGGCCTCGGCGGCGCCGGGGACCCCCGCTGTGTCCTGGGAGAAGCTCTTCGAGCCGGTCCCGGTCAGTCCCTTGGCCGAGCCGCGCAGCACCGTGACCGTGCCGGCCGACTGCTTTGATCCGAGGGCCTCACCCGGGGCGCCGACTGCGATATCGGCGTACCCGTCGCCGTTGGTGTCACCCGCGGACACGCTCCACCCGAAGTGGTCGTTCTTCTCGGCGGTGCCCGGGACCGAGGCGGTGTCCTGGGTGATCCGGACAGGGGTCCGGGTGGAGAGTCCGGAGGCGCTTCCGTACGTCACGGTGACCGCACCGCCCGGACCGCCGTTCGGTTCCCCGGCTGACTTCTCCATGAAGTTGCCGGTGATGATGTCCCCGTAACCGTCCTTGTCGACGTCGGCGATGGCCGCCGTGTAGCCGCCCGCGAGTTTGCTCGACGCCTTGAGGCCGGTGGAGCTGCCCTTGTAGAGGACGCTGCGGGTGGCGTACGTGTTGCCGCTCTCCTGCTGGCCCATGACGAGGAGGTCGGCCGCGCCGTCCCGGTTGACGTTGCCGGCGACGAGCTTGTCCGGGTAGATGCCGGTGGCGGCGGTGGTGTCGATGCCGACGAGTGCAGCGGCCTTGCCGGTACGGGAGATGGGGCCCTTGAAGATGTTCAGGCTCGGGGTGGAGTTGCTACCGGCGGCGAGGTCGGTGTGTCCATCGCCGTCGAAGTCGCCGGCCGCCAGGGCCCAGCCGAGTTCGTTCCGGTACTTGGGCAGCGGGGACGCGATGTCGGTGCCGGTCTTGAGGCCGGTCGCCCCGCCCCAGATGACGGTGAGGACACCGGACGAGTCGGTGGAGCCGATCCGCTCGGAGTGCACACCGACCACGAGGTCGGTGTACCCGTCGCCGTCGAGGTCGCCCGTGGTGAGCCGGTCACCGAAGTAGTCACTGGCCTCCGGAGTGCCGGGGATTCCCGCGGTGGCCTGGCTGATGACCGTGTGCTTGGACTTGTCGAGGCCGCTCTTGGTTCCGTAGACGACCGTGACGTAACCGGCCCCTTCCTTGCCCGAGATCTTACCGATGGGCGCGGCTATGACGAGGTCGCGGTAGCCGTCTCCGTTGAAGTCGCCCTGCAGCCCGGAAGGCGCGGCGGAGGCGCTGGCCGCACCGGCGACGAGCAGCGCGCCGGTGAACGCGGCCGCGGTGGCGGCAGCGGTGGCGATACGGAGGCTCTGGTGCATGTGGGTCTTCTTCTCCTGCGGCAGGCCGGATGTCGGTGGTACGGCATTCGGAAATCGGTTGATCCGTCGGCGCGGGTGCGCGAGTGGGCAGGCGTTCAGACGCGTACGCGCATGCACCCACGTCGTTCGGTGCAGGTATGGACTGTTGGTGGGCCCTCAGGGTTGTACGGGACAGGTGTGCCGTCATGTGCAGTGGGCAGGGCTCTTCCCGGTGAGGCCGCGCCGGCTCCGTGCTGGTGGACCCCGCGTCGCACCAGACCGGTCGCGTGACACAGGGACCGAGGGTGTACGGCAGCGAGCAAGATGAGCCGGCGGCCGGGCCGCAGCCCGGCGGCGACTACCGCGAGCTGACCGGTGGGCCGCTGGACGGGCGGCTGATCGAGGTGACCGGCTGGACGGAAGAGGAGATCACCACCGCCGCGCACACCTGATCACCTCTCACAGCACATACGGACCGGGCGGGAGGGCCTCATACGCGCCTGCCTTCAGCCGCCCTGACGGCCCGTGGGTGTGGGGAGGCGACGTGCCCCGACCGCCTCGCCGCCGACGATGGTCCGACGATGGTCCGGCGCTGATCCGTCCCCCTGTCCTGGGAACGGGACCGCAGTCGCTGTAGCCGGGGTGGTCCCTCTAACGTGCCGGCAAGAACGCAGTGCACTGTTCGATCGCGGGGACGAGCCGAGGCCAGGACTCCCCCGCCGTGGGCCTCGTTGATCCCGGCCGCCTCCAACGCGTCGCGCGCCTCTTCGAGGAGAGCGGACCGTTCGACCGCGCCACGCTGAAGGAAGGCTCCCGGTGCGGGGGCGATCGGCGGTATCCGCCGCTGCACGGAGCGCGTGGTTCCCCCGGATGACGACTACTGCGCGGCCACAGGTTTCTGACAGTTTTCTGACATCACCCAGCGACTCTCTCTTCTTCCGGCTCCACGCCGGAAGATCCCGCCTTGCCCTCAAGGAGAGAGTCACGCATGAAGATACTCAGCCGCATGCGGCACACGGCCGCGGTACTCGGTCTGTGTGCGGCACTGGTCGCCGTCCCCGCCGCCGCGTCGGCCGAACCCACCGCTCCGAAGACGCCACGGATACCCCTCGTCTCCACGGAGCAGGTCATGCCGCACCTGCGGGCGCTGCAGTCAATCGCGGACCGCACCGGAGGCAACCGCGCCCACGGCACCAAGGGCTTCCAGGAGTCGCTGGCGTATGTGAAGGGCGTACTGGACAAGGCGGGCTTCCGCACCAGCCTGCGGCCCTTCACGCACAACGGCGTCCTCGGACACAACCTCATCGCGGACTTGCCGGGAGGCGACCCGGACCACGTCGTGCTCGTCGGCGCCCACCTCGACAGCGTCGAGGCCGGGCCCGGTATGAACGACAACGGCTCGGGCTCGGCCGCCGTGCTCGCCACCGCCGTCGCGATGTCGCGGGCGGGTGTCGCGCCGAAGCGGCATCTGCGGTTCGCGTGGTGGGGAGCGGAGGAGCAGGGCCTGATCGGCTCCAAGGACTATGTGCACAAGCTCTCCGCCGCCGGACGGAAGAAGATCGACGTCTACCTCAACTTCGACATGACCGGCAGCAAGAACGTGCAGCAGTGGCTCGTCGTCCACGACGACCCCAGGGCCACGGACGCGTTCGAGGCGTACTTCGCGGCCAAGAGCCTGCCCACCTTCGACATCGGCATCGGCGGCTCGGACCACGAGTCGTTCGGCGACGCCGGAATCCCGGTCTCCGGCTTCACCACCGGCGTCGGCAACTGCCTCCACGACGCATGCGACCGCATCGACAACGTGGACCCCGGGACCGAGACCGTTAGCACCAACGCCGTTCTCGGCGTGACCTGGCAGCTCGCCACCCACTGATCACCGACCACGACCCCTACGGTCAGGAGCAGGACCTATGCGCAGCACGACGAAACGGCACCGATACCCCACGGTGGTGGGCATCCTGGCAGGCAGCGTGCTGCTGACCGCCGTGCCCTCCGCGGCCACCACCGGCGGCGGGTCCGGTGTGGGGGACCCGTACTTCCCCGACGACGGCAACCCCGGATACGACGTCTCCCACTACGACGTCCGCGTGGCCTACGACCCGGCCCGCCCCGGCCACCTCGACGGCGACACCACGGTCACCGCCACGGCCACCGACAGGCTCGACCGATTCCACTTGGACCTGGAGGGCTTCCGGGTCGGCTCGGTCACTGTCGACGGCGTTCCCGTCAGAAGCGTCACCCGCAGCGGTGCACACGAACTGGTCATCACCCCGGCCGGCCTGATCGCCAAGGGCGCGAAATTCGCGGTCCGCGTCCGCTACTCCGGCAAGCCTGTCGGTGAGAGCTGGCACCGGCTCACCAACGGCGGGGTGAGCGTGACCGGCGAGCCGCACTCCGCCACCGTCTGGTACCCGGCCAACGACCACCCGTCCGACAAGGCGACGTTCCGGCTCAGCGCGACGGTCCCCGGCACCTGGACCGTGATCGGCAACGGCCGCCCCGGCCCGACCACCTCCCCGGCCAAGGGGAGAAAGACCTTCCGCTGGTACGAGGACAAGCCGCTCGCCACCTACCTCAGCACCCTCGCCATCGACAAGTTCACGGTGCACACGTCGAAACTGGCCGATGGCACCCCGGTCATCAACGCCTACAGCCCCGGCGCCGTGATCGACCCGGAGTCCGAGGCGCTGCTCCCGGAGATCATCGGCTTCCTGGCCTCGAAGTTCGGCCCGTACCCCTTCTCCTCGGCCGGTGGCATCGTCATCAACGGCGAAGCCGACGCGGGCGGCAACGGCCCCCTCGCGCTGGAGACGCAGAGCCGTCCGACGTACAGCGGGATGATGTTCGATGCCTCGATGGTGCACGAGTACGCCCATCAGTGGTTCGGCGACAGCGTCTCCTTCTCGGACTGGCGTGACGGCTGCATCGCCGAGTGCGTCGCCCAGTACGCCAACCAGCTGTGAGAGGAGAAGGGCGGCGCCGACCTCGACACCGGCTTCTACGCCGGCATGGTGGAGCAGAGCGAACAGGACCCCGGCTTCTGGAACGTGAAGCTCTACGACCCGGGCCAGGGCAAGGAGCTGGACCCGGCGCTGTACGACAAGGGGTCGATGATGATGCACGCCCTGCGGCGGACCATCGGGGACGCCGCCTTCTTCGGGACCCTCCGGCAGTGGCAGAAGGAGCACCGCTACGGCAACGCCACCTGGCCCCAGTTCGAAGCACTCGCGAAGAAGATCTCCGGCGGGCCGGACCTCACCGGATTCTTCGACGCCTGGGCACACGGCACCACCGTCCCGGAACGGAAGTACCTGTACCCCGGAAGCCTCGGCCGTCTTCGGTGATCTGCCGGGGGTGCCGGTCGGTGCAGGGTGACCGAGGCGGCGACGGGCAGGTGGTCGCCGCCGGCGACGGGCAGGTGGTCGCCGCCGGTGGCGGGCAGCGTACGGATGTGACGGGCATGCTCCAGGCCCCGGACACGGCTAGCGGCGGGCCCAAGACGCTCGCCCCGACAGCAACGCGGTCGCTGTCGGCGGCCGCGAGGGCGGTCTCGTCGAACGAGACGAAGACCATCAAGCCGCCCTCCGCGTCCACTTGGCTTCCTTCACTTTCAGAAGCCGATGTCATACCGATCACGAGGCCTGCCGCTCGAACGAGAATCCAAGCCGCTCCGAAGCCAATGAGGACGATCCGCAGAATCTTGACCCTCTTCGTTGTTCCAGGCCAGGCTCAGTCCCACCACAGGACGACGGTGAGCCGCCGTTCAGCCGCCTGTTGGTAGAAGGTGCGGAGTGCCTCGAAGTGGCCGGTGGGGTACGGCCGAGGGTCGCCGGTGATGCTCATTCCCAGAGCAGTTGCTGCTTCTTGGGCGCCCGCCGGCAGCGCCGCGATGACAGCCTCCCAGTCGACCGCAGCGAGTGTGGTGGCTATCTCCGCTACCGCGGCGGGGGCGACGGCTCTGGGCGGAGGACCGAAGGTGCCCACGGCATCGTCATGGTCGAGGTAGGAGACATCGATCAGCGCATCGCCGTTGGTGGACCGTTCGAGTGCCGCAACCGCCGCCGGTCCGACCTTGGCCAGCTTGAGGAGTTGCCGGAGGGACGCGGGCGACCAGTCGAGATCGATCCAGTCAGCTCTCGGCGGGTCCCACTGGGGGTTGGCGTCCGGCGAGACCTCTGCTGCCTGTCGGCAGAAAATCAAGTACTCCGTCGTCACTCGTGCGAGTTGCTGCGTTACTGCCATGGCAGCAGTGTTCGGGACGGGCTTCGCCGCTCACCAGCGAATTAAACTCCAGTACGGGAAGCCGCTGTCATCCCGATCTTGTTCGACGGCGGGAAGAAGAAGGTCAACGGCCGCAAGCGCCACATCGCCGTGGGTACCCTCGGGCTCGTGCTGACCGTGATGGTCACCGCCGCACCCGTCACCGACCGCGACGCCGGCCGGACGCTGCTGAAGCGGCTCCGTGAACGGTACTGGCGCATCTCGCCGGTGTGGGCCGACGGCGGCTACCCCGGACGCCTGGTCGACCTCGCTCGCGACGTGCTGCGCATCGCGCTGACGGTGGTCAGACGCACCGACGCTACCGCGGGCTCCGTGGTGCAGCAGAAAAGGTGGCTGGTGAAACGGACGTTCGCCTGGCTCCCCGGCGACACGCGCAGGCCGTTCACCGGCCATCCCGGCCGGCGGCGCCTCCTCGCCTGCAGGGGGTTCTGCCAGGACCTCGGACACCCGCCCGCAAGGCGGCGCCATCCGGCACCGTCGAGCCGGGCCGGCGCCTGGCGGGTCCCTTACGCTCCACACCCAACACGCCGGGTCAGCGGAAGGCGGTCGGGCAGTCCGCGGCGGTTACTCCTGGCAGCGCGCGGATGATCCGGTCACGGGTCGCTGGGATTTCCTGCCCCTGGAGGGGGAAGGTTGTCGCGATCTGGTCATGGTTCGACGGAATCACCATGAGCACGTGGTCGCCCCGGCCGTAAGCCTCTTCCGGGTCTCTGACGGTGGGGTCGGCCAGGGCGAAGGTGGCTGTGTCGAGTCCGTTCTCGGGCTTGAGCCATCGGTCCACCGACATGGTCACCCGCACACGCCCGTTGCTGACAGCGCGGACATCTTTCAGGGTGCCCTCAACGATGCTATTCGAGCACGCCAAGAGCTCGGGGAATGTCTGTCCGCGGGTCGTCCCGCCGGCAGAGGGGGCCGAAGAGCCGCCACTCGCTGCGACAGCCACCCCAATGACAAGGACGGCCGCGCATGCAGCTGCCGCGGTCCAGAGGACCGTTCGTCCCCTCTTCCGTGTCGGCCGGGAGGATGCCCTTTTCCGCGGTGCCTCGCCCTGCCCGAATTCCTCGGCGGACTCCGGGACGGCCACAGCTTCGCCGATGAGCGAAAACGCTCGGCGAAGCCGGCTCTCCTCGTCCTCAGTCGGTCGAGTCATCGTAGATCACCTCGTCTCGCTGAGTTGTGTGCGCAAGGCACCTACGGCCGCATGCAGTCGGCTGGCGCAGCGTCAGCAGTTGTCGGTGGTGGGCCGGCAGGCCGGCGAGTCCAGTGGCTACTTCGAGAGCAAGGGTTCGTTGCTCGTCCTCATGCTCCGTGGCGGGTTGTCTCGCCCAGCGGGCGGCGAGGCGCGCCTGCAGACCACCGTCCCCTTTTCCCCGACCGGTTGCCGGTCCGCTGCGACGCGGGAGGCGACGACGCCGCTCCACGCGGACGGATTGCGGACCGCTGCGCGTCCGGGCCCGGCCTGCTGCTCCAGCAGCTTCAGCCGAACCTCCTGCACCCCATCGTCCAGGTGGTCCCAGGGCAACGCCTCCCAGGGCCAGGACCGCCCGCACGCGCGGAACGTCAATGTCGTCGCCAGGCCTATCGCGTCTTTCTGTGGAATCGGGGGCTCCGGGCATCGCCGGCGTCGGACGCTGAGCGGCACGGGGCGTAGGCGTCCTCTCATGAACCGTCCCCTCTGAGTGGTGTTGCTATGACGGATGAGCAGCCGGAAACGTTCAGGAAGGAGCGGCCCCCGCAGAGATGCACTTTCCGGGGGCCGTGGTGGCATACCGGGTACTCAGAACCGCAGCAGCACCTTCGACGACCGCGAGGCGTCCTTGGCCATTGCGAAGGCCTCCAGCGCCTCACTGATCGGGTACTCGTGGGTGATCACCGCGTCGACCACCAGGCTGCCGTCGGCAAGGGCCGCGATCACCTCGTCGATCTCGTCATTGAACCGAAACGAGCCCACCAGCTCCAGCTCGCGAGTTACGGCCACCGACATCGGCACCGGCTGATCGCCGGCCGGCAGCAGCCCGACCATCACCACCCGTCCGCCGCGGGCGGTGCCGCGGATGGCGCCGGCCAGACCGTGGTGGTTGCCGCTGGAGTCGATCGCCACGTCGGCCTGTACCGCGGCGATCGCGTCGGTGTCGGTGGCGCTCAGGGTCCGGGTGGCGCCCAGTGCCCTGGCTACCGTCAACGGATGATCATGGAGGTCGACCACGACGATCTCCGCCGCGCCCGCCCGTTTGAGCACGGCGACGACCAGCGCACCGATCGGCCCGGCACCGACCACCAAAGCCGTCCTGCCGGTCACGTCTCCGGCCCGGGAGACGGCGTGCCAGGCCACCGACGCGGGTTCTGCCGTGGCTGCCGTCCGCAGGGCCAGACCGTCGGGCAGCGCCCGGAGCATCCGGCTCGGCAAGGTCGCGTATCGGATGAACGCCCCGTCCGTGTGCGGAGACCTGGCCGCAGATCCCAGGTAGGTGCAACCCGGTGACAGGTTCGGCCGGTCGGCCGGATAGCGGGTGGCCCCTTGGCCGGCCGGGGAGGCCGGATGCACCGCGACCCTCGTACCGATACCGGGGCCGGACCCGTCGGTGGCCGCTGACGCGACGATGCCGACTACCTCGTGACCGAGCACCATCGGTGCCCGCAGGATCGACTCGCCGGCAGCGCCGTGCGTCCAGTAGTGCAGATCGGAGCCGCAGATGCCGCCGTACACGATCTCGACCACGGCCTCGTCGGGCTCGGGGGTCCGGACGGGAACGTCGTCGATCCGTAGGTCGTCCGCAGCGTGGACGACGACAGCCGGGGACGAGACAGGAGGAGTCATGGTCGGACCACCGGATTCGAGAGCGTACCGATGCCGTCGACCAGGATCTCGACGACGTCACGGGGCTGGACGGGTACGACAGTGCCGGGGGTGCCAGTCGGGATGGCGTCGCCGGGGACGAGTGGCATCACGAGCGGTCCTTCGATGCGGATGGCGGAGCGCACCGGCTTGTGCCGGGTCCGGTGGGGTAGCGGATGGGCGTTCAGGGGCTTGTTCTGCGCGAACCCGGTGAGAGGCCGTGGCAGCACATCCATGATCATCACACCACCGCCGTCATGCCACCGTCGACGTAGATCGTCTGCCCGTTCACGAAGTCCGAGGCCGACGAGGACAAGAAAACCAGTGCGCCGACCAGTTCGTGCACCCGCCCCCACCGGCCGGCCGGTGTCCGCTGAGCGACCCAGGCGCTGAAGTCGACGTCCTCGACCAGGGGCTCGGTCAGCTCGGTGGCGAAGTAGCCGGGGGCCAGGGCATTGGCCTGGATGCCGTGCGGACCGAGGTCGGCGCACATGCCCTGGGTCAGCATCACGATGCCCCCCTTGGTGGCGCTGTACGGGGTGATGTCGGGCCGTGCCAGTCGGCTCTGGACCGACCCGATGTTGACGATCTTGCCGCTGCCACGGGCGACCATGCCGCGGGCGACCCGCTGCCCTACCAGAAAGGCGCTGGTCAGGTTGGTGGCGACCAGTTCGTTCCAGTCGGCGATCGGAAACTCGGTGAAGGCCGCCCGGCGCTGGATGCCGGCATTGTTGACCAGGATGTCCGGGGTGCCCCAGACCTCTTCGATCCGCCCGATCCCCGAGTCCACCTCGTCCGGGGAGGTCACGTCGAAGGTGGCCACCCGCACCTCGCCGCCGGTGATCTCCCGCAGCCGAACCGCCGCGGCCTCCGCCGCCTCGACGCCGCGCCCGTGGACGACGACCCGGGCGCCCGCTTCGAGCAGACCCTGGGCGAGGGCGTACCCGATACCGCGGCTGGAGCCGGTGACGAGGGCGGTCCGCCCGGCCAGGTTGAACAGATTCATCGTGCTGCCTCCGTCGGGTGCTGGTTGATCAGCGCGTCACTGAGCCTCGTGAGGACGCCTCCCCCGGTCTCGCGGGTGATGGCCGGGACGGCCGCCCCGAGGTGCCGGTACTTGTTGTCGGAGACCTCCGGGAGCGGGGCGCGATGAGTGCCGCGATGAGTGCGATGGGCGCCGAGCACGGTGTTCGCACCGAAGCCGATCGCGCCCGCGATGACGGCGGTCACCAGACCCGGGACGACCGGCGAGATCAGGGTCGGGGAACCGGCCCCGATTCCGTACCAGCCGCAGGCCGAGTAGCCCATGTCGGCGCCCATCATCAATGCTCCTGGTTTCTCGTGGGCCGTATCGGCGCCCGGCTCCGAGACGGTCCGATGGCGCGTCGCATCACGCGTCGATCGCGGTCTGCAGCTCCGCGAGCTCGACCCAGCGGTGCTGCTGTCGCGCGCGTTCGGCGGCGAAGACCAGCAGATGGCCGTTGACCGAGTCGGCGAACTGCGTACTCGACACGCTGGCCGGCTCTCCGCGCACGACCCGGACGAAGTCCGCAACGAGCAAGTGATCACCGCCACCGTGCATGTCGTCGGTCACCGACGTGTTGACCATCTCCTCGTCGAACGAAGCAGCCGCGTCGGTGCGGATGCGGCGGACCCTGAGCGTCCCCTCCTCCAGGGCGCCGGAGATCTCACCGGCGGTTCCGACCACGTGGAGCGTGCGGCTCGAAGCCGGGGTGTTGGTCGCCAGCACGAAGGATCCGAGGACACCGTCGGCGAACTCCACGCTCACGGTCTGGCGATCGAGCACGTCATTGTCGGCGCGCCACACACAGCGGCCGTAGCGGTTGTCGGTGCGCAGCGATTCGAGCTTCTGGTCCAGGTCAGGGTCCGGGCTCAGGTGCTCGGCCTGCTCCCAGACGTATTCCTGCCACTTGTTCAGCTCGACGTAGAGCCGACGCGCCGAGTACGAGCACGTCGACTCGATCGAGCAGTCGGACAGGCACCGCGTGCCCGCACCCTGCGGCGCCCGTTCGGGGATGAACATGCCACGGGACCCGGAGCCGGCGACGCGGACCGGGGCTGCCGCGTTGCACAACCAGGTCATCAGGTCCAGGTCGTGGCAGCACTTGGCAAGCAGTATCGAGGAGCCCGACTGCTCGGAGTTGGCCCAGCGGCCTCGGACGTACGCCATCGACATGTGGTCGTAGCTGACGTGCTCGGCCATCTCGATGCTGAGGGGCTCACCGATCTCGCCGGCGAGGATGCGGCGCTTGACCTCGCTGTAGAAGGGTGCGTAGCGCAGCACGTGACAGACCATCAAGGTCCGCCCGGACGTCCGCTGCGCCTGCGCCAGGGTCATGAGTTCCGGAGCGCTCTGTGCGGTGGGCTTCTCCAGCAGCACGTCGTAACCGGCGGCGAGCAGCCGGGTGGCGGTGTGCACATGGTCTTGGTCCATCGTTGCGTCGATCGCCGCCTCTGCGAGCACGCCCGCGTCCGGAAGGTCGGTCAGCGATGCGTACCGGGCCGCATGGGGGATGTCGAACTCCGCGCCCCACCTCTCTCGGCGCGTCGGGTCGGGCTCGACGATCGCTGTGATCGTCAGCTGGTCGGGCGCGACCTGCGCGTAGCGCGAGTAGAGCACGCCGCGATGTCCGGCGCCGACGAGGACCGCGCGCACCGGCGAAGTTGGGCGCGTCACAGGTACGCACCTCCGTTGACGTCGATGATCTCGCCGGTGCAGAACCCGCCGAGGTCGGACGCAAGGTACAGCACCGCGCCGGCGACGTCTTCGGGTACACCGGCTCGGCGCAGCGGTGTCGCCTCGATCACCGCGCGTTGGGACTCGGGCGGTGTGAAGGTCGCGTGGAACGGGGTGTCCCCGATGAAGCCCGGCGCGATGGTGTTGACGGTGATGTCGCGCGCGCCGAGCTCCTTCGCCCAGGCGAGCATGAGGCCGTGCATGCCCGCCTTGGCCGCGGCGTACGCCGAGGCGCCCGGTCCGCCACCGTTGCGTGCGGCCTGGGAGCTGATGTTGACGATCCTGCCGCCTCCCGGGCCCATCTGGCGCACCACGGCACGGGTGACGAGGAATGTGCTGGTGAGGTTCAGGTTCAGGACGGTGTGCCAGTGCTCGTCGGGCATCTCGATGAGACTGTGCCGGCCCACGAGACCGCCGGCGTTGTTGACCAGGATGTCGATCGGGCCCTGGAGCTGTGCGGCGGCGGTGCTGACCGCCGCTTCCACGGCTGCTGGGTCGGTGGCGTCGAGCGGCGCGGCGTGCGCCCGCCTTCCGGTGGCGGCGATCCGGTCGGCGACCTCGTGGCCGTCGTGGGTCTTGTAGGTCAGCGCCACGTCGGCGCCGGCGTCCGCGAGAGCGATCGCGACCGCCGCTCCGATGCCCGTACCGCCGCCGGTCACCAGGGCCCTGCGCCCCTGGAGGTTCAACGAGCGGAGCCCGGTTGTCTGTCCGTGTGTCGGTGTCCGGCTCATGCCTGCCTCCCGGCCTGATCGTCCATCATTTCGTAGTGCGACGGCTCGCCTTCGAGCGGTCGGCTGATCTCGTGCATCATTCGTCTCTTCCTGAAGCGGGTAGGTATCGGGTGTCTGTCCGGCGATGTGCGGCGGGTGAACGGCGTTCGGCACGGCGTGCCGGGGGCTGTCTTCTCGTTCGGTAGGGCGGTCATGACCGGCTGGGACAGAGCATCAGCTCGGGTACGTACGCCCGAGGTGGAAGCTGCAGGATCGCGGCGACCATCGCCGCCACGTCCTCCGGCTGCAGCGCGTGTGCCAGCTGATCGGCCGTCGGGGGCGTCGGACGCTTGGCGATCATCGGGGTCCGGGTGAATCCGGGGTAGATCACGCTGACCCGGACACCGTCGGCGCGAGCCTCCTCCATGGCGGCGTGGGCCAGTGCGGCCACGGCGGCCTTGGCCGCCTGGTAGCCGACGCCGGACAGGTCCGGCCTCTTCGCGGCCGATGACGACACGTGGACGAGCACCCCGCCGCCGCGCCGCTTCAGCGCGGGGACCGCTGCCCTGGTCAGGGCGAACGCGGCGTCGACGTTCACCCGGAACAGCTCACGCCAGTCGCTCTCGGAGAGGGTGTCCAGTGAGCGTCGGGTCACGTTCGCACCGACGCAGTTGACCACCGCGTCCAGTCCGCCGAACTCCGCGGTGGCGCGTTCGACGGCAGACTGTGCCGCGTCGAGGCCGGCCAGATCGCCGGGGACGTCGAGCACGCGTGTGCCGCCGCCGCGCAGGCGGTCCGCCACTTCGGCCAGCTCCGGTGCCCGCCGGGCGGCGAGCACGAGGTCGGCACCGAGTCCGGCCAGCGTCTGCGCGGTCGCTCGTCCCATGCCGCTGCTGGCGCCGGCGACGAGAATCGTGTGCCCGCTCAGCGGGCCCCGCGGAGGCGGGAGGCTCATCCGGTCACCAGCCGCCGGATGTACGACACGTCGGTCCGGGTCTGGTCGAGCGCCTGTGCGTAGGGCAGCGCGTAGTGGCTGTGCAGGGTGAGCACACCGTCGAAGTCAGCTGCTCGGAGGTGGGCGATGATCTCGGGCCACGGGACCATGCCGTCGGCGAGTCCGAACCAGTCGGAGGCCCACGCCCGACGGCCGCTCGGGTCGGGGGCGGCCGGGTACCAGCCGCCGTTCTTCACTCCTACGCAGCCGAGCCAGGTGGCCAGCAGGTCGAAGGTCAGCCGCCAGTTCTCCCGCCCCTCCTGCACCGCCTGGTTCCCGGGGTCCGGGTAGGCGACGAACGTGGCCGGATCGCGCCCGTCGAGCAGCCGGTGCGCGAGCGCGCCGGAGCTGTGTACGGTGCCGCCGTGCAGCTGCAGCGCGAGCCGGACACCGGCTCGTTCCGCGAGGTCGCCCAAGGCGTCGAGATCGCGCCTGGCCCGGTCGATCTGCTCGGTGACCCGCATGTTCGGGTCGTACTTCCAGTAGCCGAGCCGAACCGTGCCGATCCCGGCCGCGGCGCAGGCTTCGAGCACGGACTCGGCCGGGTAGGCCGCGGGATCGCTGAGGTCGGTCGTCGCCAGCGGGACGGACAGTCCGCCTTCGCGGCAGCGGGAGACCGCGCTGGAGATGTCGGCGGGATTCGTCGGGGAGGCGGTGAATCCGTCCCGGATGAGGAGGTCGACTCCGTCGAAGCCGAGACCTGCGATCGTGTCGACGGTCTCGGCGACTTCGCGGTCGCCGAACAGCTTGGTGAACAGGACCGTTTGCATCTGGTGCTGCCTTTCTCTTGAGGGGCACGGCGCGGTCGGCTCGCGCACGGTCGGCCGGGGGGGGGCGGGCCGGAGATCCGGCGTCAACGGCCTCCCAGACCGCTCATGGTGATGCCGCGGACGAACCAGCGCTGGGTGAGGAAGAACAGGATGATCAGGGGGATCGTGGTGACGGTGGCCGCCATCAGCAGCAGGTTCCACTGGGTGCCGTTGATGTCCTGGAACACCTGCAGGCCGACCGGGACGGTGCGGGTGGCGTCGCTGTTCGAGATGATCATCGGCCAGAGCAGGTTGTTCCACTGTCCGATGAACTTGAACACCGCCAGGGTCGCGAGCGCCGGCAGGGCGAGTGGCACGATCACGCGGACGAACGCCTGCCAGCGGTTCGCGCCGTCGAGGCGGGCCGCCTCCTCGTAGTCGCGCGGGATGCCGAGGAAGAACTGCCGGAGCAGGAACACCCCGATCGCGGTGAACGCGTGCGGCACGATCATGCCCGGCCAGGTGTCGATGGCGTGCAGCTTCGCGACCAGCACGAACTGCGGGATCAGCGTCACCTGCGACGGGATCATCAACGTGGCGAGGTAGACACCGAACAGCCAGCTGCGGCCGGGGAAGTTCAGCCGGGCGAACGCGTACGCCGCGAGCGCCGCGGTGACCGTTTCGAGGATCGTCGTCCCGGCGGCGAAGTAGATGGTGTTCAGCAGGTACTTGCCGAGCGGGACGAGATCGAAGACGCGGGTCAGGTTCTCGGGGTGCCAGCTGCTCGGCCAGAACGACGGCTTCGCGGCCATCGACTCGTCGTCGGACTGGAACGCCACCAGCACCATCATCACGACCGGGATCAGCGTGACCGCCGTGACCAGGAAACAGGCGAAGACGACTAGTTTGCGCCTGACAACAGGTTTGGTCTCACTTGTCATAGTGCACCAGCTTCCGTTGGAAGAGGAACTGGCCCGCTGTGATCAGCACGATGAACGCGAACAGCACCAGCGACTGCGCGGCGGCGTACCCCTGGTCGTAGTTCTTGAAGCCCGTCTGGTAGATGTACATGACCAGCGTGGTGGTCCGGGTGCCAGGTCCGCCGTTCGTCATGATCAGGGCCTGGTCGAAGACCTGGAACGAGCCGATCACCGACGTGACGACGACGAAGAACAGTGCGGGGGAAAGCATCGGCAGCGTGATGTGCCGGAAGCTGTGCCACGGCGACGCACCGTCCACGCGTCCGGCCTCGTAGAGCTGCTGCGGAATCGTCTGGAGCCCCGCCAGGATGACGACCATGCCGAAGCCGAAGCTCTTCCACACGCTCATGACGATCAGGGCCGGCATCGCCCAGTTGTCCGAGATCAGCCAGGCCGGACCGCTGATGCCGAACCATCCCAGCACGGTGTTCACCAGGCCGTCGTGCGGGATGTAGAGCCAGATCCAGACGAACGCCACCGCGACCGTGATGGTCGCGTACGGCAACAGCAGGAGGGACCGGAAGACGGCGATCCGCCGGATTCCCTGATTGAGCAGCAACGCCAGTGCCAGGCTGACCAGGATCGTCAGCGGCACGCTGACCAGCGTGAAGTACGCCGTGTTGCCGAGCGCCGACCAGAACGTCGGATCGGGGCCGAGGCGCGCGAAGTTGCGCAGGCCGACCCAGGTGGGCGAGCTGAACAGGTTCCAGTCCAGCAGGGAGATCACGCCTGCCGCGACGACCGGGCCGACGGTGAAGACGACGAAGCCGATCAGGCTGGGCAGGAGGAACAGCCAGGCGGTGAGCGCCTCACGGCTGCGTCGGCGCGGAGCGGTAGCGGGTGTGAGCGGTACGGGTGTGCTTGTGGCGGGCGGGGTACCGACAGCCATCGCGATCACCTCTTCCTGGCCGTGGCTTGGCTGACGGTGTCGCGATGCTGACGCATCAGTACGTCGAGGCGTGGGGTGAGGCCGTCGATGACCTCGCGGATGCCGACCTGGCCGAGGAAGGCGCGCGGCAGATCCTGACCGAGCAGCTGCTCGACCTGGTTCCAGTTCGTGGTGACGTCGTAGGCGTGCCCGCCGGCGAGCTTGCCGGCCAGGATGTTCTGGACGATCCCGAGGTTGGCGGGCGGCGGCTGGAACGCGCTGCCCGCACTGCGCCGCGCCGGGTTGTTGCGGCCGGCCTCGGCGTAGATGTCGAGCGCACCGGTGCTGGTCAGCGTCTTGAGCAGCTTCCACGCGAGGTCGAGTTCGGCGCCCTCGCGCACCCCCGACGGAATCGCGAAGCTGGTGCCCGAGACGCGCGGCGTACTCCCGGCGGCACCGGCCGGGAACGGGATGACGTCCCAGTCGAACTTCGCCTTGCGCGCGTTGACCACCTGCCACGGCCCGTTCTGCAGGAACGCGACGTTGCCCTGGAGGAAGTTCGACAGGGAGTTCTCGGTGACGAGGTTCTTGATCGGCGGTGTGACCTTGTCCTTCGCGAACAGGTCGATGACGAACTGCAGGCCCTCCATCGCCCGCGGCTCACCGAGGATGCTCCGGCCGCCGTCCGCGCTCATCACGTTTCCGCCGGCGCAGTAGATCCACGACACCAGGTCGCCGATCAGCGGCGCGCAGGTGAAGCCGTACTGCTCACCGGGTTTGGTGAGCTGCTTGGTGAGCTCGCGGAACGTCGCCCACGACATCGGTTCGGTGCGTGACGGCAGCGGGATGCCCTGCTTCTGCAGGAGGTCCTTGTTGTAGTACATGACGGTCGGCGCGACGTCGAAACCGATGCCGTACGTCTGCCCGTTGAAGCTCGAGATCCGCCGGCTGGTCTCGTAGAAGTCGTCGAGGTCGAAGTCGGGGTCGGCGGCGATCAGGTCGTCGAGCGGGCGGTGCGCGCCGCGGGCGGCGTACGTCGGGATCAGGGTGCCGTTGAGCGCGGTGACCAGGCTCGCGGTGCCGCTGACGAGTTGCAGGTCGAGCTTGGTCGAGTAGCCGCTCGACGGGGTCAGGGTGGCGACGGAGCGCACGCCGAGCTGCTTCTCGACATACGTGCCGAAGTCCTCCCAGACCTTCGTCTCCGCGGCGCTGCTGGACCACATGGACCAGGTCGCCCTGTCGGAGGACGGGGCGGACGAACAGCCGGCTGCGGCGAGCCCGATGCCGGCGAGGCCGCTGAGCTCGAGGAAGCTGCGGCGGGACAGCTTACTGATCATGGTTCTCCTCAGCGATAGAGCAGGTCGACCGACTCGGCGCGAATCCGCTCCTCGTCGACCTCGATGCCCAGTCCAGGGGCTGTGGGGACCGTCGCGACGGCCTTGGTGATGGTCAGCCCGTCGACGTACAGGTCGGTCAGGAGCTCCGGCCCGTTGAGTTCGGCGGGCAGGGCGAGTTCAAGCTGGCTGAAGACGTGGAGTGCGGCGGCGAACGCGATTCCGCAGTCGGTGAGACCGCTGGCCAGGATCTCCAGACCGCCGGCGAGCGCGGTCTGGGCGGTCTTCAGGGCGTTGCGCAGTCCCCCGGACTTGCAGACCTTGATCACGACCAGGTCCGCCGCGTCCAGCCGGATCGCGCGCGCCAGGTCCTGGGCGGAGAAGCTGCCCTCGTCGATCGCGACCGGCAGGTCGATGAGCCCACGCAGCCGGCTCATCGCGAGCGTGTCGGTGCTCGGCACGGGTTGCTCGACACAGTGGATCGTGCTGATGTGCGCCGTCCGGTCGAGGAGTTGCTTGAGGGCGGCCGGGCGGTACGACTGGTTCGCGTCGAGCCACAGCGGTTTGCCGTCGGCGACTTCCGCGGCGGTCTCGATCGCCGCCGTGTCGGCGTCCAGGTCGCCACCGATCTTGATCTTGTACGCCGCGTAGTCCGACGACTGGAGTACGTGCTCGCGGACCGCGTCCTGGTCGCCGACCCCGATCGCCGAGCAGAGCGGGATCTCGTCGTACACCTTGCCGCCGAGCAGCGCGTGCACGGGGACGCCCGCGAGTTTGCCGGCCGCGTCGTGCATCGCGACGTCGACCGCGGCGCGGGCGAACGGGAAGCCGTTCGAGACCGCGGGACTGAGGCGCTGGGCGGCGCGCCGTTGGAAGAGCTCGACATCGAACGGGGTGAGTTCGAGCAGGATCGGCGCGAGGTGGCGGCGGATGATGACGGCCATCGTCTCGGCGGTCTCGTAGCTCCAGCTGGGGAGCGCGCGCTGCTCTCCCCAGCCGACCACGCCGTCCTCTGTGGTCAGCTTGACGAAGATCACCGCCGCGGACTGGTCCGGCGCGGCGTCGGGTGCGCCGACGGCTCCGCTGCCGAGCACGAACCTGCGGGCGAACGGTACGGCGACCGGGAAGACCTCGACCTGGGTAATGCGGGACATCTGCGGTCCTTTCAGGCGGTGATCGACCAGGCGGCCGGTTCGACGAAGCTCGGTCCTCGGGTGCCGTCGGCCAGCCACCGCAGGGCGTCGCGCAGCACATAGCCCGCGAGCGCGAGGTGGCCTTCGGCGGTGTCGCCCGCGATGTGCGGGGTGAGCAGGAGGTTCGGGGCACGGAGGACCGTCGCGTCGAACGTCGAGGGCTCGGGGTCGTAGACGTCCAGGGCCGCGTAGATCCGGCCACTCAGCGCGTGGTCCAGGAGGGCTTGCTGGTCGATCGCGGGGCCGCGCGAGGAGTTGACCACGACCGCGCCGTCGGGCAGGTTCTCGATCAGCTCGCGGGTGATCATGCCTTTCGTCTCGGGCACGTTCGGGACGTGGATGCTCAGGAACGGACTGCGTGCGGCGTCCTTGAGCGTCGTCGTCCGTACGCCTATTTCCTGTGCGCCGGCGCGCGACAGGTACGGGTCGTAGACCGCGATGTCGCAGCCGAACGGTTTGAGCATGGTGATCAGTGCGCGGGCCGTGCTGCTCGCGCCGATGATCCCGACCTTGGCGCCGGCCAGCTCGTGACCGCGGTACTCCGTCTGCTTCCAGCCACCGGAACGGATCGCTCCGTCGAACCGGGGAAGCCTGCGGGCGAGGGTCAGCAGGGAGCCGAGGCAGTACTCGCCGACCGACCAGGCGATCCGCCGGCCGGCCGAGAAGACGCCGACGCCGTGATCGAGGACGGCCGGGTCGATCAGGTGCTTCACCGTGCCGGCCGCGTGCGCGACCACCTTCGGGCCCTGGCCGCCGGCCCACAGCTCGTTGCCGAGCCTCGGCGTGCCCCAGCTGGTCAGCAGGACGTCGGCGCCGGCAGCCAACTCGGGGAGGGCGGCCGGGTCGAGACCGGGCGGGTTGCCCGGCTGGGCCGGGCCCGTCGTGTGCCCGTCTTCCGCCCAGACGACATCGAAGCGTTCGTCGAGTAGCCGGCGCGTGTCGGCGTCGATGACATCGGCGGCACGTTCGGGTGAGATGAGGGCCGCGAGTCGGGGATTCGGCACGGGAGCTCCTTCGGGGTTGGCGTGAATCTGACGGTAGGCGCCTTCCGTCATGCAGGTCCAAGCCCGTTTTCGCATGAACCGATACCGTGCGCGCATGGACTTCACGCTTCAGCAACTCCGTGGCTTCGTCGCCGTCGCCGAAGAACTGCACTTCGGGCGGGCGGCGCAGCGCCTGAACCTGACCCAGCCGCCGTTGACCCGGCAGATCCAGGCCCTTGAACGGATGCTTGACGTCCGCCTGTTCGACCGCCCCGGCCGCGGCGTCCGGCTGACCGCAGCCGGCGGAGTGTTCCTGGAGCACGCCCGCCGCGTGCTCGCGCTGCTGGAGGTCGCTCCGGAGGCGACCCGGCGCGCGGCCGACGGGACGACCGGGACACTGCGGATCGCGTTCACCGCGATCGGCGCGTACGCCGTGCTCGCGGACTTCCTGACCCTGGTCGGCAGGCGGACGCCAGGGGTGACGGCGGAGCTGACGGAGCTGGTGAGTCCCGAGCAGTTCGAGGCGTTGGCGAATCTCGATATCGATCTCGGGCTGGTGCGGCCGCCGATCCCGGAGAAGTTCGAGTCGATGCCGGTGCACTCGGAGGATCTGGTGCTCGCCGTGCCGGACTCGCATCCGCTGGCGTTCGGCGAGGGGCCGGTGTCACTGGCCGACGTCACCGCCGACTACATCGGGTACAGCCCGGAGGGTTCGCAGTACCTGCACGACATCTGCGCGGCGATGATCGGGATGGACCGGTACGCGGTGAGCCAACTGGCGTCACAGGTACCGACGATGCTCGCGTTGGTGCGGGCCGGTCTGGGATGCGCGCTGATCCCGCGGTCGATCACGGCGATGAGGGTCGAGGGCATCCGGTACCGCGAACTGGACGCGGCCGACGCGCATTCGGTGACGCTGCACGCCTGCTGGAGCCCCGACAACCCGAACCCGGCGCTGCGGCGGCTGGCGGAGAGGCTGCGTGAGGAATAGCGGGAGGTGCGGCAGGCCCGGCGGAATCCTCCGCCGGGCCTGCCGCCTTGCCGATGCGGACGGTCGAGCCCCCTTGCGCCCTGACCGCCCGCCTCACGCGCCGGGGGTTCCTCAGCGCCGAGTGCGCAGGAGGCGTGTCCGGCCGATCAGGAATGCGCCGGCCCCGGCGCAGACCAGCACGAGCCCGATGACGCCGACCGAGAGATCGGTACCCGACTGGGCGAGGTTGGGCGTCGATGCTTCGCTCGCCGTGGCCGCCGGCTTCTCGCCCGCCGCATCAGCGGCGGGCGCGGGGTCCGCGGTGGGTGCGTCGGCCGGGTCCGCCGGGTCTCCCTTGTCGCCGTGGGCGGGGGTGTGCTCGTTGGAACCGGCGACCGGTGCCGCGGGCGCCCGGAGCGGCTGTTCTGCCTCGCCCGTGGTCTTGATCCGCAGCGTCGCCTGCCCGCCGTCGTTGCTGACGACCTCGATGCGCAGCCCGCCGTCGGCGGTCTTGAACGTCTCGCCGGCCGACCAGTACAGGTTGCGCACGCCGTCGCCGCCGGCGGCCGTAGGCACGACCATGGTCGAGGTCCCCTTGCCGACATAGCGCAGGACGCGCACGCCGTAGCCCCGTCGAAGCTTCGCTCCCTCCGCCTCGGTGACACGTCCGTCCGGGTTCTCGATGCCCTTGTCGCGGTCGACCGGCCGGCTCAGTTCGACGTAGAACGTGCGGCCGGTAGCCGGATCGGTCGCCTGTACCGCGACGAGGCCCGACTCGTTGTCGCGCGAGCGGATCGTCACCTTCTGGTCGGCTCCCGCCCCCTTGACCACCTGGTAGCGGTCCGCGGGGAGCCAGCCCAGCCGGATGCGGTTCGGGCTGGAGAGCGGTTTGAACATCCACGAGCGCGTCGCGCCCTGAACGTCCCAGGCGTCGCCGTACTCCGAGCCCTTGCACGTGCCCTTCTCGCCCCAGTCGGCCGTCAGCGATCCGTCGACGGTGCCACCGGGGCAGACGAGCACGCCGGCGTGACCGAAGCCGAGGTTGTGCCCGAGTTCGTGGGCATAGGTGCCGCCGCTGCCCAGGCCGGGTACGTAGATGGCACCGCCGCTGTCGGGGCCGCTGGTCACCGTGCCCGTGGCGGAACCGCCGGCGCAGTTGCCGACTGCCACGATCAGGTGCTTACGAGGACCGCCGGTGAAGCCGATGGCCTTCGACACCTCGCTGCGGGCGTGCCCGCGATCGCCGTCGCACGTTCCGAGACCGGGCGCCCAACGCGTGGCCTCGATCGAGAACTCGACGTTTCCGTCGGACTCGTCGCTCCACAACTCCGCCGCGGCCAGCACGCTCTTCTTGACCTCGGCGATGTACGCCGCGCCGTCGTCGCCCGGCTGCGGCCGCGCCGGGTCGGTCGTGACCGCGATCGTGATCGGATGCTTCTTCTCGGCCGCCACCGCCCCGGAGGCGCCGAGCGGGGATATCGCGAGTCCGGCCGACGAGGCGACGACGAGCGCCGTCAGCGTCGCCCGGCGGGCACCAGTACGTGCGAGGGGTGTGGGGGAAGGATTGAACACGGGGGATCCTTTTGGACACTTGTGGCGCCGGAACTTGTCGGGCCCACTGGATGGATGACGAAGCGTTACGGCTCGGGACGAAACATCGGGGACGACCGGGCGGACTCGCCCGTTCCCGGGGGTCTCCGCCTCGGAAGCGGGCAACTTCCGTGACCTCGGCCGTCCGGCGGTACGGACACAGTTCGCTCCGGCCCAGGAGCCCTTGACAGCTTAGCTGCTATATAGCCAGCCGGCTGGGTCTGATGTCCTCGCACATCGAACAGCCCCTGGGCCAGCGGGAGTACGTGGTGCTGAGCGCCCGGGACCGGCTGATCCGCCGTCGACGGCGAAGGCGGCGCCTGCGATCCACCAGGAGGCGCCGCCTTCCGGCCCCGGCCTTCAGTTCTGGGTGAGGACGTTCAGTTCCGCCGCGCCCGCCCACGGCTGACCGTTGACGGAGCTGAGGGCGACGAGCTTGATGTAGCCGCCGGTGCGTCCGCCGAGCGGCACGATCTGCTCGTCGGCGCCGTCGGGCCAGGTGCCCTTGGCGGCCGGCGGGCCCCAGTTCCGGCCGTCGGCCGAGACGTAGACCTCATAGTCCTTGATCCGGTCGTTGGTGTTGTTCTGGCGCGGCAGGTACCTGAACTCCTTCAGCGGGTGGGAGCCACCGAGGTCGAGCGTGATGTGGTGCGGGTAGTCAGGGGACGAGGCCGACCAGCCGGTGCCCCACCAGGTGGCGGGATCGCCGTCGAGGGCGTGGGCGGCCGGAGTGTCCTCGCCCTCGGTCTCCTGGCTGTCGACGTCCACGATCTTGATGCGGTCCTGCGGCAGGTAGTCGGGCGGGACCGTACTGACCTCGACGGCCGCCGCGGTCGAGGTCTTCTTCCCGCCCGCGGTGTACGACGCACGGGCGTTGAGGGTGAACGTGCCGGCGGGGATGCCGGCCTTCGGGGTGACCTTCCAGGTCACCCCGGCGGTGGCGCCGGGGGCGACGGAGCCGAGCGTGGCCGACGTCTCGGGCCGGGCGGTCCAGCCGTCGGGGACGGTCAGCTCTGTCTCGACGTCGGTGGCCGCCGCCGTCTCGCCGTTGGTGAACGCCACGTCGACGCTGTTGGCCGCGCCCGGCACGAGCTTGCCGGACTTCGGGTGGACGGCGAGCGTCGCGCAGGAGGGGACGTCGTCCGTCTCGCCCAGGTCGGTCACGGTGAAGTCGTCCATCACGAAGTCGGCCTGGTCGGGGGCGCTTCCCACCTTGCGGATGCCGACGTAATAGTCGCCGCAGTCGCCCGCGGTGAACTCGTGGTTGTAGCGGGCCGTGGTCCGCTGCTGCCCGAAGGGGATCTGCTGCGTCTCGGTCGTCCCGGCGCCGGTCGCGTTGAGCCGGTCGTACCCGGTGGACAGGGCGTACTGGCCGGCGAACGCGTTCTGGTAGTCGAAGGAGACCCGGTAGCGGTGGCCGGGCTCGAACCGCACGGTCTGCGGAATCGTCCGGTAGACGAGCTGGGCACCCTCCTCGTGGGACTTCAGCGAGTGGTTGCCGTCGAGGGTCTGATCGGTGAGCTGACCGTTCCAGCCCGCCATGGTGTACGGGGCGTGCTTCTCGGAGCGCACGGTGCGGATGTCCCCGGGCTCGGTCTGCACGAAGGGGCCCCAGCCCTGCTCGTTGTCCTCGAAGTCCCAGTGGGCGACCGTGCCCGCCTTCTCGGACTTGGTGGTGTTCACCAGGCGGACGTCGTCGAACTTCACCTCGGCATCGCCCGCCGCAGCGTCGACGGTCAGCTTCGCCGTCCCGGCCGTGGCCGTGAAGCGGACTGCCGTGCGCTGGAAGTAGGTGCCGCTCTTCTCATCGATTCCGATGGCGTCCTTGGCTGTCGACCGGTCGATCCAGTTCCTCGCACCGCCGGCGGTCAGGGTGACCCTGCGGGACGCGCCGGGCTGCACCTCGACCCAGGCGGAGGCGGCGTAGCGCTTGCCCGGGACGAGGTCGCGCAGGGTCGTGGTGAGCCGGGTGCCGGTGGCGGAAGCGGGGATGACGGCCTCGTACTGGCCGAGTGCGTTGCGCCGGACAGAGGCTGGTCCATCGGCCTGCCAGCCCTTGAGGGTGCCCGAGTTGAAGCCGGGGTCGGTTACGTGGGAGCCCTGTCCGAAGTCCGGCTGCCGGATGGAGTCGCGGTCGTTGCGGTAGACGACGTAGGGCTGGTCCTTGGCCGCGTCGATGGTGATCTTCCCGTTCCGGACGGGGAGCGTGCCGGCCTTGACCCGGCCCTGGTCGGTCAGCTTGTAGAGGGTGACCGACTTCTCGTTCTTCCACTGCTTCGGGACCGGCCAGGTGCTGGTGCCGCCGGCCGGGTTCCAGTGGTAGGCCTTGGCGCCGGTCCAGGGAAGCAGGTAGGCGTTGCCGTCCTGCACCTTGTCGTCGCCGACGAACACCTGGCGGGTACCGGAGGCGTCGGTGACGCGGACACCGCCGGTGAGTTCCACCTCGTGGTCGGTCCACTGGGTGATCTGCTGTCGCTGCAGGAACTTGGCGGGGAGGTTCCGGTTCCAGATGTTGGCGTAGAACTTGTTCCAGTCGTTCTGGTTGCCCCAGCCCTCCCATTCCTTGATGTTCGCGGAGCCGAGCAGCGGGTTGTCGATCCAGACGTCCTTCTCGCTGTTGCGGATGAACCGGATGACCTTGGAGTTGATGCCACGGTTGGCGTCGCCGCCGTAGCTCGGTTCGTTGGCCCAGTGCGACCAGAGGGAGGAGCGCTCCATCTTGTCGCCCCACTCGGTGCCCAGCTGCCAGCCCTGCTTGCGCAGTTCGGTCTGGAGGCGGTCGGACTTCCAGCCGTGGCTGTAGTAGACGTCCATGTAGAGGAACTTGAGGTTGGGGTCGGTCTCGTCCCTCAGCTGCTGGAAGCGCTTGGCTATGTCACCACTGGTGAGATCACGGCGCTGGTCGATGTAGTAGGACTGGCCGAGCCAGTCCCAGCCCTTGGCCTTGGCGTCGACCAGCGTGTCGCTGAACGCCTTGGCCTCCGGGTACGCCTCGGTGGAGTTCACGTGGACGCCGAACGAGGCTCCCCAGTCCTTGCCGGCCTTCGCGAGGGCGTTGAGGTCCTTGAGCCCACCGGCCCGGGTGTTGTAGTTGCCGCCGTAGTCGGGGTGGGCGGAGTCGTGGCCCTCCTGGGCGTAGCCCTTGAGGAGGGCGAGCTGGCCGAGGCCGTCGGTGGCCAGCGAGATCCGCTTGACATTGTCGAGCGTCTTGGTGAAGGGGTTGCTCGCGTAGCTCGCGAAGTTGAAAGGGATGTGGGTGACCACACGGCCGGGGGTGTCTTCGGATCCCTTGGCCCGCACTCCGATCGAGCGGAAGGCTATGGCGCCGTCCTGCCAGTCGACCTTGGCGTCGGTGTTGCGGTCGCCGGTGACGACGACCTTCGCCCACGGAAGCTCCTCGGTGAAGGGCGACCCCGCGGCGCGGTAGGTCCACTGCCCGCTGGAGACTCCGACCTCGGTCGTGCCGTCGGTCTTGACGGCCTGGCGCTTCACCCGGGTGTTCTCGCTGGTGGCCTCGTCCTGCACGGAGTTGGTCTCGATCGCGGCGGCGAGCCGGTCCGTGTTGACGATGGCGTACGCCGAGCCCTGCGGGGACGCGTCGGCGGGCGTGTCCTGGGTGACGGCGGTGAAGGTGTCGCCCTTGCCGTTCTTGTCCGGGTCGACACGGGCCGCGGTGACGTGCGCGCCGGGCTGGTCTCCGCGTACGGAGAGGAGGTTGTGGCCCGGGATGTCGATCGTGTGGACACGGAAGCCGGCGGTGTCGGTGATCCGGTCGATCCGGAAGGTGACCTGGGAGCCTTTGACCGCTATGTGCGCGTCGATGCGGACGCCGTCGAGGTCGGGGAAGGTCAGCCGGTAGCGGGCCGTCGCGCCCTCGACGCTCGCTCGGCCCACGGCCCGGTGCGGTGCGCCGTTGAGTACCACGGTGTCGAGGGGCGTGGCCCGGCCGCCGAGGACGGCTCCGTTCGCCCGGTCGGTGTAGTCGAGTACGTAGGGGAACTGCGCTCCGGTGCGCACCCGCAGACCTGCGGATTCGATGACCAGTGCAGTCTCCGCCGACTCCGTCGCGTCGTTCGTCGCGTGTGCCTGCCCGGTGAGGGCGGGCGACACGGTCAGCACGGCCGCCAGAAGCAGGCCTGCTCGTGAGTAACGTTGCATGAATACTACTTAGCAGTTAAGCAGCTATGCCACTAGGTCTCGTGCGCTTCGGTCTACCGCCGGTGATCGCGGCGATCGGCGGGCATCTGAGGTCGTGTCAGCAGGGGGACCACCGCCGAGGAGAGAGCATCGGAGCAGGTCAACACCCGGCAGTAGGCTGACGCTGCCCAGGATCATCCTCGAAGGAGTCCCGACGTGGCAGTGCGCCGCACCACGCTGTTCGACCAGGTCGCAAGCGAGATCATCACGCTGATCGAGGAGACCGGCCTGAAGCCGGGCGACCAAGTACCGCCGGAGGGCGAACTGGCCGCGCGGTTCGGGGTGAACAGGCTCGCGGTCCGTGAGGCGATCCGGGCTCTGGCGGCGCGGGAGATCCTCATCTCCAGCCAGGGCCGGCCGGCCCGCGTCAATGTACCGACCGCGCGTGTCTTCGCTCAGATCCTGGGGTTCCGGCTGCGCCAGCAGTCGCTTCGTTTCGAGGACGTTCTGGATGCCCGTGGCGCGGTCGAAAGGGCCATGGCCTCGCGGGCGGCGGTGCGCGTGGGTGCGGGAGAGGCGTCCACAGAGGATGCCACCGCACTGCTGGAGAAGATGGAGGAGGCGGTCGACGACCGCGACCGCTTCGTGGCGCTCGACCTGGCGTTCCATCACGAGATCGCCAGGACGGCCGACAACGGCATCCTGGAACTGGTCCTGGAGTCCCTCGGCGACGTCCTGACCGAGCACCGGCTGGCCAGTTACGACGGCCGCTCGCGGCGCGGCGAGAGCCAGCACGACACGATCACCGCCCATCGCGCGATCGTGGACGCCATCGCGGCGGGTGATCCCGAGAGGGCTGTCGCGGCCATGGCGGCGCATCTGACGGAGACGGGTGAGGACTTGGAGATCACGCCGTAGCCACGCCCCCGCAAGGGCGCCGCTCAGGCGCCGTCCTCGTACCGGCTGAGATGCCGCGCGAGGCTGAGCTCCAGATGCTCCCGCATGGCGTCCTCCGCCCGTTGGGCGTTGCGCCGCAGTACCGCTCGCAGGATCCGGCTGTGTTCGACGGCCGTGGCGGGGCTGCCGCCCGTGACCGGGCTGAGCCGGAAGAGGTGGAGGTGTGCGTGCAGGCGCTCCACCGCGGCGGCGAGCAAGGTGCGCCCCGAGGCGGCGGCGAGCGTGTCGTGGAAGCGCTGGTCCAGCGCCGCGAAGCGCCCGTAAACGGCGAAGCTGTGGCCCTTGTCGGGCAGGCCCTGCATCTCCTCCATCAGGGCCTCGATCCGGTCCAGCGCCTTGTCTCCGGCGTGCTCGGCGGCCAGAGCCGCGGCCCGGGGCTCCAGAAGGAGCCGCATTTCGAAGAGTTCCTCCACGTCTCGCCGGCCCAGCAGTTCGGTGGTGCGGTAGCCCGACAGTGACCGCTTGAGGACCAGACCGTCCGCTTCGAGGCGGGCCAGCGCCTCACGCACCGGGGTGGGCGAGACGCCCAGCGACCGGGACAGTGCCTCGATGCCGACCCGGGCGCCCGGCTGGATCACGTGGTCCATCACCATCGCCTTGACGGCCTCGTAGACGCTGTCCCCCAGCACCTCGCGCTTCACCCCCGCGCCGGCACCCCACTCAGTGGCCGCGAGCGGGACGGACTCCGTCCCATCGGTGTGATTCACCGGCATAGCGCTACTCCCCCAAGCTCAACAATCCTATGTGATTCAACATGCCTCAACCCCGAAAGGCCATACGCCGGAAGGCCGGACTCCCGCCCGGATCAGGAGCAACGGCAGCTCATCACAACGATTTGCACACCTCATACAAAGTATTCGACGCACAGGCCTTGACGATCCGATCCCTCCTCCCACAACATCTCGGCAACAGAATCCTATCTGATTCAACTGAGGCAATGATCATGATCCTTCGCAGATCCGCGGTGTCCGTCGCCGCCACCCTCGCCCTCCTGGCCATCGCTTCGACCGCATGCACCGTGAAGACCTCCGACGGCAGCGGGCCGGCCGGCACCGCGACCGCCAAGACCGGCAAGGGGAGCGCCGAACTCGCCGACGGTTCCGGCACCAAGGTCGCACTCGTCCCGGGCGGCGCCCACCCGTACTTCCAGCCATGGAAGAAGGCGGGCGCGGATGCCGAGAAGACGCTGAAGCTGGGCGATGTGACGTTCGACGAGACGGCCGAGTGGGACCAGCAGAAGCAGAACAACCTGCTGTCGACCCTGGCCGCGCGCGGCTACAACGCCTTCGGTGTCTTCGGGGTGTCCCCCACCGACGTCAACACCACCTTCTCCGACCTCAAGTCCCAGGGCTTCGCGGTGGCCTCCCTGGGGTCGTGCCCCGCCGGCGGCAGGAACGAGGCCGACTTCTGCCTCTCCACCGATGTGGAACTCGCCGCCTACAAGGCGGCCGAGGCCACCATCGAGGCGATGGGCGGCAAGGGCACGATCGTTCACCTGACGGGCAACAACGTCGACGCCAACACGCAGCTTCGGATCAAGGGCGTGCAGAAGGCCGTGAAGGAGACCGGCGGCAAGGTCGACCTGCTGCAGAACATCACCGATATCGACAAGGACCTCCAGACCGCGCAGAAGGCCGTCTCCGACCTGCTCGCGACCAAGGGCTCACGGATCCAGGGCATCGTCTCGACCGCGTACAACCCGGCGGTCGCCGCGGCCGAGGCCGTTCAGGAGACGGGCTCGAAAGCCAAGGTCGTGGCGATCGACGACGACGCCAAGATCCTCTCCTCGATCAAGAACGGCTCGGTGAGCGCCACGGTCGTGCAGAACCCGGTGGGTCAGGCCGAGATCGGCGCCTGGGCGCTCGCGCTCCTGCAGACCAAGCAGTGCACGGTCAAGCAGCCGGGCCAGGTCATCGACTCGGGTTCCTTCGTCGTCACGAAGCCGAACCTCGGGACGTACGACAAGGCGCGCGACACCAAGACAGCGGAGCTGAAGAAGCAGTTCGCCGACGAGTACCTCTCCTGCGGCTGACCGTCCCGGCACAACGACAGAAAGTCAGCAACCGGCATGACCATGATCACGAAAGCGACGGCCCTGCTGGCCGACATCGCGGTGGAGACCGACCGCACCGACGCCGTGCAGTCCTTCGTCAAACAGGAGACGGTCCTCGTCACCCTGACGACCACGGACGGCATCGAGGGAACCGGCTACGCCTACACCATCGGCACCGGCGGCACGTCCGTCCTGGCCCTCCTGCGCGACCATCTGCTGCCACTCCTCGCCGGGAAGGACGCCCGCAACGTTGAGGGGCTCTGGCAGGAGCTGTTCGGCCTGACCCGTGCCACCACCACCGGCGCGATCACCTCGCTCGCGCTCGCCGCGATCGACACGGCGCTGTGGGACCTGCGCTGCAAGCGCGCCGGCGAACCCCTGTGGCGGCTGGCCGGCGGTCACCGCCGGGAGATACCGGTGTACGACACCGAGGGCGGCTGGCTCCACCTGGGCACCGACGAGCTGGTCAAGTCGGCCCTCGCCGCGAAGGAGGCGCAGTTCTCGGGCGTCAAGATCAAGGTCGGCAAGCCGCACCCGGCTGAGGACGCGGAGCGCCTGCGTGCCGTACGCGAGGCCGTGGGACCGTTCCTGCACATCATGACCGACGCGAACCAGTCGCAGTCGCTGTCCTCCGCCGTGCGGTTGGCCGCCGCCCTCGAACCGTACGATCCGTACTGGCTCGAGGAACCCATGCCCGCCGACGACATCAGCGGCCATGCCCGGCTCGCCCGCTCGACCCGGATCCCGATCGCGGTCGGCGAGTCGATGTACGCGCCCATGCAGTTCCGCAGCTACCTGGAGACCGGCGCGGCCTCTGTCGTACAGGTCGACGTGGCCAGGGTCGGCGGGATCACGCCGTGGCTGAAGGTCGCCCACCTCGCCGAGACGTTCAACGTCGAGGTGTGCCCGCACTTCCTGATGGAACTGCACGTCAGCCTCGTCGCCGCCGTCGCCAACGGCGCGTACGTGGAGTACATCCCGCAGCTGCGCGCGGTCACCCGCACCGAGCTGACCGTGCGGGACGGTCTGGCCGTCGCTCCGGACGAGCCGGGCATCGGGATCGACTGGGACATGGACGCCATCGACCGGCGGAGGGTGTCATGAAGACGGCCGTCGCTCCACCCGGCAGCGAGACGGACCGCCCCACCGACGGGGCCCGGCCGGCACACCGGCTGCCGTTCTGGGTCAACCAGCGGCTCGGGCTCCTCGTCATCATCATCGCGCTCGCCGCTCTGTTCGGTGTTCTGCGCCCGGCGTTCTTCGACGAGCGGCTGGTGCTCTTCCCGCTCCTGAGGGACATCTCGACGCTGACGGTGGTGGCACTGGCGCAGATGGTGGTGCTGTCCATCGGGCACATGAACCTCGCCGTCGGGCGCATGGCCGCCTTCGGCGCGTTCTTCGCCGGCTTCGGCTACGACCGGCTCGGTCTGTCGCTGCCGCTCGGCCTGGTGCTGTGCCTGGTGGCGGGCTGTGCGATCGGCGCGCTGACCGGCTGGATCATCGCCCGTACCGGGGTGAACTCCTTCGTCGTGACGCTGGCCATGGACTTCGCCCTGCTGGGACTCGTCTCTCTGCTCTACTCGGCCCTCACGGACAACGCCGCGTTCACCGCCCGTCCGGACGGGCTGGCGGAGCTGCGTTCCTACTCGCTCGCCGACATCTGTGTCGGGCCCGTCTGCGGCTCGCCGGCCGTCCCGCAGATCATCCAGTTCACCGTGATCGCCCTCGTCGGCCTCGGCTTCCTCTACTCCCGTACCCGGATGGGACGCGAGCTGCTGCTCACCGGCGCCAACCCGAGTGCCGCCGAGCTGTCCGGCATCCCCACCGGACGCAGGATCGTGCTCGCGCACGCGCTCTCGGGGCTGCTCGCCGCACTGGCCGGTTTCATGGCCGCCGTCGGCACGGGCACGTTCCGCGCGTCCATCGGCGACGACTTCATGCTCCCCTCGTTCCTGGGCGCGGTCCTGGGCGGGACCCTGCTCACCGGCGGCGTCGTCTCCGTCGTCGGCGCTCTGCTCGGCACCTCACTGGTCGGTGTGATCCGCAAGGGTCTGGACCTGCTCGGCGTCGGTCTCGAAAGCCTCAACATCTACCTCGGCTGCGTCCTGCTCCTGGCCCTGTCCGCCGACCGGGTGCGCACCGTCGTGTCCTACCGCAAGGTGGTGCGTTCCACATGACCCCGCTCCAGGACAGCAGTACGGCGGCATGGTCCGCGCTGCGGCGCTTCTCGCGCTCCACGACGACCACCCTGCTGGGCGTGGTCGTCGTCGGCTACGTCGCCCTCGGCATCTCGTCGTCCGGGACCTTCTTCGAAGGGCCCTCACTCCGTACGTTCCTGCAGTACCTCGCCACACCGGTCCTGATCGGGCTGGCCCAGATGGTCGCCCTCAGTGTGGGGCAGCTCAATCTCGCGGTCGGGGCGCTGGGCGGGTTCAGCGCCTGCCTGATGGGCGTCCTGATGGTCGACGCCGGTGTCCCTGCCGGACTCGCCGTCCTGATCGGTGTGCTGGGCGCGACCCTGATCGGCCTGATCACCGGCGTGTTCATCGTCGCCACACGTATCAACGGCTTCATCGTGACGCTCGGCACCATGACCATCCTGCTGGGTGCGCAGTACCGGCTCTCCGGGACCCGCACCATCGACGGGTACTCCGCCACGCTGCGCGACTTCGGCCGCGCAGCGCCGCTGAACATCCCGCTGGTCTTCGTCACGGCCCTGGTCGCGGCCGGTCTCCTCGCCGCCTTCATGTACCGCACGGTGGCGGGGCGGCGGCTGCTGGCCGCGGGCGGGAACCCGCTCGCCGCCAAGCTCTCCGGCATTTCCACCGACCGGCAGATCGTGCTCGCGCACACCCTGTCCGGGCTACTCATCGGCATCGCCGCGCTGACCGCCACGGCCTCGCTGCCCGGGGTCAACCGCAGTGTCGGCGGAGACTGGCTGCTGCCCAGCTTCGCGGCGCCCATCATCGGCGGCGTGGCGTTGACCGGCGGCTCCGTCGCCGTGCTCGGGACCGTGCTCGCCGCCTTCGTCATGCGCCTGATCGACACGGCGCGGGCGCAGTTCTCGCTCGACCCGAGCTGGGTCAACTTCCTCATCGGGGTGGTCGTGCTCGGCACCGTCGTCGGCGGTCGCCTCCACCAGGGCCACCTCGCCAAGAAGGGCGTATCACCCGGCGGCGCTCCCCCACCGCCACCTCCCGAGGAGACACCCCGGCCGACGGCCGTACCGACGCCGATGGGAGAGACCCGATGAGCGAAGTCCTGCTGGAATGCGATCAGATCGTCAAGGTCTTCCCCGGTGTCCGCGCCCTCGACGGCGTCGGCCTGCGGCTCACCGCAGGCTCCGTGCACGCCCTGCTGGGCGAGAACGGGGCGGGGAAGTCCACCCTCATCAAGGTGATCACCGGCGTGCACGCGCCGGACGGCGGCAGGCTCCTCAGGGGCGGCCAGGAGATCCAGCCGCGCTCCCCGCTGGACGCCATGCGGGCCGGCGTCGGCGTCGTGCACCAGGAGCGCAATCTGATCCCCGGGTTCTCCGTGGCCGAGAACATCACGCTGCAGAACCCGCCCTCGCGCCGTGGCCTGGTCGACCGGGAGGCCATGACGGCTCCGGCCCGGCGCTGTCTGGCCGAACTCGGCCTCGACATCGATCCGCACCAACTTGTATCCGAACTGTCTGTCGCACAGCAGCAGTTGGTGGAGATCGCCAAAGCGCTCCACACCGACAGCAAGGTTCTCCTGCTCGACGAGCCGACCGCCTCCCTCTCCCCGCAGGAGGCCGAGCATCTCTTCGACGTCATCCGGCGGCTCACCGAACGCGGCACGTGTGTGGTCTTCGTCAGTCACAAGCTGGAGGAGGTCTTCGCGGTCTGCGACACCGTCACCGTGCTGCGCGACGGCCGGTCCGTGCTCGAATCCGCGCCGCTCGCGGAGCACACCCAGGACGACGTCGTGACCCTGATGGTCGGACGCGCCCACGCGGTGACGGCGATGACCCCGCGGCCCGTGGACACGTCCGCGACGCCCGCGCTCTCCCTCACCGGGCTCTCGACGGCCTCCGGCCACCGTGACATCTCCCTCGACGTGCTCCCCGGGGAGATCGTCGGGCTGTACGGCCTGGTCGGCGCGGGGCGCAGCGAACTGGTCAGGGCGGTGCTCGGTCTGGACCGGGTGACCGGCGGTGAGATCCGGGTGTACGGGGAGCCCGCGAGGATCGGCTCGCCGCGGCAGGCGCTGCACGGGTACGGGATCGGGTATCTGACGGAGAACCGCAAGGAGGAGGGTGTCTTCCTGGAGCAGCCCATCCTCCGCAACATCACCGTGACGGTGTGGCGGAAGCTGGCGAACGCCATCGGATACGTTCCCGCCCGCCGGGAGCGCGAGACCGCGGAGGATCTTGTCGAGCGCCTCGGCATCAGGATCTCCGGGCTCGCGCAGAACGCCGGTGAGCTGTCGGGCGGCAACCAGCAGAAGGTCAGTCTGTCGAAGTGGCTGGCGGCCGACACCCGGCTGCTGGTCGTCGACGAACCGACCGTCGGTGTGGACGTGCGGACCAAGCACGCCTTCCACGAGCTGATCTGGGAGCTCGCCCGCGGCGGACTGCCGATCCTGCTGATCAGCAGCGACCTGGCGGAGATGGTGACCCTGGCCGACCGGGTCGTCGTGATGGCCGGTCACCGCATCCGCGGCGAGGTGGCCAACGACCACGACTACGGCCGGATGAGCGGCCGGATCATCCGTATGATCCACGACCGGCCGGTCCTGGCCGGGTCCCCGAAGGGACCGACCGCGTGAGGCGGGTCGCGCAGGTCATCGGTCTGCGCCCGGGGAAGGCGGCGGAGTACCGGGAGCTGCACCGTGCCGTCCCCGGGCCCGTGCTCGACCGGCTGCGGCGCTCCCATATTGCCAACTACTCGATCCACCTGCTCGGCGACAGGCTGTTCAGCTACTTCGAGTACCACGGCGACGACCTGGCCGCCGACCTCGCCCTGATGGCCGACGACCCGGCCACCCAGGAGTGGTGGCGGCTCACAGCTCCCTGCCAGCGGCCCGTGGACGAAGCCGGGCCCGGTGCCTGGTGGGCATCGGGCGAGCAGGTCTTCCTCATGGAGTAGGCCGCCGGACAGGCCGTAGGCCCTCCGTACACGAGAACCGTCCGGCGGCGCCGGTGCGCCGTTCCCGCAGCCCCGGGAGGGCGCGGCCCTCGCTCTCCCGGGCACCCCGCGTCTTCGGCCCGGCCCCGTCGGTCATTTCTCCTGGAACCGGCTGAGCTGGCGCTCCAGGCTGTGTGTCAGATGGTCCGTCATCGCCTGTGCGGCCCGCTCGGCACTGCGGCGCAGGATCGCCCGGACGACCCGCTCGTGCTCGGCCAGGGTCGAATCGTCCTCGACGGGAAGGCTGCTGAGGCGGAAGACGTGGAGATGCGCGTGGAGCCGCTCGACCGCGTCCAGGAGGAGGGGGCGACGGGCGGCGACCGCGACGGCGTCGTGGAAGCGCTGGTCCAGGGCTGCGAATTCACGGTAGGACGCGTAGGGACCCGCGGGGCTGGGGTGGACCTCCATGTCCTCCTGGATGGCCTCGATGACGTCGAGCTGAGACTCGTCGGCGTGCAGGGCCGCCAGCGCCGCGGCCCGCGGTTCCAGGAGGAGCCGCATCTCGAACAGCTCCTCAACCCCTTGCCGGGTGAGCAGTTCCGTCGCCCGGTATCCGGAGAGGGAACGCTTGACCACGAGGCCGTCCGACTCCAGACGGGCCAGCGCCTCGCGGACCGGGGTCGGTGAGACGTCGAGCCTGCGGGAGAGGGCTTCGATGCCGACGCGGGCCCCCGGTGCGATCTCATGGTCCATGACCATGGCCTTGATGTCCTCGTAGACGCTGTCGGAGAGTGGCTGGCGGACCGGCGCCGTGGGGGGCTCTGGCGCCCCGGCCCGGTCGTCGAAGACGGGCGGGTCATTCACCGGCATCCAGATCTCCTCGCTTCACCACACGTGCGGCCACCAGCAGTTTAGCGAGCGGGCCGGGCGAACCCAGGTGCTCCGGGCTCCCTGGTGACGCCCCGCGTTCCTCGAACGTCGGTGCGGACGATGGAGCGCTCCGTCTTCCCACTGGTCAACCGCCAGTCGGGCCGGGCGAGGGGCATCCCGAACGCCTCGGCGGCGGGCACCGGGGCCGTCCGGTACGCACCGCGTTCCGATGGGCGACCACCGTTCGGACCCGTCCGGGCTGCGGCAGCTCCGACGTGCGTCGAGGTTGGACGTATGCCAGCACAGAGCCCGGTCGGCGTTCCCGGCGGTCAGTCGTCCGCGCGCTTGCGCGGTGTCGGAGAAAGCATGAGCGGGCGATCGGTACTCCTGGTCCTTGGGGTGTTGGTGCTGCAGACAGCGTTTGTGCTCTCGTGCGTCGGCGCGTTCCGCGATCCCGTCCCGCACCGCATTGCCCTGGCCGTCACGGACCCCACGACACGGATCGCCGACGACACCTTCTACCAGCTCGCGTTGCTTCCCGGTGAGCCGGTGGACCCGGTCCGGGTGGCCGACGAGGCTGCTGCCCTGGACCGCATCCACAGTCGTGAGGTGGACGGTGCGCTCGTCCTCTCCCGATCCGGCACCGCCGACCTGTTGCTGGTTGCCGGTGGGGCGGGCCCGTTGCTGGCCAAGGAACTTGCCACGCACGTCGTCGCGGCAGAAGGGCACCAGGGCCGCACGGTCCGAGTCCGGGACGTGGTGCCGGTCGCGCCGGGTGACAAGCGTCTCCTCTCCTCCTTCTCGCTCGTTGTGGGCTGGTGTGCGGGCGGCGTCCTGTGCGCCTCGGTGCAGGCGTACGGTGCCGGGCGCCGTCGTCCGGCGGGATTGCGCGCATCGGCCGCCATGGGTGTGCTGCTGGTGTATTCGGTGCTTGCCGGGCTCCTAGGCGTGCTGGTCGCCAGGACTCTTCTGGACGCGGTGCCAGGAAACCTCTGGGCACTGTGGGCCCTCGGTTCCCTGCTGGTTCTGACGGTCGGAGCCCTCACACTCGCCCTGTACGAATCGGCCGGAGCGCTGGGAATCGGTCTGGCGCTCCTGCTCGTGGTCGTCCTCGGCGGGCCGAGCGCGGGCGGGGTGTATCCCACCGAGTTGCTGCCCGCGTTCTGGCGCACTGTGGGCCCGTTCCTGCCGCCCGGGGCGGGCCTGGACGCCGTGGATTCGATCGCCTATTTCCGTGGTGCGGGTGCCGGCGGGCCGTGGTGGACGCTTGTGGCCTGGGCCGGCGGCGGCGCGGCCGTGGTCCTGCTGGGCGGCGTTGTCGCGACCCGGTCCCGTCCTCCCGCAGCGCGGACCAAGCGTCGGCCCTGACGTCCAGTCACCACAGCGACGTCACTGGCCCCGACGTCACCGGCCCCCGGCGTCACCAGTCCTCGTCCGACCACTGGTCGAGCAGCGCTTCGCCGTTGAGGCTGCTGTGGGGTACCTCGGTGCCGAGGGACTGCTCGGCCCAGATGACTTTGCCGCGTGCGGTGTAGCGCGTGCCCCAGCGGTGCGCGAGCCGGGCGATGATGAACAGGCCGCGCCCGCCCTCATCGGTGCTGGCAGCCTGGCGGACGTGCGGGGCCGTACTGCTGCCGTCGGCGACTTCGCAGATCAGGGTGTCGTCGTCGTGCAGCAGCCGGAGCCGGATCGGCGGGGAGCCGTATCGGATCGCGTTGGTGACCAGCTCGCTGACGATGAGCTCCGCCGTGTAGGTGGCGTCCGCCAGCCCCCACCCGTTCACCACACGTGCCGCTTCCGCACGGATGCTGGAGACAGTCGTCGGGTCGTCGGGTACGTCCCAGTCGGCCACGCGGCCGGGATCCATCAGACGGGTGCGGGCGACGAGCAGGGCCACATCGTCCGTGGGCCGGTCGGTCAGCAGGGCGTCGAGGACCGCTTGGCATGTTGCCTCGGGGTCCGGGTCGCCGGGGCCGGCCAGCGTGGCGCGCAGGACGTCCAGCCCCACGTCGATGTCGCGGCTGCGCCGCTCGACCAGCCCGTCGGTGAACAGGACCAGCCTGCTTCCTTCGGGCAGCGTCAGCTCGGTGGTCTCCACCGGCAGGCCCTCGTTGATCCCGAGCGGCGGCGAACCGGGGATCTCCGGATAGGTGACGGTGCCGTCCGGGAGCACCAGGGCCGGGCCCGGGTGACCGGCCCTGGCGAGGGTGCAGTGCCCGGTGACCGGGTCGTAAATGGCATAGAGGCAGGTGGCGCCGGAGACGTCGACGTCACTGTCCCCCTCCGCGTCGAGGCGGCTGACGAGAGCGTCGAGGTGGGCGAGGAGTTCGTCCGGGGACAGGTCCAGGGCGGAGAAGTTGTGCACCGCGGTACGCAACCGCCCCATGGTGGCGGCGGCATGGAGGCCATGGCCGACGACATCACCGACCACCAGCGCGACCCGGACTCCGGGCAGCGGGATGATGTCGTACCAGTCCCCGCCCACGCCCGGCTGGGCCGGGAGGTAGCGATGGGCCACCTCAAGGGCGGAATGCGTGGGCAGGGCGCTGGGCAGCAGGCTGCGCTGGAGTGTGACCGCCATGGCGTGCTCGCGGGTGAAGCGGCGCGCGTTGTCGATGGCCACGCCCGCTCGGGCCGCCAGTTCCTCCGCGACGGACAGGTCCTCGGGCTCGAAGGGACCCTTGTCCTTGCGCCAGAAGTCCACGCTCCCCAGCACCACACCACGTGCCTGCAGCGGGGCGGAGACCAGCGAGTGGATGCCGTAGTCCAGGACCGCACGCGCCCGTGGCCGGTCCAGGGCGAACCAGCCCTCTGAGGCCGAGAGATCGGCCGCGAGGACGGCCCGGCCGCCGTCCACACCGAGCGCCGCGGGACTGCCGGGAGGAAAGTGCAGCACCTCCCCCACCGGGGAGAGGGGGTGATCCTCGCGGATACCGGCGATCGCTGTGCGGCGCATGTCGGCGTCCGCTCCGGTGGGTTCCTCACCGCGCAGTACGGGGTCCAGCAGTTCCACGGTGACGAAGTCGGCGAACCGGGGCACCGCGACGGCCGCCAGTTCCTCGGCGGTGCGCACCACATCGAGCGTGGTGCCGATGTGCGTCCCCGCGTCGTAGAGCAGTTGCAGCCGTGACCGCGCCACTTCTGCCCGGCCCGCCAGTTCACTCAGCTCGGTGGTGTCGCGCAGGGTGACCACGCTGCCCCGAGGGCCTCCCGGCCCCTCGACGGTCCGGAGGTTGACGGCGAGGAGCCGGTCCCCGTTGGCGTGGACCTCGTCGCTGGCTGTCCGGCCCGAGACCAGGAGCTGCGTCGTGTCCGGGGTCAGACCGAGGTCGCTCACCTCGCGTTGCTCAGCGTTGCGCGGCAGGCCGAGCAGTCGTCGCGCCTCGTCGTTGGCCAGCGTGAGCACGCCGCGGTCGTCGATGATGAGTACGCCTTCCCGAACCGAGTGCAGGACCGCGTCATGGTGCTCGTACATCCGTGTCATCTCGGCGGACCCCAGGCCGTGGGTCTGATGGCGCAGGCGTTTGCTCACGGCCGCCGACCCGGCCGCGGCCAGCAGGAGTGCCCCGCCCGCGACCGCCAGGATCGCGGGGAGCTGGTGCGTGACCATCTCGTTCACGCTCTTGACGTAGATCCCCACCGAGATCAGTCCGACGACCCGGCCCTTGGCGTCGAACACGGCGACTGTCGTATCGACTGCTCGTCCCAGGGCGCTGTCGAACGTCTCCTGGAAGGGCTTGCCCGTGAGCGCGGGTCCGAAGCTGCCGGTGACGTGGCCGCCGATGCGGCTCGGGTCGGGGTGGGACCAGCGGATGCCGTTCGGGTCGAACGCCACCACGTAGCCGACGTGGGCGCTCCTGCGCATCTTCTCCGAACTGGGCTGCAGCACTCGTGTCGGGTCGGCCGACTGCATCGCCGCGGCGGTGCCCGGTGCGTCCCGGAACGCCACGGCCACGGCGAGCGATCTGTCCCGCGCCTCGTCTGTAGCGGTGTGCTGAGACTGGACGAGGAGGACCAGGAAAGTGGCAGCGATGAGCAGGACTGCGACGACCACCTGCAGCAGGAACACCTGGCCTGCGACGCTCCGGGGCATCAGGTGGGAAAACCGGCCACGACGCCCGGCCCGGAACCGCCACGGAGACCCTTTCTCGACCATTCGCCCAGCATCACCGAGGATGGGCCCGCAGAGCGGCTGACCGCGCCGGTACGCGGCAGTGCCTCACACGACGGGGGCACACAGGCCAGGCGACCGGGGCTACGAGCTGGTCCGCCGGCAGCGGGACGGGATCCGGGCCAGGACCTGCACCCGGCTCCGAGCCAAGGCCGACGTGAACTTCTGGGTCCTGGGCGACGTCCACCGCGGGCGTGGGCAGCAGTGCCTCGCCATCATCGAGTGCCGCATAGAGTGACCGTGCGCCCGGCCGGTCCGGCATGAGGGCTTCCGGCGGCGAGCGAATGAGGCTGCGATGAGTGAACTGACGAAGCCCGGGATCGACCGTCCGGAGGGTGACGCTCCCCACGAGCTGACAGTCCGCGACCTCGTCGTCGGGGACGGGCTTGAGGCGAAGCCGGGCAGGGTTGTCCAGGTTCACTACGTCGGCGTCACCTTCGAGTCCGGAAAGGAATTCGACGCCTCCTGGGACCGGGGCAAGGCGTTCAAGTTCGCCGTGGGCGGTGGCAAGGTCATCAAGGGCTGGGACCGCGGGATCAGAGGGATGAAGGTCGGCGGCCGGCGCGAGATCGTCGTTCCCCCGCGCCTCGGCTACGGCAACCAGTCACCCTCGTCGTTGATCCCGGCGGGCTCGACACTCGTCTTCGTGGTGGACCTGCTCTCCGTCGCGGTCTGAGGCCTTCTGCTGCCCTGACTCTCCCCCGGATCAGAGGCCGTGCGACACCTGCCGGAGGACCGCGGCACCACACGACTTCGGCGTCGCTCGACTGAGCCTGGGGGCCGTCGTGCCGTGGACGCGGGGCAGGTCGAGGTCAGCCACGGTTGGCGGCGTGGAGATGACGGGTGTCGCCGAGGCCGACGACTTGGCGGTTGTGGAAGAAGTCGTCTTCGCGCAGCGTGGTGATGCTGCCGGAGGGCGCCCGGAAGCTGGCATAGCCGACTGACTCGATCGGCATCTTGATCCAGGACGCAACGACGCACGTCAGGGAGCCGCCGTGGGTCACGATGATCTGCTGTTCGCAAGGGCTGAGCAGGATCTCGTCCATGGCCGCGTAGATGCGCTGCGCCCATGCAGCCTTGGTCTCCGCACCCTGCACGCCCTCATCGTGGTGCATTCGTTCCCCGACAGCCGGCGGTGGGATGAAGCGACGGTCGAGCCACTCCTGCGGCATTCCCTCCGCCTCGCCGTAGGACTTCTCCCGCAGCCTGCGATCCAGGACCGGCTTCACGCCGAATACTTCGGCGACCTCATTGGCCGTCCGCAGGGTGCGCTGCAGATCCGAGGAGAACAGCTCCACCTCGGCGCCGTCCGGAATCCGGGCCCGCAGCGCTTGAGCGATGGAGGCCGCCGCACGGACACCGTCGGGCGTCAGCTGCGAGTCATGCCATCCGCCGACGACTCCCTCGACGTGGTGGGTCGCCTCGGGATGGGTCACGACGTAGAGGGTGCGCATGGGTGCTCGATCTCCCGTGGGTAGCGTCCTGCCTGGTTCGAGGGTGCAGCCCAGCGGCACAGCGATCCGGCCGATGCAGAGGGGCTGCGGCGTGCCTCGGCGGACCGACGGAGCTCGATCCGGTAATGGGGGCAGAAGTTGAAGCTCTCTGCGATGTCACCGCCACAGCCGCACAGCAACTCGCGGATCTCCTGCCGCCCTTGTCAACACGTAAAAGGTTACGGCAGGCCGTGAGCCTCGGCTGCCTCACGGAGCAACTGACTGATCGCGTGGTGCGGGTCACAGCTGCCGCATGTCACGAACGGACGAGCAGCTTGCGTCTGGTGGTCGTTCGCAAGGCCCCGACGGCCACGAGACGAAGAAGGCGGCAACGCGATGAACGCAACAGAGGCACAGAAGCACGAGGTCCTGGTCCTGGGTGCCGGCTACGCCGGACTCGCCGCCGCGATCCAGCTCGCGGCCCGCACGAGGAAGCGTGGAGACGTGCGCGTGACGCTGGTCAACCCCTTCGAGGAGTTCACCGAACGGCTCCGCTTGCACATGACCGCAACGGGTCAGGAGACGGCCGAGATGAGCATCCGGGAGCTGCTTGAGGGGACCGGCGCCGTTTTCGTCCGCGGCTGGGTCACCGCCTTGGACGTCGGGGCGAAGACCGTTCGGATCGACGACGACCGGGTCCTGGGCTACGACACCCTTGTCTACGGTCTGGGCAGCGTCGCGGATACCGTCGCCGTCCCCGGAGTCGATGCCCACGCCCACACCCTGAACAGCCCGCAGGACGCCGCCCTCCTCGCCGACCGGCTGGCCCGGCTCGGCGGCGGGACGGTAGTCGTCGCCGGCGGCGGCCTCACCGGAGTCGAGGCCGCCGCAGAGGTCGCCGAGCGATACCCGGAGCTCCAGGTGACGCTGCTGGGCCGGGGGGAACCCGGCGCGGGCATGCATCCGAGGGCCAAGGCCCATCTGGATGCCGGGCTCGCCCGGCTCGGAGTACGGGTACTCATCGGCGTCGAGGTCACCGAGGTGCGGCCGGACAGCGTCGAGCTGGCGGACGGCTCCAGCATCCCGGCGGCCGCCGTGCTGTGGACCAGCGGGACCCGCGTCTCACCGCTGGCCGCCGCCGCGGGCCTGAGCGTGGACGAGCGCGGCCGGCTGATCACCGACAGGGCGCTGCGCTCCGTCTCCCACCCCGATGTCCACGCCGTGGGCGACGCGGCGGCCATCCGGCAGGGCTATGGCGTGATGCACGGGACCTGTCAGGGCGGCATGCCCACCGGCGTCCACGCGGCCCTCACGATCCTGCGCACGCTGGCCGGTAAGGAGCCCAAGCCCTTCCGCTTCGGCTACTACCACACACCGGTCAGCCTGGGCCGCGAAGACGGCGTCGTGCAGTTCACTCGCCCCGACGACAGCCCGCGCCGCATCGTGCTGACCGGAAAGCGGGCCGCGCGGTATAAGGAGACGGTCACCGCCTCGCCGTGGCCGGCCTTCGCCCGCATGAAGAAGATTCCCGCCTCGGGCGCGTTCTGGCCGCGCGGCGGCCGCTACACCCGTATCCGGAGTGCCGAATGACTCAGCCGCAACATGCCGACCGCGACCAGCCGGCCTTCCAGCAGTACCGCACCCTGCTCTTCTCCGTCGCGTACCGCATCCTCGGCACCGCTGTCGATGCGGAGGACGTGGTCCAGGACGCCTGGCTCAAGTGGTCGGCGGCCGACCGTTCCCAGGTCGCCGACCCCAAGGCCTACCTGACCCGGATCGTCTCCAACCTGTCGATGGAGCTGCTCCGTTCGACCCGTCGCCGGCGGGAGACGTATGTCGGGCCCTGGCTCCCCGAACCGATCCTCACCGCTCCGGCCACGGCCGACGACGTCGCCGCGGCGGACTCGGTCTCCGTAGCCCTGCTCGTCGTCCTGGAGACACTCAGCCCTCTGGAGCGTGCGGCCTTCGTGCTGAAGGAGGTGTTCGCCTTCAGCTACGCGGAGATCGCGGAGGCGGTGGAACGCGCCGAGCCGGCCGTCCGGCAGGCGGCGCACCGGGCCCGCGAACACGTACGGGCCCGGCGTCCTCGGTTCACCACCGACCGTGCCGTCCAACGCGACGTGGCCGAGCGGTTCTTCGCGGCGGCGACCGGTGGTGACATCAACGCGCTCATGGAGTTGCTGTCTCCGGACGTCACCCTGTGGACCGATGGCGGCGGCAAGGTCCGTCAGGCACTCAAACCGGTGGTGGGCCTGAAGAGCGTGGCAGGCTGGTTCGCCGCACTCGGCACGGCCAGCTACCAGGGCGTCGAACCCCATGAGATGCGGGCCGAGTTCACCTCGATCAACGGCGGACCGGGTGTGGTCTTCCACGCCCCGGACCGTGTGCTCGCGACGATGTCGTTCGACTTCGCCCCGGAAGGTCGTATCTCGGCCATCCACAACGTGGCCAACCCCGACAAGCTCCGCGCCGTCACCGAGGGGACCCTGCGTGAACTCGCCTGAAGAGCCCGGCGGGTGCCACGCCCCGTCGTGAGCCCGAGCCGGTTCTCGCCCAAGCGCAAGGGCGTGCGGTGGCCAAGTACCCACGTACGGTGTTGGGGTGTTCAATCGGCTTGAGGTCAGTGTGTTGCGCCCGGGGCCCCGATGGGCTGCCCAATTGCAGTTGAGGGTTGATGGCGAGGACGTGGTGTCAGAGGTGGTCGGCGAGGGAGGCCGCGGCCCGTTCGCGAAGGAGGCACTGCCCGCCGACGGACACGGCCCCCTCTGGGCGACCGGCGAGGGGCGACGGGTGATCGGGTGGTCCTGCGGTCATCGGGTGGCCCTGCGGGGGAAGCCGAGGGCGACCATGGCCGTCAGGGCGATGCCCGCCGTTGCCACGAAGAGCGCGGTACGCGTGCCGTCCACCGTGGCCGCCGCCGAGGTGTGCTCGCCGAGACCCGCGATGCCGACCAGGACCGCCAGGCCCACCGCGCCGCCGATCTGCTGGGCCGTGGACGCCATGCCGGAGGCGATGCCCTGCTCGTGGCCCTCGATGCCCGCGGCGGCGGCACCGAACATCAGGGTGTAGGCCGTCCCCTGGCCGAGGCCGAGGGCCAGGAAGCCGGGGATGAGCGCGGCGTAGGAGCCGTCGGCGGCCATGGCGAGGGCCACCGTCGCGGTGCCCGCCGCGCCGAGCGCCAGGCTGCCGGTCATCGCGGTGCGGGTGCCGAGCCGCGTGGTGGTCCGGCCCGCGAGGAGGGAGCCCGCGGTGATCGCCAGCATCGGGACGAGGTAGGCGAGGCCGGTGCGCAGCGCGCCGTAGCCGAGCACGCTCTGGAAATAGCCGGTGAGGAAGTACGCGAGGCTGCCGATCGTCGCCATGAAGAGGAACGTCACCGCCATGCCGGTGCACAGGCCGCGGCCGCGGAGCAGCCGCAGGGGCATCAAGGGGTCGCGGGTACGGGCCTCGATGAGGACGAAGGCGGCCAGCAGGGTCGCGCCCGCCGTGGCGGAGAGGACGACCGTCGCGGACAGCCACCCCGACTCCGGGCCCTGGACCAGGGCGACGACCAGGCCCGTGACGCCGAGTGTGGAGGTCAGGGCGCCGGGGAGGTCGATCCGGCGGCCGGCCCGCCGGGTTGTGTCGGAGGTGATGAGGCGGAAGGCGGCCACCACCGCGATCAGGGCCAGCGGGACATTGACGTACAGCACCGAGCGCCAGCCGAGGAGTTGAGTCAGTACGCCGCCGAGCAGCGCGCCCACGATGAGTCCGCTGCCGCCCGCCGCGCCCCACACCGAGTAGGCGCGGTTGCGTTCGCGGCCCTCGGTGAAGAGGGTGCCGACGAGGGTGAGCGTCGCGGGGAAGAGGAACGCGCCGCCGATGCCCTGCACGGCGCGGGCCGCGACCAGCAGAGCGGGTCCGGTGGCGAGGCCGCCCGCCAGCGACGAGACCCCGTACAGGCTCAGTCCGAGCACGAACGTGCGGCGTGGGCCGAACAGGTCGCAGGCGCGGCCGCCGAGGAGCAGGAAGCCGCCGAAGGCGACGGCGTACGCGCTGATCACCCACTGGAGGTGCTGCGCGGAGAACCCCAGGCCGCTGCCGATCCGGGGCAGCGCCACGTAGACGATGTTGTAGTCGACGGAGATGATCAGTTGGGCGAAGGCGAGGAGGGCGAGCGTCGCGGCGCTCGCCCTCCCGCTCCGCGCGCGGGCCGGACGTGGGCCGGCCCCCGTCGCCGGGGTCGCCATCAGTGGGCTGCCCTCTCGTCCTCGCCCGCGATCTTCGCGGTGCTCAGGGCGATGCGGTTCCAGGTGTTGATGGTGAAGATCAGGGCGAGGACGCGGGCCAGTTCCGGCTCGTCGAAGTGGCGGGCGGCCTGCGCGTAGACGTCATCGGGAACGCCGTCGTGGGAGACCAGGGTGACCGCCTCGGTCAGGGCGAGGGCGGCCTGCTCCTTCTCGGTGAAGAAGCGACGGGCCTCGCGCCATACGCCGATCATGTGCAGCCTGGCCTCGTCCTCGCCGGCCTTGCGGGCGTCGGAGGTGTGCATGTGGAGGCAGTAGGCGCAGCCGTTGAGGAGCGAGGCACGGATCTGGATCAGCTCGACGAGGGCCGGGTCGAGGCCCTCGCGGGCGGCGGCATCGAAGCCGATGAGGGCCTTGAACGCTTTGGGGGCGGCTTTGGCGAAGTTGATGCGCGGTGCGTGGTCGTGGGCGGTGGCGGGCGCGTGGGGTGCGGTCCGGGTGGTGTGGGGTGCGGTCGGAGTGGTGTGCACTGCGGTCCGGGTGGTGCGCGCGTTGTCTGTCATGATCATGAATCTAGGGCCGTGAAAGACCTCGGGTAAGGTTCATTTTCATGTCGGAATCATGGGTCAATCTGGCGGAGCGCATCGGCAGTGACCTGTATCTGGAGCTGTCGGGTCCCGGCAGTCGCCGCGCCGTTCTCATCCGCGCGCTGCGGGACGCCGTGCGCGAGGGACTGCTCGCGCCGGGCACCCGTCTGCCGCCCTACCGCTCACTCGCCGCCGACCTGGGCCTGGCCCGCAACACGGTCGCCGACGCCTACGCGGAACTGGTCGCCGAGGGCTGGCTGACCGCGCGTCAGGGTTCCGGGACGCGGGTGGCGGAAGGTGCCGCGCCGTCCCCGCGCGCCCGGAAGCCGAAGCCCGCTCCCGTGCGGCCCACCCCCCACCCGCACAACCTGCGCCAGGGCGTTCCGGAGGCCGCCTCCTTCCCTCGCACGGCCTGGCTCGCGGCCGCCCGGCGCGCGCTCGGCGCCGCACCGGACGAGGTCTTCGGGCCCGGCGATCCACGTGGCCGAATCGAGCTGCGCCGCGCGCTCACCGACTATCTGACGCGCGTCCGCGGGGTTCGCGTCGATCCCGAGCGGATCGTGGTGTGCTCAGGCTTCGCGCACGCGCTGCGGCTGCTTTTCGACGGCTCGCGCGGCGCTGGCGGCGCGACGCTGCGCGGTCCCTTCGCGGTGGAGTCGTACGGGCTCCGCTTCCACACCGACATCCTGGAGGGCTCCGGCGTTCGGACGGTACCGCTGGACCTGGACGAACAGGGCGCCCTTGTCGAGCAGTTGGCCGAGAGGCCACGGGTGCGCGGCGTACTGCTCACGCCCGCACACCAATTCCCGACCGGCGGCCCGCTGCACCCGGCCCGACGCGCCGCGGTCATCGACTGGGCCCGCACCAGTGACGGACTGGTCCTCGAGGACGACTACGACGGGGAGTTCCGCTACGACCGCGTGCCGGTCGGCGCCGTGCAGGGCCTGGATCCCGAACGGGTCGTCTACCTCGGCTCCGTCAGCAAGAGCCTGTCCCCCGCGGTGCGCGTCGGCTGGATGGTGCTGCCCGTCCGGCTCGTCGACAGCGTGCTCGCCGCCAAGGGCACACGGGAGGCGTCGGTGAGCGTCCTCGACCAGCTCACGCTCGCCGACTTCATCGCATCCGGGCAGTACGACCGTCACATCCGCCGGATGCGGCAGCGCTACCGGCTCCGCCGCGACCGGCTCGTCACGGCCCTCGCCGAACAGGCCCCGCACATCGCGGCAACCGGCGTCGCGGCGGGACTTCATGCCGTCCTTCGGCTGCCGCCCGGCACGGAGGCGTCCGCGGTCAAGGCCGCGTCCTGGCAGGGGATCGCGCTGGACGGCCTCGCCGGGTTCCGGCACCCTCGGGCCTCGATGCCGGCCAGGGACGGTCTGGTCATCGGGTACTCGACGCCGGCGGAACACGCGTACGGGGCAGCGGTCGAGGCGTTGCTCCGGGCGCTGCCACCCGGCGCCGCCGAGTCCCTGGCCTCGTGGCCGTGAGGCCGCCCCGGTCTTCTCGACCGTCTTCTCGACGACGTACGGGATCCTCGTGAGCTCGGGGCTCCTCGGATCGCGGCCCGGCGAACGGCCCCGTTCTTTACGCGCCCTGCGTGGAGTGGGAAGTTGGAGGGCCGACGGCTCCTGCGGAAGGGATCGCATGGCCTCGGACCACGACATGCTGTGGCCTCGCTGCGCGTACCTGGGTCGTGCCCTGCTGCCACTACTCGACCAGGAGGTGTGGCGCCGGGATCGCCGACGAGAGGGGCTGCGGGGTTGGGGCATCGACACGGCGGTGGGGGAACGGCTCATCGAGGTCATCGCGGCCTTGACAGGCCACGCTGTCGCACTGGACGCTTCCTTGTCCGCAGCCGAGTTCGAGAACCTGCCCCTCAGCACCGTGGCCGACGCGGCGACCGGCAAGTGCGACTTCGAGCTACTCGTCGGACTCCCGGACATCTTCGCCGACGAGCGCGACGAAATCGCCGTCAAGATCTTCCGGCTCTACGCCTACAGAGGCGGCCGGACCAGTCTCCAGCTCATTCGACTGGGCACGGAAGTACGCCGTACGTTGACCGTCCTTGCCGCCCGCGAGCCGTCACCGTCCCCGACGTGCGCGGACATCTTCCGCCGGGCGGCCGCGGCCAACCTGCCGCAGTAGGCACACCGGCTCCGCGCCGTTGCCCCTCACCCGACCGGGTGGCTCCGCAGATCCTGACTCCGTCAACATCCGCTCCTCCAGGTCCAGTACTGGTCCCGGGACTTCGGCCCGGCCCCTGTCATGCGGCTCGCGGCCCACCCGGTGAGGAAGCCCACCGGTTTGGGCAGGATGGCGGCTGACTCCCTGATCCTGCCCCAGAGCGCGCCGCCAAGACGGCCTCCGGCCTCGTCATGATCGACAAGCCGCAGAACGCGAGGGCCGGAGCCCGCCCGCGTTCATATCCGGCCTCAAAGAGGGGAACTGAGCCCCGCTCCCGTGGGCAGGGAATGACCGCCCTGCATGACGTAGGCGAGAGACCGTCCGCGACCAGGGTCGGGAACTCCCGCCGGCTCTCGGTGTACGGGAACATCTCGGCGTCCCTGCCGAAGGCGATCTTCGCCTCGGCCTCCGTGGGACGCCGCAGTCCTTCCGCCAGATCCTCCCCGAAACGGCGGTAGGCACCGCGCATCTTGGGCGGCTGGTCCTCCCAGAGATCCTCGTCGTCCAGCCTCTCCAGGAAGTACGTCTGTGCGTACTGGGTCGGTACGAGGTAGGTGCCGTACTCGGCCGTGAGCGCGTAGGCCGTAGGGGTGGCCAGACAGGCGTGCTCGATGAGCGGATCCAACCGCCCTGTCGACGGCCGGCGGGCGTGCTGCCGTGGGGGTGGGTCGGGTTTGATGCCCGGGTGGGGTCAGGATGTCGCACGCTGCCATCGCTCCCGCCGGGCCGGAACGGACACCGAGCGAGGCCGCGGGCCGCTGCGGTCCTGCCCACACGGCTGCGGTGGGGTGCCCGGCCGTCAAAAAATCTCCCGAACACCGAACCGCTCTGAGACATCACACATCTTCAGGGGCGTAGGCGCGCATCACCTCGCGCGCCGATTCGTACACGAGGGGAACCCGAAACTTCATGAAGAGCAAGCTGACCGTCGTGACCCTAGCGGCCGTCGTCGTCGCCGGGACCGCCACTTTCGCAGTACCGGCGTCGGCCGCCTCCGCCAAAGCGCAGCCGACCCGCTGTCACACCGCTGACTTGAAGGCAGGCTTCGCCCTGGGCGGTGACGCGACGCCGGAGATGAATCAGACCAAGAAGCAGACCCAGGCGTTCATCTGGTTCACCAACCAGAGCAAGCGCACCTGCACCCTGTCCGGCTTCGCCGGTGTCGACATGATCGGCGCTCAGAAGACTGACGGCACCTGGTCGGTGGCGCGTTCATCCAAGAAGGCCCCGAAGTTCCCCCTGAAGCACGGGGACACGGTGGACTTCAGCATCACCCTGCTGCCGGTGGCCAAGTCCACGCCGCAGAAGCAGAAGTTCGTTCCGGCGAAGTTCCTGGTCACCCCGCCGAACGAGACGAAGCACTTCACCCTGAAGTGGCCGTTCGGCGGCCAGATCCTCAAGCAGGATGGCGCCACGCACCCGGCGACCTACCTCAACCCGATCGGGCTGTAACCAAGCGCGCGGCCTCGGAGCCTCCCTCCGGTAACGGGCGCTCACAACAGGGCACTTCTTGGAGACGAGCGTCTCGTGGGCGGCCACGGTCCACGTGGTGGTGGGGGCAAGCGGGGTACGGGCTTCGGCGCCGGATCGCAGTGTGTCGGTCAGGGGCGCCGGGCCTGGTCGCATGACGGTTCGGGGGCGGTCGGGCTGCCGGGGCGCGGTTGCTCGCTGGTCTCGCTGAGGTGACCGGACTGACCGCCGCGTACTCCACTGCGCTCAGGCCGCTGCGGCCGCCGGGCATGAGCCGGGCCGGATCGCCGCCGATCTACCGCCTCACTCACGGTGGACGCCGCTTGCGCCGGCGGATCTCAGCGAGCTTGCCATGGCGACACGAACCGGCCACGGCATTCCACCGCCTTGCCCACTGACCCGACCAGTCGGCTGACCGACGCCACCTGCCCGCCCACGATCCGAGGGGCCCCCGGAAAACCTGGCCACAGCGCCGGAATTCCGCCATGACCTGACAGCGAAATCGCCTCGCTCGCCCAACGGTTGATGATCATGGATACCACTTCATCGCAACCGAAACAGTGAGGCTGGCAGCCCGTCGGCCGCCTGGGCGCCGGGCACCGGGCGCGGAGCTCCCGGTCTCTGCCCGGACGGCCGCAGGCGGGGAGAGTTAAGGACAAATTTCGCCCATAAGGGCTGTTTGAGGTCGTTGGATCATTGTGTGAAGTTTGGGGTGGTGTGTTCGTGTGCAGATTGCGAGTGTCGGCCGTGGAGCATCTGCGGTCACGCACTTCGAGAGGCTTCCTCATGCGCTTCATGCGCACCACTGCTCTTTCCCGGACACTCCTGGTCTCAGTGATCACGGTGACCGGGCTCACCGCCGCCCCTGCCCTGGCTTCCGCGTCGGCCCGTGCCGAGATGGGCAGCGTCCGGGACGTGGGTGGCTTCAGTCTCCTGGGGCTTCCGGGGGGTAATGGGGCTAACGGTGTGGGCACCGGTGGTGGGATCGGCGGCCTGGGCGGTACCGGTGGCGCGGCCGGTGCCAACGGCAATGGCGGCACCGGGGGTGACGGCGGCAATGCAAGCGGCAGCGCCGGCGTCGGTGGCGCGGGCGGTGCCGGCGGCGCCGGGGGTGCCAACGGCAACGGCGGTAGCGGCGGTTCCGGAGGCGGAGCCGCCCTGGGGGGTATCGGAGGCAAGGGCGGTGCGGGCGGTGTCGGCAACGCGGGTGCCGGTATCGCCGGTGGCAGGGGCGGCAACGGCGGAGCGTCCACGGTCGGTGGCGGACACAAGGGCGGTACCGGCGGTGCGGGTGGCGCGGCCAGCCCGGTGTGTCCCGGCAAGCCCGGTGGCAACGGCACTGCCGCCACGTTCACTGCGGACGGCACTACCGGTGCCACCGGCGCCGCCGGAAACTCCACCCTTCCCTGCTGAACCGACCCCCGCGGGGACTGCCGAGCCAGCTCCCGTAGGACGACACGTATCCCTCGGTGCCGCCCCGCCTCTACAGACGCTGTAAATGCGGGGCGGTTCCAGCCTGACGGTCCGGCCCGCAGGCTTACCCGTCCGCACGGTATGCCTGACAGAGAGATGCTTGGGTGCCGCGAAGTTCAGACTTGCCGGGCGCCATGACCTGGCCGTCTATGGCGAGCAGGACATGCCTGCCCCACTGGAAACAGTCCGGGATCTCGCCGACTTCCGGCCGGCCCGCGGCACGAAAACCGGTTCGGGGAACGGATATTCCCCACTTGATTCCGCACCGGCCTGATGCAGTGACCCGCACTGACCCGCGCTTTACCTGAGTCCGAGGAAACCCCGTCATGAACAGGAACCAGACCGCCACTCTCCTCGCCCTGCCCACGTTCTTCGCCGGCGCAGCACTCTTTCTCGGCTCTCCCGTCGCGGCCTCCGCCCTCGCCTGCACCGCCGGCACCGCGGGCGTCGCGGGTGCCAATGGCAACTCCTCCCATCCCAACGGTTTTCCCGGCACCGCGGGCGGCCCCGCGACCGGAGCCGGGGACTGCGCCGGCGGTGCGGGGGGTCCCCCCGGCGGCAACGGTGTTCTGGGCGGTGTCGGCGGTGTCGGCGGCAACGGCGGTGCCGGCCTCGGCAGTGGTTCCGGCGGAGCAGGTGCTCTCGGTGGCAACGCCGGCCCCAACGGCGCCGCGGGCGGCAACGGCGGCAACGGCGGCAACGGCAGCTCCGGTGGCGCCTACCCGGGTGGTGCCGCAGGTATCGGCGGGGCGGGGGGCCTGAGCTCTGGAGGCGCCCTCAACTTCGGCGGCAACGGCGGTGACGGGGGCAACGGCGGCGCCAAGTCGGGTGCCGGCGCCGACGGCGTCTGCGGTATCGGCGGCGCCGGCGGCAACGCCACCGGTGGCCTCCTCTTCCACGGCGGAATCGGAGGGACGGGCGGGACCTTCGGCTTGGGAAGCCCCTGCGCGAACGGAGCCCACGGAACACCGTGACCCACCGCCACCGGTGCCCCGCGCCATCCCCTGGCCGAGGACACCGGGTGCGGCCCCCGCCTGTGACGGCCGCATGCTGACCATCTCGCCACTGAGAGCCGGAGAGCCGACTCCCAGTGGCGAGGAGCCCCCGGATCTGGCGTGCGCACGGACCGGGTAACGCCGGGAAGCGACGGCGTACGCACGGGCCACGGCTGCGTCCCCGCCGTACCCGCTTCCCTGACGCCGTCTCTTGTAGTCCGACCGGTTCTGCCTGGTGTGTTTCCTCAACGGCTCCGACGCGCACCGTCGTGTTCCTGGGACAAGTCCACCAGGGGTGTCAGGACGCCGGGAGGGGCGGGACAGCAACGGGCAGCACACAACCTGCTGCTGCTGCGGCGGTCTTGAGGGCGGGGGCAGCCGCATCGTTGGCCGTTTTCTGGGCCTTGAGGGCCGCTAGGCCTTGCAGGCGGCGACTGCCGCCGCGGCGGCAGTGGCGGCGGTGGCGTCGGCATCGACCGCCGCGTTGGCCGAGGTGACAGCGGCGGCTGCGGTGGCGGTGGCGGTCGTGCTGGCGGCAGCGATGGCGGCCGCGTCCGGCGGGACGGCGGCCAGGGCCGCGGTGAGGGTCTTGAGGGCTGCCGCGGCGCTGGACGCGTCTGCCGCAGCGGCAACCGCAGCGGTACTGGCATTGGTTACGGCGGCAGCAGTAGTGGTCGTGGCGGCGGCGCAGGCTGCGGGGTCGGGGGCGGCCACCCGGGGCGCGGATGCCGGGGCGGCGCCGGCGGGAGCCGTGAGGAGCGCTGCGCCGCCGAGGGTGAGGGCCACGGTGGCCAGGGACGCGGCAGCGATGCGGTGGATCGGCATGCGGAACTCCAGGGGACGAGTAGCGGGGGTTCTCGAGTACCCGGCGGGACAGCCAGAGCGCGGGAACCCGGGGCGGCCCGGGACCGGGCCGACTCACACTGAGAAGAAGATCAGCGAATGTCCCCTATGTCCTGCTGAAGGTCGCGGCCGCGCAGACGAAAGCGCCTTGGGTGAACCCGTTTTGACCATAGATAGGAGATAGTTCAACATCCCGCTGGACCGGCCCGCCCTTGGTGGGGCGCTGATTCGCGCCGCACCACACGTCGTGGTCGTGGCCGTCGGGACCACCCCGGCGTTCCTCCCCCGCTGCGCAGCAGTGGTGGCAACTCAGGGCCGGATGGCGGCGCCAGCGGGACCGCCGGATTCGGCGATACGGGCGGGACGGGCAACTCCGGCGGCCGGCGCGGAGGGAAGACCACCTCCGGAGCGGCAAGACCACCGGCTTCGGCTTCGACCACTTCACCTCCCGCCGCTTCCCGGTCAACGCCGCCACGGCAGCCTGATGGGGCGCTCGCCCATGGTCTGGCGTCGGTCCTGCTCCCCCTCGGGGCGGACCAGCCCTACAACGCGCGGCGGTGCGTCGAACTCGGTACGGCCCAGGTTCGGAAGTGCGCACGTCCGTATCGGCCGTACTCGCCGACGTTGCCTACCGCCGCGCCGCCGAGCGGGTCGGAGAGGAGATCAACGCGCTGCCGGGACCCGAGCAGACGCTTCCCCAGCAGACCGTCCTCCCCGACGGGCAGACGGTGACGTCCGCGAGTGTGCCGTCGGGCGAGCTCCTGGCGGCGCAGCGGGCGAGCGGAGCACCATCGGTTGCCGTCACCTCTGCCCTGGCCCCGGGCTCATTTGCCGTGCGGGCGGCGCTGCCCGTGCTCGGGACGCTGATGTCCGTCCCTGCTCTGCAGCTCCTGGTCACCCGCCGGATGGCAGGGATGACGGCCGAGGCCGCGCCCCGGCCCCGGCAGCACTTCTGGGGGCACGCCGTCATCACCTGGACCGACGGCACCAGGCGCGAAGGGTGGCTGCGGGCAGGTGACGGAATGGACTACACCGCCGACGTCGCCGCAGAGACCGCCATGCGGCTGGTGCGGGGTGGCGCGGAGCCCGGCGCCTATACACCGGCGGCCGCCTTCGGGCCCGGCCTCGCCGTCGCGGCCGGGGGTGCGTTCATCCTCGGCTGAGCCGGCGCGGCGCGCATGGCCGACCGGGCGTCCGTCCTGTGCGCCGGAGCGACGGTGGCCGCGGTTTCGCTGCCGGTCAGCTGCTGGTTCGCTGCTGGTTGTGGGAGCAATTACGGGCCGGGCAGTATGTCTTGCTGTGAACCATGTACTGTGCGGCCTCGCCGTCAACGCGGCTCTGCCCTCCGAGCTGGTCCAGCACCTGATCACGGTCGCGGACGCGGACATCGCCGAGAGCCTGGCCGGCCGTGCCGGCCTCAGCCCCGAGCAGGCGGTCGCCCTGGCCGCCCGGGTCGAGGAGAGTGCCGAACGGCTCGCGTACGAGGGGCTGCTGACCGCCGCCGACATCGATCCCGTCACACAGCCGGGCGCCGCGCTCGCCCTGCTCGACGCGCGTGCCGGGGATCCGCAGTGGGCACGGCTCCTCGCCACGGACCCGGATGTCCGGCGCCGGGAGAAGCTGGCCGCCTGCCCCGGGCTTCCGGACGATGTACGGGAGACGCTCGCCGCCGACCCGGACATCCGGGTCGTCGCGGAGCTGGCGCTGTGGACAACAGCCGACATGGCGGCCCGGCTTGCCCGTCATCCTCATGAGGAGGTCCGCCGCGCGGCCGCGGCGAACGAGGCCACGCCACCGGGCCTCCTGGCCGCGCTCGCCACCGGTGAGGGGCTTCCCCCGGCGGAACGGTGCCTGGTCTGCGACAGCGTGGAAGTGCCGTTCACGCACGACCCGTACTGTCCGCGGCCCGACTGCGATCTGCGTTCCGGTGCTTCCTGCGACGGCTCGCACGAGTCCACCGTCCATGAGACGGCCGAGCGGGTCCTGCGGAACCCCGCCGCGCCGGTCGAGGCCCTCCTCCGGTTCGCCGGTCACCCCTCCATGATGCTGCGCTGGGCGCTCGCCGCCCGCCCCGGACTGCCGCCGGAGACAGGGCTGAAGCTCGCGGACGATCCCGTTCCCGGAGTCCGGGCCGAGCTCGCGGGGAACCCGGGGATCGACGCGGCGCTCATCCGGAAGCTGGCCGCCGACCACGGTCACGATGTGCGGCGCACACTCGCACACAACCCCCGCCTGCCGCTGGACGTACTCCCCCGGCTTGCGGCCGCCGTCAGGATCGGACCGACGCTGCTGCCGCGGATCTCCGCCGCCACCGCCTCCGAGGCCGAGGATCTTTCCCGCTCGTCGAGTCCCTCGGTACGGATGTTCCTGGCCCAACGACGGGATCTGCCGGCCGGGGTCCGCGACAGGCTTGCCGCCGACCCCGACGCGAAGGTGGTCAAGTCCATAGCAGCGCACCCGGGCCTGTCGGAGGATCAGCTGCGGACGATGGTCGAACGGCACGGAGCCCAGGTCATGACCGGGGTGGCGGCCAATCCGGAGGCACCGTCGGCCCTGCTTGAGGAGTTTTCCCGCCATGTTCCACCGGCCCGCAAGGCACTGCGTGAGATCGCCCGGCACCGCCACGCGACGGGACCGGCGCTGCTCGGCTGTCTCGCCGACAGCCGGGCCCGGCCCCTGGCCGCCCGTCACCCGGCCCTTCCGCCCCTGACCATCGTCGAACTGCTCGCCGACGACGACTGGCAGGTGGTGGAGGCCGCCGCCGCCAACCCCTCGCTGCCGCCGGCCGTCATGAGAGATCTGGTACCCGGAGCCGAGCGGACTCCCGCAACGCCCACAGCCCGTCACTGACCAGGGGTGTGCTCCCCCCACCGCGTCGAACGAAACCGACCAGCCGCCGCCTCGGTAGCACATCGCCGGTCAGCGGTACGCGTACGAGCTCATAGCCCTGCGGGAACGTCGCGAGGCGGGGCAGCAGGCAGATGCCGTGGCCGCCGGCGACCAGCGCCGCGATCGCGGACCAGTCGACGGCGTTGTGGGTGACGCGGGGTGAGAAGCCCGCTGCCGCGCACGCCGAGGTGAGCAGCAGGTGCTGGTCCCGGGGGTCGCCGGCGCGGAGCCAGGTCTCGGTGTCCGCCTCGTGCAGTTCGACCGCGGCGCGGTCGGCGAACCGGTGGCCACGCGGGACCAGGAGGTCCTGCGGCTCCTGGAGGAGCAGGTGCTGTTCGAAGCGTTCGTCGTCGGCGGCGGGCGTGCCAGGGGCGGGAATGACGATGGCGATGTCGCGTTCACGGGTCAGCAGCATTCGGAAGCGGTCGGCCTCCGGATCCTCGCCGATGTAGTACGTCATCCCCGGATGCCGGGAGAGCAGCCGGGCGACGGCCGGTATTACCAGGGGGCCGAGCGCCGTCGCCACCGAGGTGATACGCAGCTCACCCGGGCCGTTGTTCCGGTGCGCGGCCAGGTCTGCGGCGGCCCGCTCCCACTGGGCGTGCAGGACGTCCGCGTGTTCGACGAGTGTGCGGGCGGCGGGCGTGAGCCGGACCCGGCGGCCGTGCGGTTCGAGCAGACGCACATTCAGCTCGGCGGCGAGACGGCGCAGCTGCTGAGAGACGGTCGAGGGGGTGAGGTGCAGGGACTCTGCCGTGGCGGTGACGGTACCGGTCTCGGCAAGTACCCGGAGGGTCTGCAGACGCGGGTCGATCATGTGGCTTCCTCACACGATTCCGTGCACAACTCTTCGATGGACGCGAACGATCTTAGTCCTCCAGTCTGAACGTCGGACCGGTTCTCTCACCTGGTCCTCGCGGCGCTGTCGCCGCCCTCCCGTCGAAGGAGCAGCTGAACCATGATCAAAGATGTTGAGGTGGCCGTCTCCGACGCGTCCGCATGCTGCCAACGCCCGTTCATCGGTGGGGCGGTGGAGTCCGGCCGGTCGGGAGGGGTGTCCGTGCGCGGCGGGGCCACGTCGTGACCGCCGCGGTCGTCGCCGGGCTGCTCGCCGGATACGGCCTCGCGATGCCGGTCGGGGCCGTCGCCGTGCTGATGGTGAACATGACCGCGGCGACCTCGTTTCGGACCGGTGCCGCGGCCGCGCTCGGCGCGGCCACCGCCGACTCGGGCTATGCGGTGGCGGCGGTTCTCGGCGGCAGCTCGCTGGTGGTGGCCGTGCGGCCGGTGCTGGGACCGCTGCGCTGGGCCGCCTTCGCGATACTGGCCGTCATGGCGGCGCGCGTCCTCCGTGCGGCGCTGCGACGCGGGCCTGATGCCGCCGCGGACGCCACGGCCCACCCGCCCGTCACCCCGCTGCGCGCCTACGTCACCTATCTGTCGCTGACCGCGCTCAACCCGTGGCCCGCCATCTACTTCGTCACGCTCGTGTTCGGGCAGCAGGCTCAACAGCCCATGAGCGGAGCCGAGTCGGTCGTCTACCTGACCGCCATCACCTTCGCCTCCGCGAGCTGGCAGCTGCTACTGGCCGGCGGCGGGCGGCTGCTCGGGGGCGCCCTCACCGGTCCTCGCGGCCGTACTGTCACCGCCGCGGTCTCCAGCTGCCTGATTCTCGGCCTCGGTCTGCACATGGCCGTCGGCTGACGCCGGACAGCGAATTCCGCATGACCTGACGGAAACCCCTTGCCCAATGGTCAAGAAACGTTGACCATTGAGCCCATGCCTACCGATGACCTTCCCGAGACGCTTCACGTCACCACCGAGGAGCAGCTGCGCGCCGTCTCCAGCCTCACGCGCCACCGGATCATGGCCGTGCTCCGCTTCGAGCCTGCGACGATCACGCAGATCGCCGGGCGGGTGGGCCTCGCGAAGGGGAGTTCCAGCTATCACGTGCGGCTGCTCGAGCGGGCCGGTCTGGTGAAGGTCGTGCGGACGCGGAAGGTGCGGGGGGTCACCGAGCGGTACTACGCGATGGCCGCGCGGGCGATCGTGCTGCCGGATCCGGGGACCGGACAGCCGGATGTGCTGATGCGGCATGCGGTGGCGGACCTGGAAGCGGCGCCCGTGGACGGCGAGCGGTACGTACGGATGGCTCATCTGCGGCTCACCGAGGAGCAGTTCGCGGAGCTGGGGGCACGGCTGGAGGAGCTGGCCGACGAGTACCGGCAGCTGTCGGATCCGTCGCTGCCGGACGTGTCGCTCGCCTTCGCCCTGTTCCGGCCGGGGCCGCGCGAGCAGGCCGAGGGGGAAGCCAAGTGACCTCTGAAATACGGAAGTTGCCGACCGGGTTCGGGCGGCTGTGGACCGCTCAGACCGTTTCCTCGCTCGGTGACGGCGTGACACATGCCGCGCTGCCGCTGCTCGCGTTGACGCTGACACGGGATCCGATGGCGCTCGCCGCCGTGACGGCCGCCGGGACGCTGCCGTGGCTGCTCTTCGGGGTGGTCGGCGGCGCCCTGATGGACCGCTGGGACCGCCGGCGCACGATGTGGGTCGCGGACAGCGCTCGTGCGCTGCTGCTGGCGATACCGGCGGCGGCCGCCGCGCTCGACGTGCTGAGCATCGCGCTGCTCGCGGCCGTCGCCTTCCTGCTCGGCCTCGGCGGACTGTTCTTCGACACGGCCGCCACCGCCTATCTGCCCGATCTGCTCGGCCGCGACCCCGTACACCTGGAGCGGGCCAACTCCCGGCTGCGGGGCGCCCAGACCGCCATGTCGGGATTCGCCGGGCCGCCCGCGGGCAGTGCGCTGCTCGCGCTCGGGCGGGCCGTTCCGCTGGTCGCCGACGCGGTGTCGTTCGCGCTCTCCGCACTGCTCGTACGGTCGCTGCCCGCCGTGCCCCGGCCTGCCGGGGGCGTCGTCCGCGCGTCGCTGCTCCGGGAGGCGCGGGAAGGGGCCTCGTACGTGTTCCGGGACCGGTTGCTGCTCGGGCTCGCGCTCCGCCCGGCGGTCGGGAACGTGGCCTTCCTCGCCGTGGAGACCGTCCTCGCCCTCTTCGCGCACGACCGTCTCGGCATCGGCTCCTTCGGCTTCGGCCTGCTGCTCACGGCCGAGGCCACCGGCGGGCTGCTCGGTGCGGGCACCGCCTCCTTCCTCGGCCGGCGGCTCGGCACCGGCACCGCGCTGACCTGCACGGCCGCGGTCGAGGGGCTTGCCGTCCTGGGGCTTGCCGCCGCCCCGAATCCGTACGTGGCCGGGTTCGCGCTCGCCGTCTGCGGGGCGGGCATGGGCGCCACGATGGTGCTCGCGCCCTCCCTCCGGCAGGCGATCGTCCCGGCCCGGCTGATGGGGCGGGTCTCCTCCACCTCCCGCATGCTCGCCATGTGCGCGGCCCCGTTCGGTGCTTTCGCCGGAGGATGGCTGGCCACCGCGTACGACATCCGCACCCCGCTCTACGCCGCCGCCGGACTTCTCCTCACCATGACGGCCCTCACCGCGACCATGACCGGCAACCGCCGCGTCGAGGCCGCGCTGCGGGGCGCCGCACCGGCCGGCGGTCCGGCTCGGCCGTTGTCCGAGGGGCCTGTTCGGGAGGGTGCGACCGGCTCGTCGTCGTGAGCCGGTCGCGGAAGGTGTCGCGATGACCTCATGTGCCCGCGGTCAGCGTTCGTAGGTGCCGGTCAGCCGGGATCGGGCGAGGACGGGTGCGGTGACGGCGCCCAGGAGTGCGCGGGGCCGCGCCCGGTCGGCCGCCGCCGCGCCGGAGGCGCCGTCCACAGGAGCCGCGAGGGCGAACAGCTGGAAGGTGTAGCGGTGTGGTCCGTGGCCCTTGATGGGCGCGGGGCCGTGGTAGCCCCGTCCGATGGTGGAGCGGAGCACCCGCACCCCGGTGGCGGGCCGCCGCGCGTCGAGGGCGCCGTGGGCGAGCTCTCCGGATGCCGGGTCGACGAGGGCCACGCAGTGCACGGCAGGCCTGGGCAGGGGGACGTCGATGTCCTCGACGACCAGGAGGAGTTGGGCGGTTCCGGATGGCGGCGCCGTCCAGGCCAGGTGGGGCGACAGGTTCTCGCCGCCGATGTTCTTCGCACCGTGTCGCGGTGGCATGGGGTCGCCGTGGGCGAAGTCCCGGCTGGTGAGGGTCAGTAGTGCGGGGCCGTGGAGGTTCGGCAGGTTCCACGCCGTGTGGGCCTCGCCCGCTCTGCGGTTGTTCAGGAGCCTGCCGAGCAGCGTCATCGTGTCGCCTCGACCATGTCGAGGACCTCGGCGGTGGTGGCGGTTTCACCGATCTTGGGAAAGACGCGTTCGATGCTGTGGCGGTGGGCCTCGGGATCGGGGTCGCCCATGGCGTCGGTGGCCATCACGACGTGGTACCCGTAGTCGGAGGCCGAGCGTGCGGTCGACTCGACGCCCGCGCTGGTCGAGATGCCCGCGAGCACGATCTGGGTGACGCCCAGGTCTCGCAGGAGGGTGTCGAGGCCGGTGTCGTGGAACGCGCTGCGCCGCCGCTTGGTGATCAGGTGGTCGGCCGGCTGGACATCGAGTTCGTCGATGAGGTCTGCCCAGCCGGCGGGCAGGCCGCCGTTGCTCCCGGGCCGTCCGGTGTCGGTACGCCCCGACGCGCGTCCGGTGACGTTGACGAGGACCACGGGCAGGTCGTGACGCCGGAAGGAGGCGGCCAGGTGAGTCGCCCGGCCGACAGCGGCGGTGGCGAGTGGACTGCCGGCCAGGGCGGAGACGATGCCCTTCTGCAGGTCGATCACGACGAGCGCGGGCCTGGGATCGATCGTTGTCAGTGTCATGCGGTTGTTTCTCCTGTGTATGCCGGCCGGTTGCCTGGCCAAACGGTTCGGTGGTCTCGGCCGCTGAGCTACCCCTGCGGTCGCGCGAGGGGGTCGGCGGCCTGGGTCTCGTGCGGCGTTGGGGCCTTGGCGGCGGGGTTGCTGCCGCGCAGGACGGAGGCGATCGCGGCGAGCAGCGCGAGAGCGGCGCCGAAGGCGAACACGATGATCAGGCCGGAGTGGAACGGGCCGGCGATCAGGGACGGGAAGAACTCACTTCCGGTCAGGGCCTGTTGCTGCGCCTCGGTGAGGTGAGTGAGAGCGCCGGTGGGCTGGAGCAGGTGCTGGATCGGATTGACTCCCAGCTGGGCGGCGAAGAGCGACGAGACCGGGGGCAGGCTGCCGACCTGGGCGGCGACCTGCGCCGGCACGCCTTGCTGCTGCAGTGCGCTGGTCAGCGTGTGCGGGAGGCTGCCGGCCAGCCCGGCGATCATGAGGGAGAAGAACACGCCGATGGAGACGGCGGTGCCGGAGTTCTGGAATGTGGCACGCATGCCGGAGGCGACGCCACGCAGCCGCGCGGGGACACTGCCCATGATCGAGGAGGAGTTGGGGGAGGCGAACATGCCGCTGGCGATCCCGTTCAGCGTGATCAGCACAGCGAATATCCAGTAACTGAAGTCGATCGGCAGGAACATCAGTCCCAGGAAGCTCGCGCCGAACAGCAGCGCACCGCCGGTCGCCAGGCCCCGGGAACCGATCCGGTCGGACAGATAGCCGGAGACGGGACCGGCGGCGAGAAATCCGGCCGTCAGCGGCAGCATGAAGATGCCGGCCCACAGGGGCGTGTCGCTGTAGTCGTAGCCGTGCAACGGCAGCCAGATGCCCTGCAGCCAGATGATCAGTACGAACTGCATCCCGCCTCGGCCGATCGAGATGGCCAGTCCCGCCAGGTTGCCGAAGGTGAAGGCCCGCAGGCGGAACAGGCTCAGTTCGATCAAGGGTGCGGAGACGCGGTTCTCGATGACGACGAACGCGGCCAGGAGGATCAGTCCCCCGGCTATCAGTCCGTCAGCCAGCGGATTGGTCCAGCCCATGGTGTGCCCGCCGTAGGGCTGCAGGCCGAAGGTGACCGCGATCAGGACCGCGCTGAGTCCGACCGCGAAGGTGACGTTGCCCCACCAGTCGATCCGGCCGCCGCCGCACTTTCCGGTCTCCCGCAGGGTGCGGTAGGCCCAGACCGTGAAGAACACCCCGACCGGCACGTTCACCCAGAACACCGCCCGCCAGTCCCAGGCCGCCAGCAGTCCCCCGGCGACCAGACCGATGAACATCCCGGCCAGGGCGGCGACCTGATTGATGCCCAGGGCGAAGCCGCGCTGTTCCTCGGGAAACGCGTCGGTCAGGATCGCGGCCGAGTTCGCCGTCAGCATCGAGCCGCCGACGGCCTGCAACAGGCGCCAGGCGATCAGCCACATCGCTCCGTGGCCCCCGTCGAACGGGTCGAAGGACAGCAGTATCGAGGCGAAGGTGAAGACCGCGAACCCGGAGTTGTAGATCAGGACCCGGCCGTACATGTCTCCCAGTCGCCCCACCGTGACCACCAGGACGGCCTGGACCAGCCGGTACCCCATGATCATCCACAGCAGGTAGGCGATGTTGCCCGGGGCCAGCGGGTCCAGGTGCACACCCCTGAAGATGGCCGGCAGGGCGATCAGCACGATGGAGCCGTCCAACGCGGACATGAAGACCGCGGCGGTCGTGTTCGTCAGTGCCGTCCACTTGTACCGGTCACCGGGCGAGCTGCGCGTGGCGCGCGTCCTGGCTGGGTCCGTCATCCGCCTGACTCCTCGTGGTCGCGTCGGTGCCGGATGTTCAGATGTTCTGGGCCAGCCGGTCCAGCAGTGGCCCTGCCGCCGCGAGCTGTTCCAGCTCGGCCGGAGTGAACGCGCCGCCGGCCAGGGCCTGGGCGATGAGCTCGGTGCGCGCGTTGCGCTTGTCCTTCAGCTCCCGCCGGCCGGCCTGGCTCACCGTCAGCACCACGCGCCTGCCGTCGTCCGGGTCGGGGCTGCGCTCGACCAGGCCCCTGGACCTCAGCGCGGCGAGCGTCGCCCCCATGGCCTGGGCGGTGATCTGCACGTCCCGGGCCAGCGCGGAGGACGTGGTGGGCCCCGAACGCTCCAGATGCGACAGAGCGGTCCGCTCGGGCATCGTGAGCCCGCCCCCGGTGGGCACCTGCCGCACACGCCGCAGCAGCGCGCCGACGCCCACGAGCAGGGAGGCGGCGACCTTTCCGGGATCCAGATCTTCATTCATGTACTAAGGCTACCTTATCAACCAGCCTTATTTGTTTTTGAACGCGATCGGGCTCTCGGCACACCTGTTGCGGCGTCGACCGAGGAACTCAGCCGTCCAGCAGGGACCCGAGCGCCGACTGGAGGTCTGCTGGTCCGCGGTAGTGCACGCCGGTCATCCCGAGCGCGACCGCGGCTTCGATGTTCTCCAGCCGGTCGTCCACGAAAAGGCATCGGTCCACGGTGACGCCGGCCCGCTCGGCAGCGATCTCGTAGATCTTCGGGTCCGGCTTGGCCACCCCCACCCGGGCACTGCTCACGACGTGGTCCGCGAAGTCCGCCAGCCCCAGCGACACCAGATCGCTCTCCAACTCCAGGGTCGCGTTGGTCACCAGGACCAGGGGCATGTGAGCGCGCGCCCGACGGAGCAGGCCCACCACCGCCTCGTCGGCGCGGAACGGCGCCTCGGCAAGCGCCGCGCCCAGTTCGTGAGCCCGCGCCCGTGGCACCCGGCAGGACAGGCCGAGCGCGATGGACTCCACCCACTGCTTCTGCGTGATCTCACCGAGGAGCAGTGGCAGATCCGTCTCCGGCGCGAAGGCCACTTCCATGGTCGTGCCCGGGGCCAGCCCCGCGAGGCGCTCCAGGCTCGTCAACCGCGTCGTGTCATAGAACCGGATCACGTTGTCGAAATCGCACAGCACCGCGTCGAAGGCCCTGCCGGAGGGATGAGAAGTCGTCACCGCCCCTGGATAGCACAGGGGCGGTGAGCGGCTGGTGTCTCAGGTGTCCTTGTTCCGGAGTGCCCGCCGGGTCAGGCGGCGAGGGTCTTCTCCAGTGCGGCGAGTCCGTCGCGGTAGATGCCCTCGAAGAGGGCGGTCGCCTCGCCGTCGGCGACTCCGTCCGGCGTGAACGTTCCCGACCACTCCACCCTGGACCCCGCCGCGCCCAGGTCGACAACCTGGAGCGTGGAGCGGTAGCCCGTGACCGGGAAGGGGGCCCGGACTATGGAGTAGGCGTAGCTGCGGGCCTGCTCGTCGAAGGACTCCAGGCGTTCCACGATGACGCCGCCCTCCTCGTTCGTCAGAGTGCGCAGCCGGGCACCCTCGCCGAGCCGGCTCTCCTTGATGTACGGGAGCCAGTCCGGCAGGGAGCCGAAACCGCCGATGAGCTGCCAGACCCGGTCCGCGGACCACGCGGTGGTGAGGGTGACGGTGGTGGCGGTCATGACGCCTCCCGCACCGGAACGGGTGCGTCATGGGCGATGATCTTCTGGTCCCGCAGTGACTTCCAGAAGGCGTACGACACGTTCTCGGTGAGGGCGCCGAGATCCTCGGCTATGCGGCTGGGGCGGGTCGCGCCGGGGATGGCCGCGGCGACGGCCGGGTGCGCCAGGACGAACTGGAGCGCGGCGGACTTGATGCCGATGCCGTGCTCCTGCGCCAGTGCCTTGATCCGGCTCACCTTCTCGACGATGCCGGCGGGCGCCTCGGCGTACTCGTAGTGGTTGCCGCCGGCGAGGATGCCGGAGCTGTAGGGTCCGCCGACGACGATGTCGACGTCGCGCTCGGCCGCGGCGGGCAGCAGGCGCTGCAGGGCCCGTGAGTGGTCGAGCAGGGTGTAGCGGCCGGCGAGGAGGAACGCGTCGGGGCGGGGCTCGTCCAGGTCCAGTGTCATCTCCAGCGGTTCGACCTTGTTGACGCCGAGCCCCCAGGCCTTGATGACCCCCTCCTCGCGCAGCCGGGTCAGGGCGCGGAACGCACCGGTGCGGGCGCTCTCGTACATGGCCAGCCAGTCGTCGCCGTAGAAGTCCTGGGCGATGTCGTGGACCCAGACGATGTCGAGGCGGTCCGTCCCGAGGCGCTTGAGGCTGTCCTCGACGGAACGCAGCGTCGCGTCGGCGCTGTAGTCGTTGACGATCCTGTTGGGGCGTCCGTGCTCGAAGAGGGCGCCCTTTTCTCCGAGTCGGCGGCTCGCGGGGTCCTCGACCTCGTCGAGGATGACCCGGCCGACCTTGGTGGACAGGACGTACTCCTCGCGCGGCTTGTCGGCGAGGACGTGGCCGAGGCGGATCTCGGCGAGGCCTGCGCCGTACAGCGGGGCGGTGTCGAAGTAGCGGATGCCCTGGTCCCAGGCGGCCTGCACGGTGGCGGCGGCCTCTTCGTCGGGGATGGCGCGGAACATGTTGCCCAGGGGCGCGGTGCCGAAGCCGATGCGGCCGGGCAGCAGGGAGCGGATGGTCATGGTGGTGCCTCGATCTTGTGCGTGGGGGGTGTGGTGGTGGCCGGCGAGTGTCAGTTGAGGGTGTCGGAGTCCGGGCCGGTGCGCAGGGCGCGGTCCAGGGCGGTGAGGGCCTCGATGTCCTCGGTGCTCAGCCTGAAGCCGAAGACGTCGAGGTTCTCGCGGATGCGGGCCTCGGTCACCGACTTGGGGATGACCACGTTGCCGGTCTGCAGGTGCCAGCGCAGGACGATCTGGGCCGGGCTCCTGCCGTGCTTCGCCGCGAGCGAGACGACTGCCTCGTCGCTCAGGACGGCGCCCTGGGCGAGCGGGCTCCAGGCCTCGGTGGCGATGCCGTGGCGGGCGTGGAAGTCGCGCAGTTCCCGCTGCTGGAGGCCGGGGTGCAGCTCGATCTGGTTGACGGCAGGGACGACGGAGGCGCTCTTCAGCAGGCGCTCCAGGTGGGCGGGCTGGAAGTTGGAGACGCCGATGGCGCGGGTGCGCCCGTCCGCGAGGAGCTTCTCCAGGGCGCGCCAGGTCTCTGAGTAGAGGTCGCGGGCCGGGGTCGGCCAGTGGATCAGGTAGAGGTCGACGTGATCGAGCCCGAGCTTGTCCAGGGAGGCGTCGAAAGCGGTCAGCGCGGAGTCGTAGCCCTGGTCGGCGTTCCACAGCTTGGTGGTGATGAACAGCTCGTCACGGGCGATGTCGGATTCGGCGAGCGCGCGGCCGACGCCCCGCTCGTTGCCGTAGACCGCGGCGGTGTCGATGCTGCGGTATCCGGCATCGAGGGCCGTGGCGACGGCGGCGGTGGTCTCCTCGTCGGGGACCTGGAAGACCCCGAAGCCGAGCTGCGGCATGGTGACGCCGTTGTTGAGGGTGATGGTCGGGATGGAGCTCATGATGTCTCGTTCTCTCCGGGGGGGCACGCATGCAACAGCGCCTTACAAGCGATAACAATAATTGCATGCGCGGGCTATTGCAAACGCATCATGACGGCTTGCGCCTTATGCCCTGGGGAGCCCCGGCCCGCATGCCCTGGGGCTCCCCCGGCCCGTGTGCCCCCTCGCCCGTTGTCCCCTCAGCCCAGCAGCAGCGACCTCGGCTGGGCGGAGAGCGCCCGGTCCAGGACGAGGGAGGCCGCACCGACGGCGGCCACGTTCTCGCCCAGGGTGGTCGAGGCGACGGTCGTGGCATGGGTCGCCCTGACGAACGGGGACCTGGCCACCATCGGCTCGATGGTGGCCAGGAGACGCTCACCCAGCACGTGCCAGGCAGGTCCGCCGAAGACGATGCTGTCGACGTCGAGGAGGGTCGCCGCCGCGCACACCCCCCGGCCGACGCGCAGCCCCAGGCGCTCGATGATGCCGTCCGCCTGGGCGTCCCCCTCCGCGGCGAGCCGCCCGAGGCGCTCCAGGCCGCTCTGCGCGTCGGCCGGATCGAGCACGGTGTACTCGCCCCCGAGCACGCCGAGGGCGATGGCCTCCTCGACCAGGGTCCGCGTCGAGCAGGCGGCGCCGAGCCCGCCCACCTCGCCCGCGTTCCCGGAGACGCCGCGCAGCACGGTGTCGTCCACCACCAGCCCCATGCCGGACCCCGTACCGAGGTAGAAGAAGAGCAGGTTGCGGCTGTCGGTGGCCGCTCCCGCCCAGCGCTCGGCGACGACGGCGGCCGTGACGTCCTTGTCGAGCAGGGCCGGGAACCCGGTCGCCTCGCTGAGCCGGTCGCGCAGCGGATAGCGGCCCCAGCCATGCAGTTCGGGCGGCTCCACCACCCACCCCGCGGTGACGTCGATGGGGCCCGGCGCGGCGATGCCGAGGCCGAGGATCCGTCCGTCGTCGATCCCGGACTCCGCCACGATCCCGGACACGGACGCGGCCATGTCCGCGACGGTGCCGTCGGTGTCGCCGCCACTGGGGGTACGCCGGCTGCGCTGGGCCACGACCTTCCCGAGCAGGTCCACCAGGACGCAGGTGATCACGGCGGGGTCGAGATGGACACCCACCGCGTACCGGGAGGTGGGGACGATCTCCAGCAGGGTGCGGGGCTTTCCGCTGCCGGTGTTGTGCTTGCCCGACTCGCGGGCGAGGCCCTGGTCCAGCAGGCGTCGGGTGATGTTGGAGACGGTCTGCGCGGACAGCCCGGTGGCCTGCGCGAGCTCCACCCGGCTCAGGCCGCCGCGCCCCCGCCGGCGGATGGCGTCGAGGATCACGGACTCGTTGAAGTCCCCCATCCTCGGCAGGTTGGTGCCACGCCGGATGGCGCCCTTCTCCGTGCTCGCCGTCTTGCTCGTCAACGTGCCTCTCCCAGCCTCGGCGCGCGGCGGCGGCGAAATCGCCGCCTCGCCTGCGACGGCAACAGAATCGATGGAATGGTACGACGCGGGTGGGACAGTGCGTCGGGGGCGGACGCGCCCCGCGGCACAACTGTCCCTCTCTCCGGGTGACTTCACTTCCTCGCCGCCGGTCGCAGGCGCAGCGTACGGATCTGGAAGGGCCGGAACGCGAGGGCGACGGCCCCGTCCTCCGGCGCCAGCTCGCGCTCCGGCTGCTCCAGCAGGTCGCAGTCCTGTGCCCCGGCGAGCGGGAATCCGGCGCTCAGGCCGGCCCTGACCGCTCCCCCGCACGCCTCGTACAGCCGGACCACGACGTCGCCGCTCCGGTCGTCGGCGAGCTTGACGGATTCCACCACCACATCCGTGGTGTCGAGCGTGACCAGTGCGGCCGTCTCCGCCGGGGCCGCCCGCAGCGGCAGGTTCAGCGCGTAGCCGCCCGCGACGGCCTCCTCGATCCCGGCGCCGGCCAGCAGCGCGTAGCCGAAGCGGTGGGTGCCCCGGTCGGCCTGCGGGTCGGGGCTGTGCGGGGAGCGCAGCAGGGTCAGGCGCAGCGTCGTGGTGGTCCCGCCGTCCTGGCGGGTGTCGCGGCGCACGTCGTGCCCGTAGGTCGAGTCGGTCAGCAGTGCGGCGCCCCAGCGCCGCTCGCCCACATGCACCCAGCGGTGCGCCCACAGTTCGAAGCGGGCGGCGTCCCAGCTGGTGTTCTCGTGGGTGGGCCGCTGCACATGGCCGAACTGGATCTCCGCGCTCTCCCGTTCCGCGTGCACGTCCAGCGGCCAGGCCGCCTTCAGCACCGTGTCGCGTTCCTGCCAGTCGATATCGTTGCGGACGGTCACCTGGCGGCTCTCGGCGGCGAGTTCGATGTGCTGGACGAACCGCGAGTCGCCGTGAACGCGCTCGACGCGCACCGACGCGAGCAGCGGGCCCTCGTCCGCGAGTGCCACCGACTCGCACGTGTCGACGTCGTGCACGACGTCGCGGTAGTACGAGTCGATGTTCCACGCGGACCACAAGTTCGGGTCGTCGGGGTGGAGCTGGAGGAGGTTGCCGACGGCGCCGGGGGCGATCGCCTCCCGCCGTGCCGCGTGGTCGTACACCGAGGTGACCAGGCCGCGCCGGTCCACGACGACGGTCAGCACCCCGTTGTCGAGGACGAATCCGCCGTCCTGTGCGCGGGCCGTGACGGGCTCGCGGGCCTCTGCCGCGCCGCCGGAGGCCAGCGGTCCGGTCTCCGCGAGGACGGCCGTACGCCCGTCGGCGAGGCGCTGTGCGCCGGGGAACCCCGGGTCGCCGGCGAGCACGGCGACCTCGCGGCGCGCGTACGGCCCGGCGTTGAGCAGTGCGGGCCGGCCCGGCAGCCGCTCGGCCGCGTCTGCGATCAGCGTCTCCAGTTCGGCGTGGATCCCGCCGTACTCCCGCTCGGCCTGCTGGTGCACCCAGGCGATGGACGAGCCCGGCAGGATGTCGTGGAACTGGTTGAGCAGGACCCGCTGCCACAGCGATTCGAGCCGTTCGTACGGGTAGGGCGCGCCGGACCGTACGGCGGCGGTGGCCGCCCACAGCTCGGCCTCGCGCAGCAGCGCCTCGCTGCGCCGGTTGCCCCGCTTGGTGCGGGCCTGGCTGGTGTAGGTGCCGCGATGGTTCTCCAGGTACAACTCGCCGCGCCAGACGGGCAGTCGCGCGCCCTCGCGTTCGGCGCGCGCCGCCTCGAAGAAGGCGTCGGGTGATTCGACCACGACCTTCGGTGAGCCTTCGAGGTCGCGCAGTCGGCGCGCCTTCTCCAGCATCGAGCGGCTGGGGCCGCCGCCGCCGTCCCCGTAGCCGAACGGGACGAGGGAGCGGGTGGCGACGCCCTTGTCGCTGAAGTTGCCCTCTGCGTGGGCGTTCTCCCTGGCCGTCAGTGAGGCGTTGTAGCTGTCGACGGGCGGGCAGTGGGTGAAGATGCGCGAGCCGTCGATGCCCTCCCATTCGAAGGTGTGGTGGGGCAGCCGGTTCGTCTCGTTCCAGGAGAGCTTCTGGGTGAGGAACCACTCGGCGCCCGCCAGTCTGGCGAGCTGCGGGTAGGCGGCGGTGTACCCGAACGAGTCGGGCAGCCAGATCCCGGGCTGATCCACGCCGAACTCCTCGGCGAAGAAGCGCCGCCCGTAGACGAGTTGGCGGGCGAGCGCCTCACCGCCCGGCAGGTTTCCGTCCGCCTCGACCCACATGCCGCCGACCGGGACCCAGTTGCCGTCGGCCGCCGCCTTCTTCATCCGGGCGTAGATGTCCGGGCGCTGTTGCTTCATCCACGCGTACTGCTGGGCGGAGGAGCAGGCGAAGACCAGCTCGGGGTATTCCTGGGCGAGGGTGGTCATGTTGGTGAAGGTGCGCGCGCACTTGCGTACGGTCTCGCGCACCGGCCACAGCCATGCCGAGTCGATGTGTGCGTGGCCGACGGCGGAGAGGGTGTGCGCGGAGGCGTGCGCGGGCCGGGACAGCACGTCGGCCAGGAGCCCCCTGGCCCGCGCCGCCGTTCCGGCGACATCCGCCGGGTCCACGGCGTCGGCGGCGTGGCGCAGGGCGTAGAGGATCTCGTGGCGCCTGGTGGAGCTGAGCGGCAGCTCGTGCATCAGCTCGTCGAGCACTTCGATGTCGTGGACGAGGTGCCACACGTCTTCCTCGCGCACCGCGATGTCGGCCTGCTTGAGGTGGTAGAGCGGAGCGTTTCCGGCGGTCTCCAGGGAGCCGTGGTGCAGGTGGAGTCCGGCGCTGCCGACGATCGGCGGGTTGGCGGCCAGCTCGATCAGCAGGTCGACGGTGGCGCCTCCGGCGGCGGAGTCGTCGAGGAGCACGCTGCGGTTGTACGGGTGCAGGCCCTGGAGTGGCGTGCCCAGGCCGTCGTGGACCAGGCCCTCGGCCTGGCCGCCGGGCCCCTTGGACAGGTCGAAGTCGAGGTCGAAGACCGCCTCCACGCGGCGCCCCGACCAGTCGCCGGGAATGTCGGTGCGGGCCCGCATCCAGGTCGTCTGCCAGGGGCTGCCCCAGGCGTCACCGACCGTGAAGGGCTCGTAGTCGGCGCCCAGTGCCTCGGCGACGGGGACGGGCTCGCCGTCCACGCGCCAGGCGCTCAGGGCCAGCGGGCGTACGGCGCTGTAGACGGCGGGGCGAACGACCCGGTCGAGCAGCTTGCGGATCCGGGCCTCGATGATCCGGCGGTCGTCATGCACGGAGCTGGTCCTTCCAGGGGTCGTACGCGGAGTCGTCGGGGGCGGGCAGCCGGATGGTGTCGTGCGCGCCGTCGGCCCAGGTGACGTCCGCGAGCAGGGCGTCGCCCTCGGCGCGGGTGGTGACCTGGGGCAGGGCGCCGGGGCCGGTGCCGCCGAGGTGGACGAGGGCGACGTGGATCGCGCCGTCTGTGACGGGTCCCTCGGTCGCCACGACCGGGGTGGCGGAGGTGCCTCCGAGGGCGTTGGAGCCGGCTCCGGCCACCGAGGCCGCGCGGGGCAGCCCGTGTGCCCCGATGACGACGGAGACCAGCCCGTCGGCTCCCTCGACCCGGGCCGCGGCCCCCTCCACGGTTGCGGCGCCGGCCCCGGAGCGGGGATCGACGGCCAGCGCCCAGCCACCGACACGCAGCCGGTGACCGGCCGCCGCGCCGCCGTCCGCACGGTCCTCGGCACAGCCGTCGACCCGTACGGCGCGCACCTCGACGGACCCCCGCAGGGCCGACCCCGTGGTGATCCAGGGGCCCAGGGTGTAGGGGGTGTCGGGCCCGCCGAAGACGTCCCAGGTCGCATCCTTCGGCCAGTGCGCGCGGGACCGGGAGACGGCCGTGGCCCCGTCGATGGAGATCCTTTCCGCGGGGCGCCGGTGCGAGGCGCGTCCCGCCGCGTCCAGCAGGACGACCGCGTTGTCGAGCGGCTCCGCGTCCGCGCTGCCGCCGGGGACGGTGGGGTCGCCGGGGGTCTCAGGGGCGGTGTGCGTCGAGTAGGCGAAGCGGGCGTAGCCGGGGTCGTCGGCGTGCGGGCGGGCCGGGTCCGCGTGGTCGCCGCCGTGGTTGACGACGCGGACGACCCCGTCGGCGGCGGTGCCGGAGACGAGCCAGCCGGGCGCGGTCAGGGTCCGCGTGAAGTCGCCCTGTTCGACGGGCAGCGGGGGCGCCGCCTCGGTCCACACCGGGTGCTCGGGCGGCAGGGCGAGGCCGATGAACCCCTTGCTCGCCCAGTACGGGGACGCGGGGCCCGAGTACCCCTGCAAAATGCCGCGGAAGGGCCGGTGCCAGCCGAGTGTCAGCAGGCCGTGCTCGTCGGTGGCGCCGTGGTCGGTGAAGTGGTCCAGCATCCGGCCGGCGAGCGCCCGGGTCTCCCCCGGCGCGAGCGGTGTGGCGTCGAACAGTGCGCCGGTCCACAGCGGGGCGAGCGCGGCGTGCCGGTAGGTGAGGGAGCGGCCGTGGACGAGCGGTGAGCCGTTGCCGCCGATCAGGAGCCGCTGGTCCGCCAGGAAGCGGTGCAGCCTGGTCCGGTAGCGGTCGAGGAGTCCGGCGGGCGCGGCGTCGCCGAGGATGCGGCAGAACCACAGCGGGTACAGGTGCATGGCCCAGCCGTTGTAGTGGTCGAAGTTGCGGTGGGCGGCGCCGGTGAGCCCGTCCGAGTACCAGCCCTCGCCCGCGTACCAGCCGTCGGTGAGGGCGATGACCCGGTCGAGGTCCTGCTGGCGCCACTGTCCGCCGGCCGTGCGGGCGAACGCCTCGGTGACGCCCTGGAACCAGATCCAGTTGTTGCCCGGCATCGGGTCGCCCACCATGGGCGCCAGCCAGTCCAGGACCCGCTGCCGGACCCGGTCGTCGAGGCGGTCCCAGATCCACGGCCGGGTCTCGTGCAGGGCGATCGCGATCGACGCGGCCTCGACCTTCGCCTGGCCGCGTTCGGCGAAGGTGGGCCAGCGCTCCGGGTTCGCGGGGTCGGTGCCCGCGGCCAGGCCCGCGGCGTACCAGCCGGCGAGGTCGAGCGGGTCGGCTCCGCCCGCTCCCGCCAGCCGGAATCCGGCCAGCAGGAAGGTGCGGGCGAAGCCTTCGAGCCCGTCGCTGTGCGCGCCGTTGTGGCTCGGGACGCCGGGCAGGCTGATCAGGGCGTGCTCGTCGGTGGCGTACGGCCGTACGGCGAGCAGCATCCGGTCTGCGGTGCGCTCCCAGTGGGCGCGGTCCTCTGCGGGGGTGCGGTTCATGACTGGCGGCTCTCCCATGCCTGTTCGTACTCCGCGCGGATCCGGTCGCCGGCCTGCTTGCGCCAGTTCCGCATCGCCTCGTCCCACTCCTTGAGGGGGACGCGGCCCTGCATGATGCCCTTGCGGGTGTCGTCCAGGGTCTTCTGGAGCAGCGCGGACATCTTGGCGTTGGTCGGCGAGTAGAGGTCCTCGGTCGGATTGGCGAGCAGCCGTTCGACCGCTTCCTTCTGGAACGCGTACTGCGTCTTCACGATCTCCGGCCCGGACGGGTAGTACAGCGTGAAGGGCGCGTCCGTGGCGAAGATCGTCGGCAGGGTGACCTCGGCCTGGCCCTTCGGGGTGAGGATCGGGTCGGTTCCCTTGAGGGTGTGGTCCGCGCCGGGGACGCCGTACTTGCGCAGCAGGTAGCCGTCCGTACCGAAGGGCGAGGCGAGTGCGTTCATCGCGCGCAGGATCTGCTTGATCCGCTCCTTGGGCGCCTTCTTGATGATGAGCATGCCGTAGTAGGACTGGCCCTGCCATTGGACGCCCTCGCCGCCGTCCCAGCCGGGCGCGAGCAGGTAGCCGAGTTCGAAGCCCTTCGTGGCCGGGGCGTACATGGAGTAGTAGTCGTTCCAGGCCACGGGCCCGTCGGGGTTCAGGACAGTCTGTCCGGTGCCGAACCAGTCCTTCACCTTCCCGGTGACGCTGTAGGCGTCCGGGTGCATCACGCCGGCCTTGGTCATCCGGCGGACCGCGTCCAGGGTCTGCCTGGCCTCCTCGGTCTCGAACCACCAGGTGAACTTCCCTCCTTCCTCACGCCACTTGTTGGGTCCCCCGAGCATCTGCATCACGGTGTCGAACGCGGTGATGGGGTCGCCCATGGCGTACTGGCTGTGCTTGCGGTCGGTGACGTCCTTGCACAGCCGGAAGAACTCCTGCCAGCTCTTCGGGTCCGGGTCGAGACCGCGTGCGCGGATCAGGTCGAGCCGGGTGAAGATCGGGCCGCCGGAGAGCGGGCGGGGCATCGGTATCGCGTAGATACCGCCGTTGAGCACGCAGGGCGCCCAGGAGGGGGACGGGATGTTCGCGAGGTACGGGTAGTCCCGGATGCCGTCACCGGAGAGATGCTCGGTCAGGTCCTGGAAGAGCGCGTCCAGCATGCCCGGTGTGGCGGCGGAGTTCTGGCTCGGCGGCAGCATCAGCATGGTGTCGGGCAGATCGCCGCCCGCGACGGTCACGGCGAACTTGTTCGGGTAGTCGCTGACCGGTGAGATCTGGAAGTTGAGATCGCACCCGACGCTCCTGTTCAGGGCCTGCCACATGACGTTGTCCGTGACCGGCGGCGGCACCGGGTTGAAGATCAGCGTCATGATGTCGATGGCCGGGCCCTTGGCGGGCGGGCCGCCCGGCAGTGACTTCACCGGCTTGGCCGGGAAGTTGAGATACCCGGGCGCGACACCGGCGGCGGTGGCCGGCATGGATGTCGGGACGCCGTTGTACGGGATGTAGGCGGGCAGCGGGACCTTGGCGTTGGCGGCCTTGGTCGACACGGGGCGGTAGTCCCCGCAGCCGGCCAGGGTCAGGCCGGCCGTGACACCGGCGGCCGAGGCGAGGAAGCCGCGACGACTGAGTGATGAGTTCATGACAGTTTATCCCCTTATCCCTTCACCGCTCCGACCATCACGCCCTTGTTCATGTGGCGCTGGAGGAAGGGGTAGACGATCACGATGGGCACGATCGACAGCACGAGGATCGCGGCCTGGAGGGACTGGGCGGGCGGCAGCGGCGCCCCGGCGGCGACGTCCACCTGACCGCCGCTGAGCGCCGCGTTGTTGACGACATAGGTACGCAGCACGAGCTGCATGGGCCACTTGGACGCGTCGTTGATGTAGAGCAGCGCGTTGAAGAAGGCGTTCCAGTAGGTCACCGCGTAGAACAGGCCGATGACGGCCACCGCGGCTTTGGAGAGCGGGAGCACGATCCTGGTGAGGATCGTCGTCTCGGAGGCGCCGTCGATGCGCGCGGAGTCCAGGAGCTCCTTGGGGATGCTCATGAAGAAGGACCGCAGCACGATCACGTTGAACGCGTTGATCATGGTCGGCAGGATCAGCGACCAGTAGCTGTTGATCAGGCCGAGCTGTTTGACCATCAGGTAGCTGGGGATGACGCCCGGGGCGAACAGCATGGTCATCAGCAGCATGATGAGGACCGGCCGGTGGCCGAAGGAGCCGGGCCGGCTGAGCCCGTACGCCAGCATGATGGAGCAGACGAGGCTCAGCGCGGTGCCGACCACGGTGATGCCGACGCTGACCAGCATGGCCTTGGACACCAGGCCGCCGGAGAGCAGCGCCGAGTAGGCGGACCAGCTGGGGTTGTCGGGCCACAGGACGTAGCCGCCGGCCCTGGTGACCTGGCCGGTGTCGGCGAGCGAGGTCGAGATGATCGCGAGGAACGGCAGCAGGACCAGCACGACGCAGATCAGCAGGATCAGCGATTTGAGGGTGCGCCACGGCAGGGAGCCCGGCGTTTCCCCGGGGATGGCGCTGTAGGACCTGCGGGGCCTGCGGCGCACCGGGTGTGCGGGCGACAGTGTTGTCATGACTTGTACACTCCTTCCTCGCCGAACAGGTGGGCGATCTTGTTGGCGCCCAGGACGAGCGCGACCCCGATGACTCCCTTGACGAGGCCGACGGCGGCGCTGACGCCCCAATCCCCGCCGATGAGGCCGTGGTTGTAGACGTAGGTGTCCAGGACCTCGCTGTTCTCCAGGCCGACACCTCCCTGTTGCAGCAGGATCTGTTCGAAGCCGACGGACAGGGCGTCACCGAGGCGCAGGATGAGGAGCAGGATCACCAGTCCGCGCAGGGCGGGCAGGGTGACGTGCCAGGTCTGCCGCAGCCGGCTCGCGCCGTCCATGGCCGCCGCCTCGTAGAGGTCGTTGTCGACGCGGGAGAGCGCGGCCAGGAAGAGGATCGTGCCCCAGCCGGTGTCCTTCCAGATGACTTGGGAGGTGAGCAGGGTCTTGAACAGCTCGGGGTTCCCGATGATGTTCCAGGTGCCCATGTCGTGGGCCTGGAGGAACAGGTTGAGCATGCCGCCGTTGCCCAGCAGCTGTTGGAAGAGGGCGACGACGACCACCCAGGACAGGAAGTGCGGCAGGTACAGGACGTTCTGCACCCACTTCTTGACCCGTTCGCTCACCAGGCTGTTCAGCGCCAGGGCCAGCAGAATCGGCACCGGGAAGACGAACACCACCTGGATCAGGGTGAGTTCGAGCGTGTTGACGAGCGCGCGGACGAACTGGTCGTCGCCGTTGAAGAGGACCTCGAAGTTCTTCAGCCCGTTCCACGGACTGTGCAGTATGCCGATGTAGGGCTGATAGTCCTGGAACGCGATGACGTTGCCCAGCAGCGGTATGTAGTGGAACAGCAGCAGGACCACGGTGCCCGGGATCAGGAACCAGAACAGGGCGGTGTCGCGTCGGCGGCGTGGGCGGCCGGGCCGCTCGCGGCCCGCCTGCCCGCCCTCCTCGGCCGCGCGGGCGGCCGGTTGCTCAAGTGTTGTCATGACATCAAGCCCTTTCACCGGGGATCAGGCGTGGTCGGCCGCGTCTCGGGGCCGGCTGCGTGAGGTGGTGCGATGAGTGATGTGACGTCCATGGGGGGGTGGCGAGTGAGCGAGCGGTTCGCGCCGCCGGGTCAGGCCAGCCGCGGGAGTGCTTCGCGGGTGACCTCGCCGAGCAGCGGTTCCCCCGCCACCCAGCGTTCGGTCTCCTCGACCGCGTACTGTCCGAGCCGTCGCACCTCGCTGCCCTGTGCGCCGGCGATGTGCGGAGTGAGCAGCACGTTCGGCAGGGCCGACAGCGGATGGCCCACGGGCAGGGGTTCGGGGTCCGTCACGTCGAGGTAGGCCTCGATGCGGCCGGTCGTGCACTCCCGGGCGAGGGCGTCCGTGTCGACGACGGCGCCCCTGGCGGTGTTGATCAGCGCGCCTCCGTCGGGCAGGAGCGCGAGCATGGCGGCGTCGATCAGGCCCTCCGTCTCCGGCAGCAGCGGGACGTGAACGCTCACCACCCGGGACAGCCGGCACAGCTCGGCGAGGCCGGTCCGCCGCGCGCCGAGCAGGCGCGCGGTCTCATCCGTGACATACGGGTCGTACAGCAGGATCTCGTGGCCCGCGCCGGATCTGGCCAGTTCGGCCATCACCCGGCGGCCGATGCGCGAGGCGCCGACGATGCCCACGGTGAGCCCGTCGGCGCCGGAGCGGTCGGCGGCGCCGGGCCACACGCCGGGGTATCCGGCGGCCATCGTCAGGGTCCGGCGGGCGGCGAGGCCGATGAGGGCGACGGTGTAAGAGGCGACGGGCCCCGCATTGGCGTCGGCGGCCGAGGAGACCACGATGCCGCGTTCCCACACCGCTTCGCTCACCAGGGACTTGACGGTCCCGGCGGCATGGATGACGGCGCGCAGCCGGGGCGCGTGCGCGAGGACTCCGGCGGTGAGCCGGGGGCAGCCCCAGCCGCTGATCAGGATCTCCGCGTCGCCCAGGGCGGCCGCCAGATCGTGTCCGACGGGGGCGGGAGCGAGGCGGACCACGTCGGAGAGGCGGGTGCGCAGGTCTGCGGGGAGTACGGAATCGGCCACGGCGGGGTCCATGACGCAGACCGCTGCCGGCCGCTCGGACGGCTCCGGCGGTCCGGGTGGTTCGGGCCGTTGCTGCGGCTGCGGTGGGGTGGGGGGTTCTGGTGGGCCGGGTGGTTCCTGCGGCTCCGGTGGTCCGGGGTGTGCGGCTCGGGCTGTCATGCGGGGGCCCTCTTTCGGTCCTCTTTCGGTCCTCTTCCGGTACGTACAGGCCGTCCGGCCCACCGGGACGTCGGCGGCGGGTTGTGCGCCGCCGGCGTCCCGGCACGGGTGCCGCCGTCCCGGGCGGCAGGTCGTCAGGCGCGGGGCAGGCGCAGGGTGACCAGTTGGAACGGCCGCAGCGCGAGCACCACGCCGCCGGCGTTCTCCGCCGGCGGTTCGGCGTCGGTGAGCGGGCGCTCCAGGAGGTCCGTCGGGACGGCCCTCGCGGTGGCGAAGCCGTCGGCGCGCACGGTGGCGCGGGCCCGTCCGCCATGCGCTTCGTAGAGGCGTACGACCAGGTCACCGCTGCGGTCGTCGGCCAGCTTCACCGCGCTGACCACGACGGCGTCGTTGTCCACCGTCACCAGTGGCGCGACCTCGGCGGCGGTGCCGGTGACCCGGCGCTCCGGCAGGTTGGCCCGGTGGCCCTCGCGGACCGCGTCACCGATCGTCGCGCCCGGCACCAGTGCGTGGTGGAACCGGTGGACGCCCTGGTCGGTCTCGGGGTCGGGGTAGCGGGGCGCACGCAGCAGCGACGCCCGTACGGTCGTGGTCGTGCCGGCGTCGGTCCCGGTCCGCACGGCACGCGTCACGTCGTGGCCGTACGTCGCGTCGTTCACGATCGCGACACCCCAGCCCGGCTCGTCGACGTGCACGAAACGGTGGTTGCAGGCCTCGAACTTGGCCCACTCCCAGCTCGTGTTCTGGTGGGTGGGCC